>JAJCZO010000359.1 GCA_029262355.1 Deltaproteobacteria bacterium
GTAGACCAACCCCCAGGCCATGCCTCTTGACGCATCCAGTATAACCGGTTATACCGGATGCATCGAGCGGCGCCGCGCGCGCCAGGAGGCAGAGCAGATGGCACTCAAGATCATTCGAAGCACCGACCCAATCACCGTCGAGCAGCTAGTCGTCCTCGTCTACGGCCAGCCCGGCATCGGTAAGACATCCGCCGGATACACGGCAGCCGCCCCATTGCTGCTGGACTTCGACAAGGGGTCGCACCGCTCTGGCTTCCGAAAGGACACGGTGCGCGTCGAGGACTGGACCGAGGTTGTCCGGCTGAGCCCGGAAGATCTCGAGCCGTACAAGACCATCGTCGTCGACACGGGCGGTCGGGCACTGGACGCGATCACGTCGCACATCGGGAAAACCAACCCGAAGAGCACGACGGGCAGCGGAGCGCTCACGCTTCAGGGCTACGGCGAACTGAAAGCCGTTTTCACGTCGTGGGTCAGCGACCTTCGCAAGCTGCAGAAGGACGTAGTGATTCTGGCCCACGACACGGAGGACAAGCGAGGTGACGACCTGATCGTGAGGCCTGACTTCCAAGGGGGCTCGAAGCACGAGGTCATCAAGGTCGCGGATGCGGTCGGCTACATGGCGCAGGTCGGGAACGACAAGGTGCTCAACTTCGACCCGACGTCGTCCGCCGTTTGCAAGAATTGCGCAGGACTCGCGCCGATGAAGGTCCCCGACTTCTCCAAGTCTCCGAACTTCCTGGCCAACGTAATCCAGGCCATGAAGGACAAGCTGAACGAGAAGACGGAGGGGCAGCGCGTTGCGGCTGAGGCGCTGTCGGAGTGGAAGTCGAGCATCGACGAAGCGGAGAGCGTCGACGACTTCAGTTCCCTCATCCAACCAGTCCTCGAAGCCGACGAGTCGGTCCGCGAGAACGTGAAGCGGATTCTCTGGGGAGCGGCGAAGGCCAAGGGGTTCCGGTTCGACAAGGACGCGGGCACCTTCGCGAACGCCGAGGCGGCATCGGAACCCGAAGCGCAGGCGGCGGGCTGAGCGGTGAGATTGTCCGTCACAGACCTGGACGGCCTAGAGTACTATAGGCAGTCGGAGCTAGGCCTGGCGGAACTCCTGCGGAGGTTCCGCCGGGAGGACCCGCCAACGGCCGACATGGCCGCAGGGACGGCCTTCCATCACGTCCTCGAGCACGCGCAGGCTGGAGACTCCCTCGACGAGTTCGAGCACGACGGCTTCCGGTTCGCGTTCATGTTCGACGAGGAGGCGGCGTTGCCGCCGGTTCGCGAACTCTTCGGCTCGAAGGTCTTCGACATAGACGGGACGCAGGTCGAACTGCGCGGCAAGGTCGACGGCCTCGACGGTCGGACTGTCTGGGACCACAAGCTCACAAAGCGCTACGACCTGGAGCGCTACGCGAACGCCTGGCAGTGGAGAAGCTACCTGAGCATCTTCGACTGCGATCGGTTCCGCTACTCGGTGTTCGTCCGAAACAACGCGCGGAGCGACAAGCCGATCCAGCTGAAGGACTTCCACGCCCTCGATTTCTATCGGTACCCGGACATGGAGACGGACCTGATCGGAGCGATTCGGGGGTTCGTGAACTTCGCGCGGGCGCACTTGCCCGAGAAGTTCGAACAGGAGGTGGCGGCATGAGTGCGCACACCGCTCTCGACAGAGTAGCCGCCCGCCTTGGCGTCCTTCGCTCGAAGCTCCGCCTGCTCATGGAGCCCGGAACCCTCGTTCACCTCGACAGCGACGTGGATGGAACCACGGCCGCCCCGGAGTATCCGACGACAATCCCACATGACGAGGGGTTGGAGAGCGACCTTGCCAGCGACGTGGGCGTGATCGTGTCTGCGGCCGAGCTGCAGGGCTTCGATTGGGGCAAGGACGAGTACGTATGGGTGACACTCCGCGAGGTGGCCAACGGGTGGGAGTTCGCCAAGGTCGACGTCGAGCTTGGGCGGTTGCTGAGGGGGGCGGGGCGATGAGCAGGGGGTTCTGGAACTTCGCTGCTGCGGCGTGCGCCGTCGGCCTCGCCGTGGACACGGTGGGATGTGCGCTCTGGCTCTACGGCGCACCGTATGACGGCGACCTGGGCCAGTCGGGCATCATCATGCTCCTCTGCATCAGTGTTCGCGATCTGGAGGCGAAGTCATGAACGTCACCACCACCACCGCAGTGGAGCGCACCTTCATCGTCCACGGCGACGTTCAGTTCGAAGAGGGGGACGAGAGTGTCGGGTTTTCCGGCTCGTACTTCGCCGACTCGATCTGGGCTGAAGACGCCGAGACGCTTCAGAGGATCAAGCTCACCCCCGAAGAGATCGAGGAGTGCTCGGAGATTCTCTGCACGACGGCACGAGAGGCGAAGCGATCGGGCCGAGAGTCGGACGAAGTCGAAGCCGGCCTCGATCGTCTCGCGGGAGGGGGCAGGGGATGAGTGCAGTGAAGGTCGAGCACCGGAAGTGCGGCGCCTCCATCGCGGTCGAGATGCCCGGAGGATTGTCGCCCGATGCGTGCCCGGATTGCGGCGCCATCCTCGACCCGTCCGAAGTCCTGGCCGACTCGCTCGAGAGTCTAGCTGAGGACGAGCGGCTCGAAGCACGCCGCATCCGACTGGCCGAAATTCATCACCGCCGGCAGCAAGTGCTGTCGCACTGAAGGGGGAGGGGGATATGCGAGATACGATTCTAGCGAGTCTAGTGGGCGCCCTGATGGTGCTGTCGCTGTTCGGGTCCTATCAGGCCGCACACGGAGCGAAGTTGGAGCGCGAGTACACGAGGCGCTCGGAGTTGGCGAGAGCCCCGGTCGAGGACCGCCGGGCCCGGACGGAGTTCCTTCGAGTGAACGGCTTCACTGGCGTTCCCGACGAGTGCGAGCTCTACGTCGTCAACGGCGGAGACCCATCGTCGTCCCGCGACTACCGGATGCCGTGCTGGGTGATCCGCATCATGGGGACGGAGCAGTGACGGTGCACATCGACGATCTGGCGGCGTTCGCATCGTTGGCGGGGAAGGCGGCGAAGGGGCCTCTGCAGCCAGGAGACCGGGCCCAGCTGGAGCTTTGGCTAGCCCAACACGGCGCCAACCTCATCCAGACCATGGGCAGTATCGGCGCGACACTCGACGCGATGAAGGAGTCCATGGAGTTGATGGGCGCTCAGCTTCGCGTCCTGAACCAACGTGTCAGCCGAACGGAGGTGGCGTTCTTCGGCCACCCCAACCAGGCGCCGGAAGTGGGGCCGCAGGAATGAGGGCAGTCAATGGTGGTGTGGGGGTGGGGCGTGGATGCGGAACCAACGAGCGAGAGCGTAGGGAAGTCGCGCGTGCCTTGTCGAGCATCCGCGACCTGCCCGACTATAGCGAGCGACAGCCGACGGCGGAGACTAGTCTCATGATCGAGCAGCTCCAGCACGGCATTCGGGGGGCAGAGAAGGGCGACTCCGAAGACCTGGCCTGGCTGAGATCTCGCTCACGCAGTCACATCCACGCCTTCGAGGTGATTTGCGACGTACTCGACCTGAGTGCGGACTTCATTCGGGCGGGGCTGGAGGAGCATCGCAACGGTGGACGAGCCCTCGGCAATGGGCGTCTGCCGCGCCTTCCTCCTCGACTACGAATGGCGGCGGCATGACGGCCATACAGAACGAGCTGGGGGAGATCCTCGCCGAGCGTGGCCTGAAGCAGTCCGACCTCGCGGCGATGGTCGGAGTCATGCCGTGCCACATCAACCGCATCAAGCGCAGGCACATCGTTCCGAGTCTATCGACTGCTCTGAAGATCAGTCGGGCGTTGGGTGTGCCGCTTGAGGAAGTGTTCGACTTAGAGGCGGGGCCTGAGTCATGAGAAAGTACGTCCGATCCTGCGGCCGGTGTCTGTACTACCGACACGACCCGAACACCGACAAGCCGAACCCTTTACTCCTGCGCACCCCGAACCGGCGTTGGCCTGGCGGCATCCGTCGCGGTGGGACGTGCGAGTACCCAGAGAAGATCGATCCGCACGCTAGTGGGCCAGTCGACGCGGACGACATGTGCGATCGGTTCGAGGTGGAGTCGTGAGTGCGGCCGGAGGCGACCTCGGCACTTCACGAATGCCTCAACCAGCCCCTCACTGGTCAGAGAAACTAGAGACACTCGAAGCCTGCCCCGAAGGCGTCGAGTTCGCGAAGCAGTTCCCTACAATAGAAGCCGCATGGGCTGCCTGTAAGCGGGGCGACCACATGCTGTGGCTTTGTGGGGAGGTTGCCGGACCGCCGGGTGATGACAGTAGGCGGCCTCTAGTCTTGGCCGCATGCGACTGCGCTCGCCTGGTTCTGCATCTCGTAAAGGAAGGTGAGGACCGGCCGAGGATTGCTATCGAAACCGCAGAGGCTTGGGCGAGGGGTGGTGAAGATGCTCCTACTTTAGAGCAGGTGCGAATCGACGCCGACGCCGACGCCGCCGCCTCCGCCTACTTCGCCGCCGCCTCCGCCTTCGCCGCCGCCGCCTCCTCCGCCGCCGCCGCCGCCGACGCCGCCGCCGACGCCGCCTACGCCGACGCCGCCGACGCCTACTTCGCCGCCGACGCCGCCGCCTACTCCGCCGCCCGCACCGCCTACTCCGCCGCCCGCACCGCCACGCTTGCGAAGTGTGCCGACATAGTTCGTAAGCACTACCCGGAGCCGCCAAAGTTGGAGGGGTTATGAACCACTGGTCAGAGAAACTAGAGACACTCGAAGCCTGCCCCGACGGCACACCAGGGATGCGTTTGACGCGATAGAGGCCGACGACGGCACCGGCGATTGGGAGGGCGTACAGGAGCGCGCCCTCGACGCGATCATCCAGTTCAACCCCGATCGTGATCCGCACGATGGCTCAGACACGGCGATTGCTGTCGAGATACTGAGGCAACTCAGGGACCTATTCCAACACGTCGTCAGGAAGCCCACCCGATGGGACGAGTTCGTGCGTGATGAGATGCGGGCGGTGCTCGACGAATACTTCCTCTTTCGCGGCCTGGACAACCCGGGAAACGGAGCCTGAGCCCACCCCAGGCCCCGCCCCCCGCATCGCTCAGCATGGCATTGAAGGGGTTCCTTCTGCTGAGCGAAGGTAGACAGCGAGAGCCAGGATCCCTCGGCACGCTGCGTTGCGCAGGTTCATCCGTGGCTCGATGCCTCTGGCGAACTTCATCAGATGAAGTGCGAGGTGTTCGAGGTGGTAGCCGATCGTCTGTTCTGCCCACGGCGCCGCTACGTCGTTCTTCACTCCGTCGGCCATGCACTCTTCGAGAGCTTGCAGGGCGTCGGGCGGGAGGCGGCTCAGCCGCCAGCCCTCCGGCGCTTCACCGTCACCGCAAGGCCGACGAGAAGCGGAGCCAGCCACGGAACGCCCGCAGCTTCGGTGAGCATCGTCGCCGCCTGCTCGGGGTTCTGCTGCGCGAACTCCACCCCTTGCTGAACCGCACCGGCACCGGAGTCCACAGCCTGCGTAGCGGCCACGATCGCCCCTCCCTTTGCCTGGAGTATGGCTGCGCCCAGGGCGACGACAGCGCCCCGCACGGGCGCCAGAATAACCCCCATCTTGTCTTGCAGTGCATCGTTGATCGTTGCGAGCGGTCCGCCCGCTTCATCTAGGACGTCTGAGAGAGCCATAGCCCCTCCTCCTCGAGCACGGACTTCCACCGCGCTCTGCGTTCGGCCCAGCGCATCGGGCCGCTGTTGAACGGGCCGGAGCCAAACCAGGACACGGCCTGGTAGGCCACCCATGCCTTGCTCGCGCGGACGTCACTTGCCCGCAAGTCGTACATCCACTGGTCGTCGAGATAGGCTTTGGCCTCGGCGTGCGTCGCGTAGCCGAAGTCGTGCGGAATACTGGCCTTGAATGCGGGCCCGGCCGGCCGAATGTAGCCGTGAAAGAATCCAGGGACCGACGCCCCGTCACCGATGAAGCCCTTTGGCGCGATCAGGTCAGGCATCCCGACGCGGTGGCTCTGGACCGCGTAGTCCTCGAGCAGCACCCAGCTCTCGCCGTCGTCGAGTTGTTCGACGCGCGGGCGGGGTAGGGTGCGACCCACTCGCAGCGGCAGGGAGCGCCAGGCAGCCTTGCGCACGGACTCGTCGAGTCGTCGTGCGGCGGCAGCGGCAACCCGCCCTTGCGTGAGCTTCGCTCTGTCGAGTGCCGTCATGGGTTGTGCAGTCCCCGTGTTCGTTCGTGCTCGCGCCCGGCTAGCGTCCCGCGCTTGTCGATCTCCCTCACGATGGCCATGGCCTCGCGCAGAACCTGCGCCGTCTCATGGCTGGTCTTTGCCTGCTCGCGGTCGGCGGCTCGAAGGCTCGTGATGCCGGCGCGGTGGTCCTCCTCGACTTGGTCGATCCGGGTGTCCTGGCTCGCGTCTACGCGCGACTGCAGGGCCATGGGCGCGCCCACGAGGGCACCGACGCCGACCAGCAGTGCCACGAGTGAGCCGAGGACTTTGAGCCACGGGAAGTTCAATGGTTAGGCCTCCGTCGTTCTCGCGGCTTCGATTGCGCGCTTGTGCGCGATGACCTTCGGTGGGTAGGTCGAGCTGCCGTTGTACTTCTTCAGCGCCCCATCCGTCCGATTCCCTTGCGTCTTGAAGCACCACGCCAGATGCCGGCACGCGAACTCGAGGCCCACTTCGGGGGCGCACAGTTCGGTGGGGAATTTGCCCGCAAACCCTCGCTCGAGTGCGGTCTGATACATGATCTGACCAAGGCCGTAGCTACTCGCTGCGACGTCGGGGTACTTCATCCAGCGGTCGTCGGACTTCGACGGCGATCGCCTTGCCATCCGGATCATTGCGGCCCCGTAACGACGCCAGAATCCCCGCTCTACGCGAATGGCGTAGGGATTCGCCGAGCCATCGGGTAGCGTGTAGGGCCCGGCACTCTCCTGTTGGACGAGTGCGGCGACGAGCAGCGGGTCGAGTCCGTGGCGAGCAGCCGCGGCCTCAATGAGCGGCATCCAGCGCTCGGCTGGGTACCTCCACTTTTGCTTGTTCGCGACTCCCATCGATTCCTGCCTCGACCAAAAAACCCGGGAAGCGGAAGTGGAATCGGAACACCAGCATTATACACACAACGGCCGTGCCTAGCTATGGGTTCGGCGCCCCCACCCCTGCGCCGTCTTGGGAATGTCCCTCACGCGGATAGGGGCCTTCTTAGACGACCTCCATCCGGTCCAATGCTGGGTCGAGTTGGCGACGCACAGTGAGCAGCACGTCCTGCGGGTCGTCGCCGTCGTAGCTGGACTCCACCACTCTCCAGACGGGGTGTCCGTCTGACGCCTCGGGAATGCGGGGGTGATTTCGGTGGATGATCCGGTCGCCGATGATCGGGATACGGCTGAGGTTCTTCATGATGATCTCCATGCGCTGGCGCTGGCGGCCGTGGGTAGCGGTGAGAGAGGCGGCGATACCCGCAGCTGATGCGGCGTCCGTAACGAGCGCGTCGGACAGGTCGATCGTCCCTGCCGTCCCGACGACGTGCTTGCCTTCCGGCTCTGTTGTGGACAGGCCAAGCGCTCCGGCGTGGTCGACTGTCGCCGTGGAGTGACGCCCACTCTGCTGATCCCTGTCGAAGCCAACGGCAGTCTCGAAGGCGTCGTCGTCCTCATACTCGACGGACAGCACCTCGGAGTTCTGCTCCGCGACCGCGGCCAGGGCGTAAACCTCGACGGCGTCAATGGCTACCGTCGTAGCCGTCGCCGAGCCCTCGGCCGGGTAGATGCGAATCTCCGTCTGCCCGACGTGCCCACGGTCGATGAGCACGGGGAAGGTCACGCGTGTCCATTGCGTCGTGGAGAGAGTCTGGGCAGGCGACTGCAACTCCTCACCGTCGCCGGGCAGGACACCCACCTTGAATGCCGTTGCATTGCCGGAGATTGAGAGGGCAGGCAGCGTCACGACGTAGTGCCCGGCGCGTGGGAAGAGGACGCGCTGCACGGCGTATGCGCCCGCGTCCGAGCCGTTGGCGATCTCGAGGCTATTCTCCCCCACGGCGAAGCTTCGAGACGTAGAGACGGTGAGTGTGGCCCCTTCCTCGCCCGACCATGGCCAGGCGCTCACGTCGTCGAGCTCAAAGAAGCCATTCGTCACGAGGTTGTGGGCGTCGAAGTCGGGGACGTCGAGGAAGGCACGGCCCTGCCGGTTCCATCCCCAGTACGTTCCGGTGTGCTCGGCGAGCCGATCGAGGACGTCGGCGATGCGCTCCCCCGTGTCTATGCGAAGGCCCACGTTCACCGCGACGCGCCGAAGCTTCCCCGTGCCGATGTCGAGTTGCTTGCGCCCGCCCCGGTCGATTCCCCGGAAGGATGCTTTCACCAGGCCGGTGTCTACGAGGCCACCCCTCTCCTTCAGGACAACCTCGAACGCCTCGCCCACTGTCGGGCGGTTTCCCGTGACGTTGATGTAGATGACGTCTGGCGGCTGGTCGGGGTCAACGAAGGCGTCGTTTGACAGGTCGATCCTACCCACGGCCAAGTCGACGATCTTGTCGCCGGCACTGCCCGACCAGTGCGTGGCGATATCGAGCGCCTCCTGGTCGTCGGGGTTTAGGAAGGCGGCATCGACCGACACGACTGGGGACGTATCGCTCGCGAACTTGTACTCGTTGCTGAGGGTCGTGCCTTCGTTGGCCTGGGTTCGGTACGCCACTACTCGGCGGTGCACGCCGTAGAGGAACGGAAACTCCTGGTCGTCCCGGTCGCGCGGGCCGAGGTTCCCGTCCCCGGTGTAGCCTTCCTTCACCGTGGCCGAGGTGAGCTTGACCGTCTTTCGTAGCAGCTGGCTGCGGTCGAACAGCGTCAGCCGCAACCCGTCGGGCGACCACCGGGGCCTACCCATGATCGCGTCGGCGATTACCTGAGCGTCGGCCAGATCGTTCGAGAGGCTTCGGTGGGTGAGGTAGATCCGCGCCGGGTACCCGTCCCAGTGCCACTGCGAGTCCTTGTCGTCATACTCGCCGTCGCCGTTGATGAGTTCAAGAGAGCCCAGGGTGACGCCCGAGCTGTACCGCCCATCGCTCGACGTCAGCTCTTGTGCCGCGTCCGGAACGCCGTCGATCCGCGCGGCATAGGACCGCAACTCTCCGTCCGGTCCGATCAGGTCCTCGTGGTATTGCCCGACGCAAACCAGCGGCTGGACGACGGTATAGATATCCGAGTCGCCAGGCGCGTCGCCACTCTCGAACTGGATGTAGAGTTCTCGCGCCGCCGTGTCCCAGAACCACGTCTTGGCCACCATGGCGCCCGTCGATGCGACCTCCGTGTACAGCTCGGAGTTGACCTTCACGGTGGAGAACAGGCCGAACCCGGGGAATGCTTTCTTGAAGCGGTCCGTCGCGCCTCCGGCGGCCATGGCCTTGATGTGGAGGCCGGGCTGCATATCGGCGACGATGGTGACGGGTGTCTGTGGCTTGGTGTCGAGTTCCGCTCTCTCGCGAAGCCAGGTGAAGTAGACGTCATTGAGCTTGATCGTCCCACCCGTTGGATCGTCGGGGATTCTGCCCTCGAGTTCGTTTGTCACGTCCCCGTCGTCGTACTTGGAGCGGTGAAAGAAGAACGTCGCCTGCCGAGGGTCGTCGCCGTTGAGCGTCTGGCCGTGGAGCCCGAGCCCTGTCGGGTCGGAGATGTTGGGGTTCCCGTACTTCGGCCGGAGTTCGAAGCGCTCACTCGACGTCGCGCTGCACTGGATCACCTCGACGTGACGACGGCGGGGTAGCGTCTTAGGCCCGGAGTCCTCGAGACTCGTCCACTCGTCGTCGGAAAGTACGATATTGCCAGGGTCCTCGACCTGGCTCACGACCTCGCCCATGAGCGATGAGAGGGGGATGGCTACGATCATCCCGTGCCGGACCTTGACCGTGTCTCCGGCGCCGGTCGATACCTTGATCAGTAGGTCGTCGATGGAGGCGAGGGTAATCTTCCCGAAAAAGCCCCCCGGGTAGAAGTCACTCGTATCGACCGCGTTGAACTGCTGGACGGCAATCGGGCCCGTCGACCGGACTTGAATCTGCGCGGATTCACTTCCCGTGGGGCTCGCATCGTCCACATTCGCCTGCCAAGACGCGATTAGAAGATAGTCCCCGGCCGGTACGTCATCGAGTTGCAGGTAGATCTCGCTCGAAGTGAACGTCTGCTCGGACGTCTTTCCGTCGCCCGCCCGGTAGACAGTGTCCGGGTCGATCCGAATCGCCATGAGCCTGGCATTCGACATTCGCGACGAGTAGCCGGAGTTCGGGACGCTCTTGAACTGCGACTTGAACTCGTAGCGCTGCCCGCCGTCCAAGGCGTGGTGCGACGCGCTGACGTAGTTGAAGGCGTCGGCGAAGCTACCGGCAGCGTTGGGGAGTGTCACTCTTGCCTCCCCGTACTTGTCCCCCGTCAGCGGGTCGTCGATGAGGGCGCGCCTCACCCATGCTTCGACGGTTCGCGAGGCCGTCGCGCCATGATCCATCCGCCCACACGCCGCGACGATATACTCGTAG
The DNA here is from genome assembly GCA_029262355.1 of Deltaproteobacteria bacterium. Lineage (GTDB taxonomy): Bacteria > Desulfobacterota > Binatia > UBA12015 > UBA12015 > VGTG01. The sequence continues at coordinate 10,486 of JAJCZO010000359.1, forward strand.
GCATCCTCGGGTGCTTCGGAGAGATCAGTGACGAGCGTCGCCGCGTCCTGCCCGACGACAGGCGCAAGCTGGGAGTTGTCCGGGAACGAGTGCTCGACGCCGCTCACGTCCCCTGTGTCCGCGTCCGAGAACAGCGGCCGGAGAGTGACTGTCGCTGGGGACGCCACCTTCGCCGTGATCACGCAGTTGGTCACGACGTCGGGAGTAGCGACCGTGTCGGTCAACGTGACCCGATCGCCCACGAGGAACGACGAGTCGAGCTTCATGTCGAACGTCGTCCCGTTCGCGTTCAGCGTCTGGGCGCCGTCGATGTTGGCCAGGACGTAGGTATGCAGCGCCGGCTCGCCGTCCGCCGAGGCGTAGAACAGATCGAAGTCCCTTGACGACATCGCTCACGCGCCCCCGAGGTACTCTTCGTGCGTCTCTTGGAACGTCCATGAGACTTCAGAGTTGTCGGCGTGTTGCGACGCGCTGCGAACACTCCCACCCTCGATGATCCCGTAGCGCGCGGACACCTTCTTGATGGCGTCGGTGGTCGTGTTGCCGTGCAGGTCGAGGATGCAATGCTTCTGCTGCGAGGCCGAGAGCTTCTCGAGCTTCTCCTTGAACGTGTAGTAGGGATCCCAGGCGAGGCGTGAGGTTGTCTCTATGCCGAGCTCGCGGTGGACGCGGTACCTCCCTACCCAGCGCGCGGGGTTGATCGGCCGCTCCGTCCAGCCTGGGGCGAGAAGGAAGTCGTCGTGCTCGCCTAGCCAGAACGCCCCAAGCTTGTGATTCGCGTCGGCCGTCCCGTTGGCGGGAAGCTTGAGGCGCCAGTACTCCCTCGCCGCCGCACTGCCCGAATCCGGGTCGCCCATGTACCAGCGCAGCAGCTTCCCGATATCCGACTGCGCCCACGTCGTGAACGTCCACGTCAGGTCGTTCCCCGTGCCGTTGAACAGGGAGTTCTCGGAGCCGATCAGTGTAACCGTCTCTGCGGCGTCGAGGTTGGAGTCGCCGAGGGAGAAGAACGTGGGGATCTTCGCCGACGTCAGCTGGACGTCCACCGTTCCGTCGGTCGTGGAGTCGGTCGTCCACCAACGCTCGGTGCGGTCGAACAGCGTCAGGTTCGACGCTGGGTACAGAGACTCCTCGGATGACTTGGCAATCACCGTCCCGAGGGAGACAACCCAGTTCTCTAGGCTGATCGATGCGCTTTCGGGCAGGGACTCTGTTGCCATCTCTCCTCCGCTTCGGGCGGGATTCGTTCAGGAAGCGGAAGCGAAAGAGAGACGCAGTGAGTGTACCACCAGCGACGCGGGCGAGGTAGGGGGACGACCTGGCTTGTAGTGTCTCAGTTTGATTCGGGGGGAGAGTCAGGCGATGCGGAAAAGGGCGGCCCTGATTTCTTCCTCCACGGCTGGGCGTTCATCCAGCGGGGCGATGTGGAGCCGCGCTCCCCAGGTGCATAATTCGATCGGCCCCATCTCCCCCTGTCCGGTTTGGCTGAGCAGCTCCTCGACTGTCCGATGAAGCATCTTGTCCCTGAGAAGCTCCTCGAATGACTCGACGGTTGTAATGCCGAGCGCACGCAAGAAGCGAAAACACTCCACTGCTTGAGTGGGTGCGTCGAGGTTGCGCCCGAAGGCGCGATTTAGCGCCGGGGCAACCTTCTCAGGGTATAGCCCCTCGCCCCCAGGCAGCGCGCGAGGGCGAGCACCCACCGACACGCTGAGGAGTTCTGCCCCGATGCGCTGCCATCGTTCCTCGCGACACTTAGCGCGTTCGACCTCCGCACTGAGTTCTGCGCGCTCCTTGTCGCGCGCCTCCTTCGCGTCGGCGAGTTTCTCCGCCCATTGGCGATCTAGAGTCTTCGCCGCGCTGATGGAGTTCCAAACCAAGAGTACGAGTAGCACCACAACCGGTCCGCCCACGGCACCAGCGGCGACGGCGCCGATTCGGCTTGCGTCCCAGCCTCCCGTGGTCACGAAGGCTACGATTCCGCCAGAGACGATCGGCGTTAGCACTCGGACGGTCCATCCCTGCGGAGTAGACGCGAAGGCCGCCTTCGATTCCAGCCACGCCAGCGCCCAGATCCGCCTCCGGTAGTCTCCGCGCTTCTTCTGATCCTCACGTTTCCCTCCCCCCATCTCCCCGCCCCTCTCACCAGGCCGCACTACGGCCTTGCACGGGGCGCCCTTGCGGGAGTACAATTCATCCAATCGCTGATGAATCGCCCGTCCCATCGGGCACCCAGTTTGGAGACCCGCCCGTGCACTAACACGAGGCGGGTTTTCCGCTTCTTGGGGTCGGGATCTTCGTCGCGCCGCGACCCCTCAGCGGCTCATTTGTCCGAGGGTACCACGACGTAAGGGACGTCGACAGAAGCGCCGCACGGTTTGCGACGCGCTACTTCTGGGCTTTCGGCTTCCGGCCGGGCTTCTTGCGCGGCTGAGCGGCGTCGTACTCATCGACCATGGCCGCAAGGTCGGCCATCGACCACAGGCTTCCCGAGACTCCCGAAGCCATCGCGGGCGTCATCTTCAGTGTCCGGTGCATCTTCACGAAGTTGTACCAGACCGTGTAGAGCGCGAGCATGTGGCAGTGGTTCTCCAGCTTCTTGGAGAACGCATTGGTGAGGCGCGTGAAGCGCCGGTTCGCCATCCGTAGCGTGAGGTTGCTGCGCTCGACGTAGCTCGTGGAGACGTGCTTCTCGTCGGGCCGCCCGATGATCCGGTGCTTCTCGATGCCGAGGCACTGCGCCGGAGAGTAGCGCCGCTGGTCTTCCTTCGAGCCCGATCCGTAGATCTTCACGATCTGCGCGTAGTCGACCTTCGACCCGAACGCTGCGGGAACTGCCACGAGGTACGCGCCGTGTCCGTCCGTCGAAAGCTGGACGCGATTGGCGAGCCGCGACTCCACGTCGCGCAGGAAGTGGTAGCCGGACTCCGCGTCGCGGCCGCCGACGAGCCACGAGACGATGAGCTTCGAGTCGGCGTCGATCGCCGTCCAGGTCCACACGTCACCGACATCCTCGGGACGCTCCGCACCCTTGGCCTTCGCGGCTTTTTCTTTCATTCCGCAGAACGACCAGATTTCATCGCACTGCACCCGCTGGGACTTCACGCCGCGGACCGTCTTGTCGTGAAACTCGCCGCACGCCCCCCCGGCCAGGATGACGTAGCGGGTGACCGTGTTGATCGAGACATCCACGACGCGGGAGATCGAGCGCATCGAAGATCCTTCGCACAACATGCTCAGGATCTGGATGCGCTTCGATTCGGGGACCTTGTTCATGCCATTCTTATGTGACATGAATGCTTGAGAGTCAAGCAGTTTGCGCATGTAATTAAAACAGGAAGAAAGGAGGTTGGCGGACCCTAACGGATGATGATATCACATCCGATATCATGAATAAGAAGCGCCTCAAGGCCATCAGGGGCGAATTGGAGGCGCTGCGGGGGCAGAAGCACCAAGTCCGTTCGGCCCCCCTGGAGCGAATAGCGAAGCGCCTGGGGCGCACGCCGTCTAAACGAGGGAAGGAGCCGAATTTCGTGAGCGACAAGCCGGGATGGACGCCCCTGTCGATACCAAATCGAAAGGGCCGAACCCTATCGGCTGGCACCGCCACAAGCATCATCAACGCACTCGAAGAAGACGTTACACGACTCGAAGAAGAACTTGAGAAAGAGAAGGGCAATGGCAAAGCGCACACCTGATGATCTCGAACTCCGCGCGAAGGAGATTTGGAAGGCTCCATACTCGTGCATTGTAGCGCGCGAAGATGAGGGTCTGTTCAGCGCCAAGGTGTTGGAGTTTTACGGTTGCTTTGCGGATGGTGATTCACGCGAAGAGGCGCTTGCCAATCTAGAGGATGCGGCACTCGGATGGATTCAGGATCAGTTGGAGAAGGGTGAACCTATCCCAACGCCGCAGCCCGAGCCTGAGTACTCAGGTCGATTCCTGCTCCGCTTTCAGCGGAGCGTCCATGCTCGCGCCGCTCGACAAGCCGCGTTGGAGAACGTCAGTCTTAACCATTTCATCGCAAGTGCAGTGGCAGAGAAGCTCGCTGCAACGACATCCCTGGATTCGGCTGCTCATCCTTCGCCGACTCTCCACGTCGAACATCTCACAACGAACATCGCGGTCTTCGCTGATGTGTTTGGGAATATGAGCCAGCCAATGCACTGGGAACGAATCGGCGACACAACGCAAAACCTGCCACAGGCGCAAGGAATGTTGGTGACTACCAATGGCTGAACCAACTCAATACACCCTCTCGTATAGGGATCTCGTTACGCTCTTGATCCGCGATGCTGGGGTTACTGAAGGAGAGTGGGCTTTGATGCTCAAGTTCGGGCTACAGGGAGCGAATATCGGCCCGAGCGACGACAGCTATATTCCTAGCGCGGTTGTAGGCGTCACCGAGATCGGCCTCGCCAAGACGGACAAACCGTCAAATCTCAGTGTCAACGCGAAGGACGTGTCACCCGCAAAGGGGCGCCAGAAAAAGTCCTAGCGGTTCTCTCCCCACCGCGCCCGCGCCGCCTTCTTCGCGATCTCCGACCGCTGCTCGGCCGTGAGTTTCTTGGCTCGGGCCTTGCCGCCCTTGAGCCCCCCCTGGCGCATGTGCTCCTTGGCCGGGTCGCGCTCTTCGTCTTCGACCTCGCCCGTCGCGATCCGCATGATGTGGACCGCGTTGCCGATCACGTCGGCGGGTCGGCGCTCGCCTTTCGGGCCTCGTGGCATGCTCCCAGGATAGCACGGGCGGGCTCGGCTCAAACGGGCGTGGACTCCCCCCCCCGAATCAAACTGAGACACTACCACCTGGCTCTCAACGCCTCGCGCGTGCGTTCATCGAGCCGCCACGTGCGGCGAGCTTGCCGGCCGCCCGGTCGTTCAGGTCAAGTGCGACCCCGTTGGCGGCGGCAGCGACTACCTGTCCGAGCATTACCTTCATCTCTCCGAGTTCCCTGTTGGTCTTTGCAGCTTCTTCCTTCAGGGCGAGGATTTCAGATCTCTCCCGGACCAAGTCGGCGCGCGTTCGTCGGCTGTCGTCCGACTCGGGCACCGCCTCAGCAATCAAGGTCTTCGGCACGAACCTGTCGATCGACAGCGACCCGCGCCCGCCGGCAAGGTTCAGGCCAATCTCCCCGAGTTCGGCCGTATCCCGCACCAGATCGCACTTCGCAGTGCAGATATCCCGACTCACATCGACGACGTCACGCGCAGAATCGACGACGGGTTGCACACCGGCCACGATGTCGTCGAGGTTGAACAGGTCACGCAGTGGCTCTAGCCCCTGGCCAAGCACGTCGATGATTGGCTCGATCGTCCCGATGAACCCATTGGTCAGGTTCGTCATGATCAGGTTGAAGTGCTCCTGCGTAATGACTCCCGTCATGAGGAGATTGATCTCCTCGCCGACGATGAAGGCGAACCGCGAGATCTCGGCGCCGAGCACACCACCCACCACGAATGCCTCGACCACGCCGCCCAATACCGACTTCCCAACGGACTGCCGAAGGATGTCCGTCATGGTGCCGTCCATCGCCGTAAGCGTCCCGTCGATCAGGCCAGAGGAGATGGAGCTAGAGATCCCACTCTCGATCCCTGGGGCGAGCCCCGCCATCAACTCCTCGAATGCCTCGCCGATAGGGTCGAACTTCTCGACGACTTCCTCTTCGAGCTTCAGCCCGAACTCTTCTGCGATGATGTCGAACGCCGGACCCGCTGCCTTGATCGCGTCCTTCAACTTCTGCGACGTCGTCCCCGCGAGTGTGCGTAGCCCCTCCGCCTCTTCGAGAGAGAGGACTCCGTCCTCCATCGCCTTGGCCATCTCCTCTTCGAGCGGGCGGACAATACCCTGGATGACCGCCCCCTCTTGGAAGCCTTGAGTCAGGCCCGATAGGACACCGCCGCCCACCGTCTGCTCGACGGCGTCGCCCACGAACCTGATCTCGTCCGTGGCGAATCCCGACAGGATGTCCGAGACACTGAACGAGCCGAGTCGGTCGGGCTCAGCGGGGCCACCGCCGCCACTCCCGCCCTTCGTCAGTCGAGCGTTCTCGCGCCGTAGCTCTGCGAGCTCGCGACGAAGCTTGTTCTCGTCGGTGTCGACGAAGACACCGCCGCCGCCCGGCGTGATCGCGACACCCGCACCCAGTGTGCCGTCCGCAAACCCCGGGACACCACCGCCCATCAGCGCCGCTGCACTCTCGTGGTCGAGCGGGATGACGTCGAACCCCCCAGCCCCGTTCGATATCACCAGCTCTGGCCTGCCTGCCTCGCCGACAACCGCCGCACCCCCAGCCCCGATGGACCCCCCCGTGGCGAGCCCCGGGAAGCTCACTCCCCCGATTCGCTCCAGTTGGTCTGCCGCGACCTGCCCCGCGAATGCGAGCGCCACGGCAGCATCGCCGGCGGCCTGGAGGTGGTCTGCCGCCTCTAGCGTGGTGTCGGCCAGTCGGGTGGTTGCGGTGGCACGCTCTTCGGCGAGCCGCTTTGCTTCCCGCTCCTCGAGCGCCTTGGCGAAGATGATGGCGTTGAAGTAGTCCTCGAGCGCCTGCGGGTCCACGCCTTCGACCGACTTCAGGAATTCAAACAGAGTATCGCGGTCCAGCCCGGCCACGCGCTCGTCGAAGGCGAGAATGAAGTCCGTCTTCGCATTGAGCTGACGGTTGTGCTCCGCCAACGTGGCGAAATAGTCGGTGAGGAGTTCAGGATCGACGCCCTCCGACGCCTTGAAAAACGCGATCAGATTGTTCTCACTGACCGAGTCGTCAATCTCGCGGAACGCCCGGGCCGATGCGCGAAGCGGCTCGTTGTTCTCCTCGATGAGACGGAAGTACTCCTTGAGTGCATCCGGGTCGACGCCCTCGGATGCGAGCAGGAATGCTTCGACGTCGGCAGGGAGAAGCCCGTGCTCCTCGGCCAGGGCTTGAATCTGGCGCTCCGCTTCGGTCAGTACCGTCGCGTCGGTCTTGAGGGTGAAGATCTCGCCGAAGATCGGCGCCAGCATGGCGCCTGCCCGTTCGCCTTCGATGATGATCTTCTCACCGAGGGCAGCAAGATTCGCACGCTCTGTCGAGTCGATTACGCCGTCCGCCATCGCCGCGGCTGTCTCGACTTCGAGCTGCGTTAGCAACGGGGCGAGCGTGCCTTCGATGACCGCGGCTTGCGTGATCCCCGTGATGATCGCGGTAGCGACTGCGTTCGTGATTGACTCCTCGAACGTCGTCGTGAACGCCTCGATGCCAGCCGCTGCAGCCTCGAGGAAGCTACCGCCGTCCGCGAGTATCGCGTCGCCGGCTTCGATCCCTGCCCTCGCCGCATTCTGAACGACGCCCAGTATCTCCGACCCGATTGCCTGGGTCCGCGCTTCCATCTCGTCGAAGAACGCGACCATCGGGTCAGGCTTGAGAGCCTCCTCGATGACTGCGTCGAACTCCTTCCCGGCCTCCACAATCTCCCTGATGATCGGGATGTACTGCTCGAGATTCCCGCGGCCCTCCGCCAGGGCAGCGACCAAGTCCGAAGTAAAGAAGCCCCGCTCTCCCGCGTCCATGAGGTTGACGGTGTCCATCCGATCGAGGACGGCGAACACCGGCTGGAATGCTTGCCCTATGGCCGTGCTGTCGAAGAGCTGGCTCAACGCCCCGGTGAAGAACGTGTCGCTCATAAGGGCGCCGATCTTCGTCATCATGTCCTGAACGACACCCTCGGCATCGCCACTCGCGGCGGATATGGAGCCGAGCATATTTTCACCGATGAACGCGGCCGATTCCGCAGCCGACTGGATCTGGTCATCGAACTCTGAGATGTCGATCTCGAACCCCTGCGAGGCCAGGTGCTCGAACAAGTCCGACGTCGACTCGAAATCGTTCATCAACGAAAGGAGCGCTTCCTTTTCGGCTTGCGTCAGGTTCTCGAAGGCTAGCGCCCCGTCCCTCGTCATGGACTGAAGGGCGACGAGTCCAGCCTGGGTGCCTGCGGGGAAGTCGGTCTCGAAGACCTCGATCGCGCCGGCGACGGTGCGGCCGAACGCATCAAAGCCCTCCTGGTCGGCGTTCAGCTTTGTCCCGTCCCCTTGCCCGAGCTGGCGGAAGCCCTCTTGCACTTCGCTCGCGCGAGAGAGGACGGAACGCAGGGTAAGCCCTTGCTCGTGGGCGAATGCGTTGAGGGCAGCCTTCGATGACTCGAGGATCTCCTGCTCGCTCAGCCCCGACTCCACCCCCTGGGTGAACGTCTCGGCGATGATCAGCCCGGCATTGAACGCCGTATCGCCGAGCTGCTCGCCCTCCAACTCCCGAGCGATGTCGCCGAACAGGGCTTCGCCCATGCCTCGGATCTGGGTGAACCCCTCCTCGGAGATCCCGCGGTCCTCGAAGAAGCGACGGACGGAACCGTCACCTCCGGGGCTAATTGCTTGACCGACTTGCTCCCCACTGAAGGCGTTGAAGTTGCGCTGCGGCAGGAAGCGGTTGAGCGCGTCAGACTCGTTCAGGAAGGGCTCGAGGCCGCTCCGGATCGCCCCACCTCGCGTCCTCGGGAGGCCCAGCAGGTTGAAGGCTTGCTCGCTTACGAAGTCCCCCATGCCGGGGATGAAGTCCACGACGCCGCCGCCAGTGATGAGCTGGTGACCACTGCCGGTGAACCGACCTTTCTCAAACGATTCGAGGTCGATGCTCTTTATCAACTCGCTGCCGAAGAGGCCAGAGATCAACCCGATGACTCCGCCCCCCAACCCCCCGCCCGCGCCACCAACGCCAGCGCCCAGGACGCCGCCGATCACCGTAGAGAAGATGGAGTTGATGAGCTCCGACCGCGCGATGATGTCGTCCTCGAGACTCCCGAGGAACGAAGGCAGCTTGGTCTTGGAATCCCTTATGAAGAGGTCGTTCCCGATCTGGGCACCGGTGAAGCCGCCTCCCGCTCCGACAAGCGCTCCGCCGGCCCGATCTCCGAAGCCGAAGTTCTTCTGTTCTATCCCGTCGATCGTCTCCGTAATTGGCGAGCCGTCCTCGTTCTGACCGACCTGAACGAGGAACGAGCCGTCGGTGTTCTGACCTAGGACTTGATCCGCCGAAATCCCCGGAGGCAGGCCGAAGCTTGTCCGCGACGTCGGGGAGTTGCCCCCCAGACCTCCGAGACTCACGCCGTTCGAACTCGAGCCGTCGCTCGTGAAGAGATTGCCGAGGCCTGAGACGTCCCCGGAGAAAATCCCGTCAAAGAGCCCCTTCACGGAGCCTCCGAGATCCGAGATTAGACTTTTCACGTTCAACTTGAACGGCACATCGAAGCCGAGCTCCTTCTCCTCGATGATCGCGTCGAAGAAGCGCTCCCCAAGGGCGATGCCAAGAGACTGCCCGATGTTCTCAAAGTCGAGCGTGCCTGATATGAGAGCGTCGGTCACTTGGCGCAGGGAGTCCGTGATTGCGCCGCCAACGTCGAGGAACGACTCGCCGACTTTATCCGCTGCCTCGCGGAGCCTGTCCGTCTCCTCGCGCGCGTCCACGATCCGCGCGGCCATCTCCTCGACGCCATCGGTTACATTCCCCTGACGAAGCGCCTGCTCTTCGAGGTGGATCGCAATCGCGCGTTCCGCCTCTTCTCGAGTTCTCGTCCCCTCTATTACTCCGTCGTAGAGTAGGCTCTGACGCTGGAGTGCGGCAATCTCCTCGTCGAACGTAGCGACCGTTCCTGCCCGGAGTTTCTCCTCATTCAATTCCCGAAGCCGATCAAATGCGGAGAGAATGGATGCAGAGAGGGCCGTCGCCCCTTTCTCCTCGGCGGCGAGCTGCACGGTGAACCTCGCGCTGGCTGCGTCCGCTGACTCCGTGGCCTCCGCGAAGCTCGCTCCTGAACCGATCGCCTCGTCGAATGCCCGGTTGTACTCCTCCGCCGCTGCGACTTGGTCGAGGAGGCTGTCGCGCTGGCCCTGCAGGGCTTTCGTGACTTCGTCGACCTCGCCACCGAAGCCCTCGAAGCCGTCCCCCGCCGACCCGGTGAGGCCCAGTAGGGAGGACAGCTCGCTGCCTGTGGACTGGAGCAGGGCCGCGAGCCTTGAGAGAACACGGTCGGTGTCGACGCCCAGCACCCCATACACCCCGGAGAGTTGCGACACCGTCGTGAACATCTCGGTGAGGCGAGCGCGAACAACCTCTAAGTCTCCCTGGGACCGCGCCCCGATTGCGTCGGAGGCGCTCGTCCGGAGTTCGCTGAGAGATTGGTTCACTGTCCCGGCGAGGGTCTTGAACTTCTCCTGGAGTTCCTCCGGAAGACGGGCGATCCCCTCCTCGCCGAAGCGCTTTCGGAACTCGGCGCCCGCCTGCTCCCCGACGCGAACCATCATGGCACGGGCTTCGTTCTCGAGCTGGTTGTTGCTGAGGTTCCGACCAAACTCGGTGATGAAAATTCCCCTGGCTAGATTCTCAACGAAGACGCCGCCAAGGCGCAGGCCTTGCCGCGCCACGATGCCATTAAGTTCAGAGAGGACCACCCCGAGCGCCTGATCGAGATCCATGTTCTCCGTTGCCTTGCGGAGGTCGTCGATTTCGTCTGCTGCATCAGCGAGGATCTCGCCGAGCGTCTGACCGAATTTCTTCAGGCCGCCGTCGGCGATTCCGACCCCCGCCACCAGATCAACGAGCGAATCGGTGAGGCCGCCAAGCCCCGGGGCAAGGCCAGCGGTGATCTGCGTGAATACGGCCTCCTGAGTGCTGCCAAGGATAGTAAATGAGGATGAAACCTTGGCGAGCGCCTCGGCCGTCTCGCCAGATAGAGTGAGCCCTAGATCCCGGGAGATGTTCTGAAACCGCTCGAACTCCTCCCGCCCGCCCAGCATCGCACTGAGCATCGCCGGACCGGCCTCCTCTCCAATCGTCAACATGGCTAATCGTGTGGTTGACATGGAGGGGCCCAACTCCTGGAAGACATCAGCGAGTTCTCCCATGAGATCTGACGCGGATAAGCCGCGGAAGCGTTCGACCTCGATGCCGAGCTGGTTGAATCCGCGCGTGGCCTCGCCGGTTCCTTGAAGCGCCTGGTCGACGTTCCTGGCTAAGTTTCGATTTGCTCTCGCTAATACTTCGATTGACGTCCCGGTTGCGTCCGCAATGAGGCCAAACGCCGACACCTCTTCGGCCGCGACCCCAATTGACTTGCTCATGGCATCGATCTCGGCGCCGCGGCCGATGGCGGCATTGACGCCGCTCACGGCGAATGAAATCCCATTGTAGGCGATACCCAGAGCCGCCGCCGCGGTTACCGCTGTCGCGACCTTGCCGCCATGCTCGGCGATGATGCTGGAGAAGCGAGACGTCGAGGATGCGGCCTCGTCCGTCTCGTTGCCGACAGCTTCGGTCGCCTTCCTCACGCCGTCCAGCTCGACCTTCAGCTTCGCTTCTTGGGCGAGGAGGTCTCCGAGTTCCTTGTTCCCCCCGGCGCGAGCCCGGGCGAGGCTCTCCGCCTTGTCAGCTAGAGAGATCTGCCCCGCGTTGACCTGCTTCTGGAGATCGATCTCCTTCCCGAGAAGGGCGACCGATCCCTCGACGGTGTTGGCTTGCTTCTCGGCGGCGCGGGCCGCTCGCTCGAACGCGGAGAAGCTCTCGCCGACTGCGGCGTTCGCTTCGCCCGCGGCGGCAGCCAAGTCCCGGAGGTTGTTCCCGGCCGTGTCGAAGATTTGGAGGCTGCCGTTATCGGAAGCTTCGATGACAATCGATAATTTTTCAGCCATTTCCTCCGCCTCGACGACTCAAAAAATAGGAATCGGAAGCGGAAGAGGAACGTGGGGATTCTACACCTTCGGGGCGACGATGGCCATCAGCGGGTTGCCCGCTCCTTCGCGCGGGCCTGTTTCGCATCCACCTCCCTCCCGATGGCTTCGATGCCAGCGCCACTCACGGTGTCTGGCGTGGCGCAGGTATACGGATCGACCACCGTCGAGAGGAGGTCATAACCATACGCCCCAATCCAAGCCTGGATCGTCGGCGACTCGGGTGCGAAGCACACGAACCCCGACCCGCAGTCCACGTCCTTCGCGCACTTGGCCCCTTCCCCCCCGGAGCAGGAGGCGAGGAGAAGGGCGGTGATGAGTAGGGGGGCGGTTCTCATGGGCTTCTCCGTTTCGCGAGGTCCGCGCTGGCCGCTTTCATGCCGTCGATCGCGTGCAGTACGGTGGCCGGCAGCGTTCGTATGTAGGATGAGAGTGCTCGTTCGATCACCTCGGCAAGGGTGGACTGTTCCGCCTTCGCGAGAAGATCGAGGTCGGTCTTCACGGATGTGGGCATCTGAAGTCTCACCGCCTTCGTGACCGTGGCGGCCCCAAGCGCATCGCGCCGCATGCGGCACTGGCGATTCTCAACTGGGTCCAAGGTCTCGATTAGGTGACGCTCCAGCGAACCCCGGCGGGATTTGTCTTGCACATGGAACACGGCGAGGAAGCGCGGCCGAGGAGACCAACCGCCACTCTGGCCGGTTCTAGCGAGATGTTGGCGGATCCGCGTCTGCAGGTCGACACTCTCGCCGATGTAGATCAACTCCAGCTGCTCAGAGAGAAATGCGTAGATCCCTGCGACGCCATCGCACGTGCTGGCTTCGTTAGGCCAATCCTGGGGACGCGCCATACCCGGCCCCGGCAGCGGGCGATCCGCACACATGTCGAAGAGCTGGCTGCCCGACGGGGTCGCGAAGCGCGAAGCCTCCGACTGGAGTTGTCTCAGGCTGTTGATCACGACTTGCCGCTCTTCCGTCGGTAGTTCTTGGTCGTAGAGAGGGCCGACAGCTTCGATGCCTTCACCGCTTCGACTGCCCGTCGAGCATCGGCAGGAAGGGCCCCGACGTAGCCGCCCACGGCCTCCTCGATCACGCTCGACCGGCTCCGGTTCTCGACCATCGCGACCGCATCCAGTTCGGCCTTGGCCTCATGCGGCAGCCGTAACGTCGTCTGCTGGTAATCCTCAGCCACGGACACGGCTTCGCCCTTTGGTCCGCGCCCGGCCTTGGGCCTCCCCACCTTCTTCACCATGGCTAAATCGTACCCCGGTTCTTGACATGGACGCAATACCCGTTGACACAGATAAAAGATGATGTCATCAATGGGACATGACAAAGAAGCCAACCGCAACGATCGCGCGGTGCTCGAAGTGCGGGCGCCGCATCGTCATCGAGCGTCCCCACGACTGCCAGACGCCGCCGCCGGCCCTAGCCATGGCGGCATAGGAGGAGTCCATGAAAGTACGTCAGAAACGAACTGGGGAGGTTGTAG
>JAJCZO010000360.1 GCA_029262355.1 Deltaproteobacteria bacterium
CGGACTACATCGACGGCTTCTACAACCCGTGTCGGCGGCATTCGTCGATCGGCTACGCTACGCCGATCGAGTTCGAGCTGAAGGCGCAGATCGCTGCGTTGGCGGCATAAGAAAACTGTCCATCAAACCGGGGGAATTCCAGGAATCGGGTGGCCGGGTTTCCGGACACCAGGACGTCGATGGGGCGATCGGCAAGGTGGCGCAGATCGACTCGACCCTGTATTCGGCGCGGTGATCGTCGATGAAGGCAACCATCACTTCGGTCGGCGGTCGAGCTCCGCCTGTGCGAAATACGCCGACGCTTTGCGGAGGATCTCATTCGCTCGCCGCAGCTCGCGGATCTCTCGCTCTTGATCCTTCAGCCGCTGCCGCTCATCGGTCGTCAGCCCGCCCCGGTCTCCCCGATCACACTCGGATTGCCGCACCCACTTCCGCAGCGTCTCGGGCGAACAGCCGATCTTCCCCGCGATCGACGTAATCGTCGCCCACTGCGAATCATGCTCGCCCTGGTGCTCCAGCACCATCCGCACCGCCCGCTCTCGCACCTCCGGTGCGAACCTGCTTGGTCTCCCCATAGCGCATTCCTTTCCAAGAAATTGGCTCCGGGGAACCCGGGACGATTCACAGCAGCCTTCGACTCGTAGTGTGTCGCCTGTTGGATGGTCATTCGAGATCGAGTGTGGTTCCATTCTGGCGGATCTCAGAGAGATCGCGTGGAACCCGACGAACGGCTAGATTTCGGACAGTCAGGAGGTCTGAGCGTGCCCGCCAAAAGTGTTTCGTACGGCAACACTTGGGAATCTGAGGTCAACGATGATGGAGAGTTCGTTCGTCACCAGACCAGTTTCCATTCGCAGATCAGGGACGATGGCTCGACGGAGTTCACCCCCGAGAGCGGACGCTTCCACCTCTATGTCTCCTACGCCTGCCCTTGGGCACATCGCACGCTAATTGCGCGTAAGCTGAAAGGCCTCGAAGAGGCCATCAGCTTCGACGTAGTCGATCCAGTGCTGCCCAATACCGGGTGGTCCTTCGGCGGTTCAGCTCCAGGCGCAACCGGCGACACCGTCAACAGGTTTCGGGATCTCCGAGAGGCCTATCAAGCCAGCAATTCGAAGTTCGAAGGAGCGATCACCGTACCCGTCCTCTGGGACAAACAAACACGACAGATCGTCAACAACGAGTCCGCCGATATCCTGCGCATGCTCAACTCGGAGTTTCAGCATTGTGCCAAAACTCCCGTTCTCGACCTCTACCCGAAGGATAAGCGCGAGCAGATCGACCAACTCAATGATTGGATCTATCCCGGTATCAATAACGGGGTCTACCGATGTGGCTTCGCAACGAAGCAGGCGGCCTACAGCGATGCCTTCAAGGAACTCTTTGCCGCGCTGGATCGTGCGGAGGAAATCCTGGGCAGGTCCCGTTATCTAACCGGTTCGAAGCTGACCGAGGCTGACGTGCGGCTGTTCACGACACTGGTTCGTTTCGACGCTGTGTACGTCGCTCACTTTAAATGCAATCTGAGGCGCATCGTCGACTATCCGAACCTCTGGGGCTACACGCGGGACCTCTTTCAGACAGAGGGCGTCGCGGAAACGGTCGACATGGAGCATATCAAGACACACTATTTCGTATCGCATCGACAGATCAATCCATCAGGGATCATCCCCGATGGGCCCGCTCTCGATTTCGAATCGCCCCACGGACGGGGCTGACGGGAGTGCCTTCGATTGAAGACCGTTTTACACAAAGCTGAAACACGCGGTCGCGCCGAGCACGGTTGGCTCGACTCACGGCATACGTTCTCTTTCGCTAACTACTACAATCCCGAGCGGATGGGCTTCGGTGTGCTGCGCGTGCTCAACGACGACATCGTCGCTCCGGGGGCGGGATTCGGTACGCACGCCCATGCCAACATGGAAATCATCTCGGTCCCCCTGAGTGGCGCGCTGCGCCACAAGGACAGCATGGGCCACACCCAGGTCATTCGACAAGGCGAAGTCCAGGTCATGTCGGCCGGTACAGGGATCCGTCATTCCGAACACAATGCATCGGACAGCGACCCTGTGAATTTTCTACAGATCTGGGTCGTCCCCAAAGAGCCCGACATCACTCCTCGCTATGGTCAGCAGGAGTTTCCAGCGGAGAAGCGAGAAGACCGCTTTCAGACGGTCGTGGCCCCCGATTCTGAGAACGGGGCCGTGTGGATCAACCAAGATGCCTGGTTCTCGCTCGGTAGGTTCAGCGGCGGGCGGCGGGCGGCTTATCACCTGCACTCCGACGGGAACGGAGTCTATGTCTTCGTTCTCGAGGGCGGGGTAGAGGTCGCTGGTGAGCGTCTCAGTCGACGAGGTGGTCTCGGCATCACCGAAGCTGGGGAGATCGAGATCACGGCGACCACCGACTGCGAGTTGCTGGTGATCGAGGTACCGCTCTGAGTGGGTTCGATCAGCTGCGAGGCCGTCCGGCAGAGAACCCGAGTAACCGGAGGCGTACGGAATGAAGGCTTTCAGATTCAAAGAGTGGAAGAAACCGGCGCAATTAGAGGATGTCCCCGTACCCGACCCCCGCCCGGGAGAGGTCCTCATCAAGATTGGCGGCGCTGGCGCATGCCACTCCGATCTACACATCATGCACGAGTTCGAACCGGCAAGCCTTCCAGGGTTGGACGGCTGGCAGCTTCCGATGACGCTTGGCCACGAAAATGCGGGCTGGATCGAGGCCGGTGATATCGCAGCGTATCCACATCTCGAACTCGGCGCTCCCGTGGTGGTCTCTCCGACATGGAGCTGCGGTGTATGCGCCCCTTGCCGACAGGGTGCCACGAACTACTGCGAGCAGGAGCACCTGGCTGGCGGCATAGGGCGCGATGGCGGACTTGCGGAGTATATGGTCGCGCCGGCGCAGACGCTCGTGCCTCTCGCGAACCTGGAGCCTTGGAAGGCCTCACCTCCTACCATGCAGTCAAGCGGTGCCTTCCACTTCTGACACCCGATACGACTGCCATCGTGATCGGGGCTGGCGGTCTGGGACACATGGCCATCCAAGTCCTTCGCGAGCTCAGCGGATGTCAAATCATCGTGGTGGACACCAATGAGGCGGCACGGCAGATGGCGCGCGACCTAGGTGCACACGTCTGCTTGCCATCCGATGACACGACCGCCGCTGAGGTTCGAAAGGCAACAGGTGGACTCGGGGCGACAGTAACCCTCGACTTTGTCGGAATCGACGCCACACTCGCGCTGGCTGCGCAGTCCGCGCGGCAAAGAGGTGAGATCGTTCTGATCGGAATTGGAGGCGGCACGTTTCCCTTCCAGTTCGGCGCCCTCCCGTATGCGTGCTCCCTCGTAACCACATCCGGGGGGTCAACGGGGGAGCTGGTAGAGCTGGTCGCTCTGGCAGAGACGGGTCGGATCCATCCTCACATCGAGGAGTTCCCATTGGATCAGGTTGGGATCGTGTATGAACGACTTCATAGAAATGAGATCAGCGGGCGGGCTGTCCTGAGGCCTTAGCGGACCTGCATTTCTGGCGTGCGTGACGGAGATTCCGAAGCGTGGCTTCGCGCCACAACAACGCACCTCTTCCGCAGAACTACTTCATTCGAGCCGGTTCGGACTTCGTGCCAGCATCTCATGGGATTCTGGCTGGGCTATTCGGCCGGCGTCCGGAGCCGTTCCTGTTCCAGCAGTGGCGCATACACGCGGACGAGGTTCTGACCTGGCCACAAGGACCTTGGACACGTTAGAATCTCCTCTTCAGTCAGTGGGATCAGGTCTTCAAGAACCCAACGACGACCGCCTCGGCCGTCGATCGAGTCGTCCACCACTCCCACTACATCAAAACCGGGCAAGACGACCGGCAGGAATCCTTGTTGTCGATCACCACGCCGCCTTCCGGAAAGGTGTGGCCGTCGGCGTGCGCTACCAGCTAACGCCGAAACGTCCGCTCGAGCGCGTCGCGATCCCAGTCCGCTGTCTTGGCCGCGGCCGCGTAGGTGCTCTCGAGGAAATCCAGCAGCGCCTGCTCGGGCGACGCGGCAGTGCGCACGGCCTCGTAGGGCAACACGAACTCCCCGAGCCCGTCGTGCCAGCTCGCCGCTGCCGGCTGCACGGGCTGATCCTTGAAGCCGTCTGGCGTCGGGTAAGCGTAGCTGAAGAAGATTGGCTCGGGCGCCTGCGGGCCGCCCGGCCAGAAGCCGGCGCTGCTCACTTCATGGCTGTAGGCCTCGCGGGTCACGGCGTCGGGCAGGTTAGGGAAGCCGCCGCGGTGCTCGGGTGCAGTCCGTCCCGAGAACCGAGTCACTGCCAGATCGAAGCTGCCCCAGAACAGATGCACCGGGCTGCACTTGCCCAGGAAACGCGCGCGGAACGTCTTGAAGACACGGTCGACCTGCAGCAGCACGTGCCAGAAGCGCTGGGCGGCGGCGCCGTCGTAGCTGCAGTGCTCGATGTCCTCGGCGAACGGGGTGGCCGTCTCGACCTCGTTGGGTTTGCCGTGAAACTCGTCGGGAAGCCCGAGCTCGCGCAGCGCGCTGCGCAAACCCGCGTGGAAATCAGCCGTGGTCTGCGGTCTCAGCGGCAGCTCCTGCTGCTCGCCGTCCGAGGTCTGGATTCGCAGCTGGTGGTCGATGAAGTCGAACTCGGCTGCCAACGACCGCTCGCCGATGCAGATGGTCGAGGTGCTGAGGCCGCGTGGCGTGACGTAGAACGTCGCATGCCAGCTGTGATTCAGCCATGGCGTGTGGCGCAGGCGGACCTTGCCCACCATCTGGGTCCACATGTGAAGAGTCACGGAGGTCTCTGCCCAAGCCTGGTAGGGCAGTGCAGGCCAGCGATCGGCGGCACGCGGCGCGTTCGGCATAGGTACGGATATAGACGCTGGCTGTCGCGGGTCGCAAGCGTCGCGGCAATACGGCGCGGGCAGGTGTGGCTTCCGAAAACCCGATCGTACTGAGATTGTTGAGGAATCCTGATGGGCCGCTACACCGCGGGGCTACATGGATACAGCTCTCCGCGCTCTCCTCTCGACGTTTCCCGACCTCTTACGCAGTTCTGTCGCTCTCCGCGTCGAGATCCTCGCGCTTCGCCACCAGCTTCTCGTGCTGCAACGCCAGGGTGGTGGCCATCGGCTTTCCGACGGCGCGTCGCCGGGCTCGGTCTTTGCGAGGTTCCCACCGCCCCTCGGTCTCCTTGGCAGAAGGGCTACACTTCACACTGCACCTCCTCCGTAGGGTTCGATGGGACCGCTGGAAAGCGCCGTCGCTCCGAGAGCTTCCAGCCCTGGCTCTTGACGGGTGG
>JAJCZO010000361.1 GCA_029262355.1 Deltaproteobacteria bacterium
TTCAGGCGTTCGTTGTGCGTGTCGATCTCGGCCAGATAGGCTTCGACCAGGTCGGTGGGGGAGATCTCCTTGGCCGCGATGGCCAGCTCGAGATCGAGTAGCCCCTTCTTGATGAGCTCGTTCGGCATGCTGCCCTGCCTACTCCAAGAGGAGCCGTTGTGCGATGGCGCCGTTCTCGCCGTCGAGCCCCTTGTACCGGGCGATCTCGGGCGGCATCGAAGCCAGCGCGCGGTGCAGGATGGCGCGCTGCTCGGCCAACAGGGCCTCGAACGGGTAGAGATATGTCCGGATCAGGAACAGCGAGGTGCCGACGGTCGGGAATGGAACGGTGACTTGTCGTTCGACTCGCAGCCAGCCCCGTTCGCTGTCGCCCCACGCAGTTCCGGTGCCTTCTTCGGGGTGGTGATCGAGCTCGTCGTCGGCTGCGAGTGTCCAGACGAACCGCACGTACGGGCCGCGATCGATCATGCTCGTCGTCAGGGCACGCGCTTGCGCGTCGTCGTCGGAGAACGAGGGCACCGGCCGATGGATCTCTGCGAACGTGGCGCCGAGGATCCTCTCGGGGCGCCACCCGCTCGGGAACGCGACGTAAACGGCGATCGCGGCGTCGTGCCCGGTCGAGTCGCGGTGCAACACCGTGAGGTCTTCCTGCGCCTCTGCTGCGATCGCAGCGTAATCATGCTCGGGGTCGCCGGTCATCGTCGGAAGGAGTTCGTCGGGGTGTTCACGAGCCCACTGGGCCCACACCCACTGGAGAACCGCGCGATGGGCCTCGCGCTCGGTTCCCCCTCGGCTGAGCACGCCGGATCGCGCTCGACGGGCTCGGCTCTTGGCTCGGCGATATCGGTTCGCTTCCGTGTCTCGCTGGAAGAACTGTGCATCCGCATCGCCGTTGCCAAAGTCGGTTTCGAAGGGCTGGAGGCCCGCCGCCATGCGATAGGCGCTTTCGCGGACGGGAAAGTACCGCGCCGGTGCCGCGCGCGTTCGCACGATGTCAGGCGCTGGCAGCGATGCGGTCGAGGAATTCGCGAACCTGCCTGGTGTCGTCGAGTCGAAGGGTGGCCGCGGTCGGACGATCGTCCGTGCCAACGAAGATGCCGGTGCCTTGATCGGCGAGTGCCGTGAAGACCGTTTCGTCGGTGAGGTCGTCGCCGAGGTGGATGGCGTGGGCATCGCCGAGCCCGAGCTCTTCGAGGAGCCACAGAACTGCACAGCCCTTGTCCCAGTCGACGTCGGGGCGCAGCTCGATGACCTTCTTCCCCTCCGCGCGACGGAGATCGGGGCGCGGCGCGAGTGCGTTGCGTACCGCCTGGTCGATTCGTCCGAAGGCACCGTCGGCCACCAGGCGGAAGTGCACCGCGATTCCGAAACGCTTGCGCTCGACGAGCGCGCCGGGGATTCCCTCGAGCGCAGCACGTAGCTCGGCCTCGGCGTCGTCGAGGATCGGAAGTGCATTCGATGCGATTTCGCGCGTGACGTTTGACCCGCTTGGTCCGATGATGTCGAAGCCGTGGCTGCCGACGTATCCGAGCTCTTCGATCGCGACCATATCAGACACGTTGCGGCGTCCGCGGCCACTGACGATCACGACAGGCAGGCGGCACGCGAGCGTTCGTATGGTGTCCCGCATCTCGGGTGAGAGCACGGCGTCCTCGGGGCGAGACACGATGGGCGAGAGCGTGCCGTCGTAGTCCAGAAACATGGCGAGCCTCTGGGGCAGCGCGAGGAGTCGATCGACCGAGTCCAGAGCGGAGGGGAGGGCAAGGCTCGTCACGGTCCCAAGCTCACCACGGAGCGGCCCTGGATGCCAGTCGGGGCATGGTCGTCGAGACGGGCCGTCAGCGCCCGTGCATCTGGAGGCAGAATCCGTCGCCGTGTAGCCAGCAGGCGGAGCCCTCGGCGTGGGGGGCTCGAACCAGGTGCGAAATTCTCTCGGACGCGCCCTTTTCGAAGGCACGCCGCAACGCGGCATTGGCCGTTTCCTGGCGTGCTCCGATGCAGGGGTAGATCCCGACGGGAGAGACGGATCGTGCCCCATACTCGGCTTTTCGACGTTCGATCTCGATGACTTGCCCGATCCCGAGGTCGGTGGGCCGGTCGCTGGTCGTCAGGGGTACGAGAAGCCGCCCGCCCACCTTCAGTGCGTCGAGCCAAGCCGGAACGGGGTGTGTCGCGCCAGCGTTCACGAAGATTGCGTCGAAGGATTCGGGGGCGAGCGTGAACGCCGCGCCGTTCGCGCTTTCGATCGCGACGTTCGGCCAGCGTGCGGTGTTCTCTCGCGCCCGTGCGGCGAGATCGCGGTCCAACTCGATGCCGGTCACGTTGCCCGCGGGGCCGACCGTCTCCGCCAGGATCGCCGTGTAGTAGCCGACGCCGGCGCCGACGTGCAGCGCGCGTGCGCCGGGATGCAGCGCGAGTCGGTCGAACCACAACCCGAGTGCGGCGGGCTCGCCGTTGTTGAGAAGGCGGCCCTCGTCGATGGCGATCAGAATGTTCTCGTACAACAGAGCCGGGTCGTCGGTCGGCGTGGTTTCGTAGCCAGAGGTTCCGACCACACGCCACGGGCCGAGTCCGAAGAAGGTCTCGCGGGGAACCGTGGCGAACGCGTCGACCAGCCTCTGCGTTTCAAGGCTCGAGCGCACGCGCAGTTCTTCGGCGAAACGCCGTCGCTCGGCATCGAGGCGCTCCTCGCCGGGCAGGACGTCGAGTCGCTTCCAGGGGTGATCGAGCACCCGTGTCTCGGTGTCGAACGAATAGAAGAAGCCGCCCACCGCATCTGGCGGCTGGTCGTTCTCTCGGGCGATGGCGGCGCCGCTCAGATGGCAGAGGAGGAGGGTGCCGACCGCGCCGTGCGAGACGATCGCGATGTCGCCGTCGGGCGCCCCGGCCAGGATCGCGTCGAGCGCTCCCCGAATTCGCCTTTGGGCCTCGGTCGCGGTCTCCCATCCGCGTACGCTTTGATCGGGGTGGGCGAAGAACTCGTTCGCCGTGGCCTCGAACTCCTCTTTGGGAAGGAATCCAGTGGCCGAGCGATCGTTCTCCCCAAGGTCCTCGCGCTCGACCGCCGTGAGTCCGAGTGCTTCGCCAAGAATCTGAGCGCCGTCGACGGCCTTCTGTTCCGTGCTGGAGAAAACTGCTCGGATTCCCGAGGTCCATGGCTGGCGGAGCCCTGCCCGCATCCGAGCGAGACCTCGGGGCGAGAGAGGCCACCGGGGTACCGGGATGTCGGCGTCGAGGACGACATCGGGATGCGTGATGAAATAGGCGCGCGGCACGCCTCGATGCGTATCATGAACGCGACCGTGGCGTCCGGACGCCCGGCTTTGGTAGAGCTGGAGCCATGGCAGCCGGGAACGAGATTGAAATTCGGCCTCTCACGGTCGGCTTCGGGGCGGAGATTCACGGAGTCGATCTGGCCACTCACGTAGACGACGGCGTGCTCGCGCAGATGCGGCACGCATTCGGCGAATACGGCGTGATCTTCTTCCGAGACCAGCGTCTCACGCCGGAGCAGCACATCGCCTTCGCCGAGCGCTGGGGCGAGATCAACGTCAATCGCTTCTTTCAGGCCGTCGAAGGACATCCGCGCATCGCGGAGGTTCGCAAGGAGCCGGACCAGAGGATCAACATCGGTGGCGGCTGGCACACCGACCACTCCTACGACGTCGCGCCGGCGATGGGGTCGATCCTCTACGCGCTCGAGGTGCCGAGCGCTGGCGGCGATACCCTGTACGCGAACATGGCGCTGGCTTACGAGACTCTTTCTGACGGATTGAAAGAGACCCTCGGCGGCCTTCGCGCCGTGCACTCCAGTCGCCACGTGTTCGGTGCGGCGGCCGCGACGCAGGCAACGGGCGCCAAGAGCGACATCGCGGGCCGAATCGGTAACCCCGACGCCGTCACGCAGGACGTGGTGCACCCGGTCGTCATTCGCCATCCCGACACCGGTCGGAAGCTCCTCTATGTGAATCCGGGCTTCACGCTGCATTTCGAGGGTTGGACTCCCGCCGAGTCGAGGCCATTGCTGCGCTACCTCTACCAGCACGCAACCGTGCCCGAGCGCACCATCCGGTTTCACTGGCGGGAAGGCTCGATCGCTTTCTGGGACAACCGCGCCACGTGGCACTACGCGCTGAACGACTATCACGGGGAGCGCCGCCTGATGCACCGAATCACCCTAGAGGGTGTCCCCGTCCAGGCGTAAGAGCCCTCCGTGTTTCGTGCGCGGGACTCTGCCCGTTCCGACCGTGGCAAGACGGGCGACCGGGAGACCGCCGGGAACGACTCGATCACGATCCAGCGACACCATCGCACGAAGAGGGTCGATGCTCGCAGGTGATGGCGCGGGTGTGCCCTGCCTGCCTCGAGCACGAGAGCGCGCCACTGGCGCATGCCTGCCAGCGGCCGCACGAGGCTTGTCGAAACGGGCGGGGCGATGACTCGGTCGAGGAATTGGACGTCTCTCGCTTTTTGTGCAATCCGAGGGTGCAGATGGCTCAGGATCCCGCTCGGGTGCGCGCCGCCTACGATGTCGTCGCACCGAACTATGCTGGCCGCTTCGCCAGCGAGCTCGACGGCAAGCCGTTCGAGCGTGAGCGGCTCGACGAATTTGCGGCCGACGTGCGTGGGGAGGGTCGCGTCTGTGATCTCGGCTGCGGGCCGGGTCACGTCGCCGCCTATCTCGCCCAGCGCGACGTCGATGTGTTTGGCGCGGACTTGTCGAGCGGACAGGTCGAGCAGGCGCGTCGGCTGTTCCCAGACCTCGAATTTCGCGTGTCGGACATGTTGGCGCTGGACCTTGCCGACGCCAGCCTTGCTGGCATTACGGCTCTCTACTCGATCGTCCACTTCACGCCCGATCAGGTCGAGCGGGCGATCGCGGAGATGCACCGGGTTCTCGCGCCCGGGGGGCGTCTGATGCTCTCGTTTCACATCGGCACCGAGTCGATCGCGGTCGATGAGTTTCTCGACCACCGGGTGTCGATCGACTTCATGTTCTTCTCGGTCGAGCAGGTCATCGGATGTGTTCGCGCTGCGGGTTTCCAAGATGTGACGGTCGAGCAGCGAGGGCCGTATCCGGACGTCGAGGCGCAGACTCAGCGGGCGTACGTTCGGGCGGGGAAGGCCGCGAGCTAGCAGACGGTGGCGGTGCGTGGCGCGGCGAATTCCGCGATGCTCCGGGCGAGCGCCTCCGGTTGATCTTCGGGCGAGAACGTCCAGCAATCGTCGATCGGCTCGAGTCGCGCGTGGGGCAGGTCGCGTGCGAGTCTCTCTGCGTACTCCAGAGGGAAGAATCGATCCTCCCGCGACCACGCAAGGAGGACCGGGCGCGTGAAGTCCTTGAGCTTGGCCGCTGCTTGCTCGGTGTGGATGGGATCGATGGCCTGCAGGACGGCCTCGAGGTCACGGCGGATCGCGGCGTCCTCGGTAAGAGGGCGGATGTATCCGTCGATGATCGCGTGATCGATTGATCTCTTCGCGAGCCACCCGAAGCCGAACGGCAGATTTCGCAGGGCGCGGATCCGCATCGAGTTCGCGAGCATTGCGAGCCCGCCGGGGAGGCGGGCGGTGAGGGCCAGGAAGGCGAACATCTTGGGTGGGAAGATGTCATAGGCGTCGCACGAGGTGAGGACCATGCGCCCGATTCGCTCGGGGTGGCGTGTCGCCGTGATCTGGCACAGGGCCCCGCCGGTGTCGTTCCCCACGAGGGTGACGTCATCGAGGCCCAAGCCGTCGAGGAGCGACGCGATCAGGCGCGCAAGGCCGGGCGGTGTCAGATCTGCGTCTGGCGGCATCGCGCGTTCGTGCGCGCCTAGGGGAAGGTCGGGCGTGATGCACCGGAATCGTTCAGTCAGGTGCGGGACGACCTTCCGCCAGAGGTCTCCGTTTACGAGCAAGCCATGGATGAAGACGATCGGCGGTCCCTCGCCGGTTTCGCGAACGACGATCGGTCCCTGCTCGGTGTCGATGGTGTGGGCGGCGCCCAGGGCTGGTGAATTCCGCATCTTTGGTTCTCCCTTCCGGGGGAGAGGCAAAGCGAAACTCGTGCCGACGCTCGAGCCCGCACGCAGAGGACCGTTTTTGCTGGATTCGTTCGACCGGTGTCGCTTCGGCGCAGCATGCGGTTGCAGGGATGCGACGAGTCTCAGCGGCGTGCGGGGCTGATCTCGCTTTCGATTTGATCCGCGATGGCGGCGAACGTCTCGGCCTGAGGCCCCCCCACGGCGGCGAGCCGGCGGTGGCAGTCGATCAGATGGCGACCGAGTTCGTCCCGGTCGAGATCGGCCGCAGGCACGGCGAGCCATTCGTTCACGGCCCCGTCGGCGCACGTTGTGCGCGGTAGAATCCGCTGAAGGCCGCTCGGCCCGAACAGCTCCCGGAGTTTGTCGTCTGATCCGGCGACCTGCAGGCGGTGGCTCCCGCCTGGGTTGAACTTCGAATGCAGGCCGACGAGGCAGCCGAGGAATGTGCTGTCCAGGTACTCGCATTCGGATAGGTCCACGGTGAGGCGGACCGTCGACGCCGTCTCGAGCGCCTGGATGACGAAGGCCCGTAGGCCCGGACTCTCGTGCATCGATCCGCGTCCTTCGACACGGATGACGAACCCGTCGTTCGTGCGGCCGACCTCCAGCACGGAGTGAGCGGTTCCCTTCGCTGACCTCATCGCCAGTCTCCCCTGGTGACTTCATCGGCACCGATGCGTGGAGACACAAGCTCCTTTTGAGGGCGGCCGCTCGGGCGCGCGCTGTAGCATCTACGTCGCCTGGCGGCCCATTTCCGGCGCGATGGCAGCCGGGAGCGGATCGGCCGACCGAAGCTCGACCTCGTCCCGGGGCGGTTTGCACGGGTGAAATCCGGGCCGATGGACGCCGTCTCTGGAGAGCCGAAAGGGGGGCGTCACGGTGACCCCTTTACCGAGGCGGTCAGTCGCCTATGAAGGGTGTCATGATCAAGAAGGTGCCTGGACGAGTTTGGGCGTTCGACTGCGAGTGGGTCCCCGATCCGCTCGCCGGACGGCTTCTCTATGACCTCCCCGACTCGACCCCCGCGGCCGACGTGATGCGGCGGATGTGGGACGAGGGCGGGGCGAACGAAGAGGATCCGACCCCGTATCTAAAGACCGCGGTCTGTCGGTTGGTCTCGATATCCGCCGTCGAGCGCAAGGAGCAGCGAGGCCAGGTATCGCTCTCACTCCATTCTCTCCCGCGCGACATCGACGACGAGAACGAGACGCGCGAGGCAACCGTGATCAGCCGGTTCCTCCAGGGGATCGGCGACCGCAAGCCGCAGATCGTGGGCTACAACTCCTTCAACGCGGACCTGAAGATTCTAATCCAGCGCGGGGTCATCCTCGGAGTCCGCGCCGCGGGCTTTTGCAACCGACCCGACAAGCCCTGGGAGGGGATCGACTACTTCGCGAGACACGGAGAGGGGCACGTCGACCTGAAGGACGTCTGGAGCGGATTTGGCAAGGGAACTCCCTCGCTACACGAGATGGCGGTCCAATCCGGGATCCCCGGCAAGCTCGATATCGACGGCGACGCGGTCGCCGGGCTTTGGCTCGAAGGGAATCTTCGCAGGATCGTGCAGTACAACGAAACCGATGCGCTCACGACGTATCTCGTGTGGTTGCGCCTCGCGCATTTCGCCGGACACTTCACGAGTGAGCAGTACGTCGAGGAGCAAGGATACCTTCGTACCTTGATCGAGGCCGAGCGGGCGAAGCCGGGTTGTGAGCACATGGACGCCTATCTGGTCGCTTGGGACCGACTCCGCGCGATCGTCGAACCGCAGCGCGCCAACTGATTCGCTGGGCTGATCGGCGATACGGGAGCACAACGAAATGCCGAAGAACGATGGCTTGCTGGATCTCGAGACCCTTGCGGCACTGGTAGACGCGGAAGATGTCGACACGATCATCGTCGGCTTCAGTGATCTCTACGGTCGCCTTCTCGGGAAGCGTCTGGATGCCGGCTTCTTCCTCGACTCGGTTGCGCGCGAAGGCACGCACGGCTGCGACTACTTGCTCACCGTGGACATGGAGATGGAGCCGGTCGGCGGATACAAGTACGCGAACTGGGAGAAGGGCTATGGTGATTTTCATCTCGTTCCCGACCTCTCGACCTTGCGTCGCGCAGATTGGCTCGACAAGACGGCGCTCGTCGTGTGCGACGTCCTCGATGACGCCACCCACGGGCCGGTGCCCTTCGCGCCCCGATCCTTGCTGAATGCGCAGGTCGAGGTAGCCGCGTCGTTGGGGTTCGAGGTGGAGGCCGCGTCCGAACTCGAGTACTACATCTTCGAGACCAGCTACCGCGAAGCCGCCGAGACCGGGTTCACGTCGCTCAAGCCGGCTGGTTGGTACCTCGAGGATTATCACACGCTACAGGGCACACGGGTCGAGAAGCTCAACGCCGTCGTGCGGCGGCACCTGGCACGCTCCGGGGTGCCGGTCGAGAGTTCGAAGGGCGAGTGGGGCCTCGGCCAGCACGAGCTGAATGTTCGCCATTCACGGGTTCTCGACATGGCCGACCGTCATACGATCTACAAACAGTGCCTGAAGGAGGTCGCGGACCAGCTCGACATGAGCGTGACGTTCATGGCCAAGCCATACGCGGGTCGAGCCGGTTCGAGCAGTCACGTGCATTTGAGTCTCTGGAAGGATGGCGTCAGCGCGTTTCCCGGCGACATCGAGTTGGGGCCGGTTCGGGGTTCCGACGTGTTTCGGTGGTTCCTCGGCGGGTGGATGGCGCACGCGCCGGAGATGATGGCGTTCTACGCGCCAACGGTGAATTCCTACAAGCGGTACGAGTCCGGTTCATGGGCGCCGACGCGCCTGGCGTGGTGCCACGACAATCGCACGGCGGGCTTTCGCGTCGTGGGAACCGGGTCGGCGCTGCGCATCGAGTGTCGGCTTCCGGGTGCGGACTGCAATCCGTATTTGGTCTACGCGGCAGCCCTTGCGTCGGGGCTCGACGGGATCGCGCAGAAGATCGAGCCACCGCCGCTCTTCGAAGGCGACGTGTACGCGGCCGAGGAGCTCCCAGAGGTCCCCAAGACGTTGCGCGATGCCACCGATCTCTTTGAGGCGAGCGACTTCGCCAAGCGCGTCTTTGGCGAGGACGTCGTCGAACATTTCACCCACTTCTTTCGCACGGAGCAGGCGGCGTTCGATACCGCCGTCACCGACTGGGAGCGCCAGCGGTACTTCGAGCGGATCTAGACCTGCTGAGGGCATCACATGCGATTGAAAGACAAGGTCGCCGTCATCACCGGCGGAGCGAGCGGCATTGGTCGGGAGACCGCTCTGTTGTTCGCCAACGAAGGTGCCTCGGTGGTCGTGGCCGACGTTTCGGACGAGGCCGGGAAGGACGTTGCCGCCGAGATCGGGAAGACGGTAGGGCACGGTTGCTTCGTGCACGCGGATGTCTCCAAGGCTGCCGACTGCGAGAGCATGATCTCGATGGCGGAGACGGCTTTCGGGAAGCTCGACATCCTCTTCAACAACGCCGGCATCATGGATGGCGCCGACGACGATGCCGTAACGACCGCCGAGGCGATCTGGGATCGCACGATGGCGATCAACCTAAAGGGCGTGTTTTTTGGATGCAAGTATGGCGTGCCGGCGTTGCGGCGAAACGGAGGTGGAGTCATCATCAACACGGCCTCGTTTGTGGCCGTCGTGGGGGCTGCGACACCACAGCTGGCCTATACGGCGAGCAAGGGCGGTGTGCTCGCGATGACCCGTGAGCTCGCGACGGTGCACGCTCGCGAGAACATTCGGGTGAACGCTCTTTGTCCCGGGCCGCTGCGTACGGAGCTTCTCATGAACTACCTCGACACCGAGGAGAAGCGGGAGCGCCGCCTCGTGCATGTGCCGATGGGCCGGTTCGGTGAGGCGAAGGAGATGGCACAGGCGGCCCTGTATCTGGCGTCGGAGGAGTCGTCGTACGTGACGGGCACGAGCTTTCTCGTCGACGGCGGCTTGACCAGCGCGTACGTTACGCCGGAGTGAGGACGAGCAGATGCCGGCGTTGATGGAAGTTCGGAGTCCCTTTGACGGCTTCGTCGTGGGGTCCGTGGCGATGGACAGCTCGGCCGGAGTCGACCGGAAGCTGACGGCTCTCGAGGCCGCGTTCGGAATCTGGCGGAACACGCCGTTAGCCGATCGCCGGAGAATCGTGGAGGAAGGGCTCACGAAGTTCCTCGACGCGTCGACCCAGATCGCACGCGACATCACGCTGCAGATGGGGAAGCCTCTGGCGCAGGCCAACAAGGAGGTCGAGACCTTTCTCGACCGCGCGCACTGGGCGTTGGATGCCGCAGAGGGCGCACTTGCCACCGAGACCCTGCCCGAAGGCGGGGGGTTGCACCGGCGGATCGAGCACGTCCCGTTGGGCGTAGTGCTCGACATCGCGGCGTGGAACTATCCCTTGCTGGTTCCCGTCAACGTCATCGTGCCCGCATTGCTGGCCGGGAATGTGGTGGCGCTCAAGCACAGCCACCGGACTCCTCTCACCGGAGAAGCGTTCGCCCGGGCTTTCGGTAGCCTGGAAGTGCCGAACCTGATCGCGTCGATGAACGTCACCCGCGATTCGGCGAACCGACTCATCGACGACGCGCGCATCGCGCACGTCGCGTTCACCGGCTCTGTGCGGGCCGGGCGGGCCGTCTATCGGCGCGCGGCAGAGCGCTTGATCGACGTCGGGCTCGAGCTGGGCGGGAAGGACCCCGCGTACGTTGCCGAAGACGCCGATCTCGACACGGCGGTCGAGGGTGTCGTCGACGGAGCGTGCTACAACGCGGGCCAATCCTGCTGCGGAGTGGAGCGGGTCTACGTGCATCGCCGTGTATACCCGGAGTTCGTGGATCGCGCGCGCACCCTCCTCGCCGCGTATCGACTGGGGGATCCGCTGTCCGAAGCGACGACGATGGGGCCACTCGCGATGAGAGAGTCGCTCGCCGCGCTCGAGGCTCAGGTGGAAGACGCGCGCAGTCGTGGGGCTGAGGTTCTCCTCGGTGGCTCCCGGGTGGAGGGCTTGCCGGGGAGTTTCTTTGCCCCAACGTTGGTCGTCGACGTGCCAAACGATGCCGTCTTGATGCAGGAGGAGAGCTTTGGGCCCATCGTGCCGGTGCACGTCGTCGACGACGACGACCAGGCTCTCGCGCATATGAACGACACCCAGTTTGGTCTGACCGCTTCGGTCTGGACCCGGGACCGCGAGCGGGCCGAACGCTTCTCCCGCGGTCTGGATGCCGGCACCATCTTCCAGAATCGCTGCGATTTCGTCGATCCGGCTCTGCCGTGGACGGGTGCGAGGGACAGCGGAGTGGGCTCGACGCTCTCTCGGCACGGGTTCCTCGGACTCACGCGACCGCGTTCGATCCACTTTCGATGAGCGCGGGGCCGGTCGGCGTTCGCCGGTAACGCAGCGACTGCGTCGACGATCGTCGATACGGCGTTCTCGCGTGCCAGAGCCGAGTCGAGGTAGGCTGTCGAATGCCGGCCGCGGGGAAGCACACGCCTGACACGCGTTCGGGCTACGGGATGCTGCGCGATCCGAACTTTGCGAGACTGTTCGGCGCGCGTCTCGTCTCGACGTTCGGAAGCGCGATGGCCCCGATCGCGATCGCCTTTGGTGTCCTCGAGCTCACCGGCTCCGCGGGCCCCGTCGGGTTCGTCGTGGCCTCGCAGGTCACCGCGCAGGTGCTGTTCCAGCTCTTCGCCGGCGCAATTGCGGATCGAGGTTCTCGCAAACGAATGATCGTCGGCGCGGACGTCCTGGCGATGACGACGCAGGCGGTGATGGCGTTCCTCTTCCTGTCGGGATACGCGACGGTCCCGCTTCTGGCTTTGTTGATGGCGGTGAACGGCATCGCGCTCGCGATGATCATGCCGGCGTTGATGGGCATCGTGCCCCAGGTCGTGGAGGAGAGCAGGTTGCAGCCGGCCAACGCGCTCCTCGGGATTGCTCAGAGCGGCGCATGGGCCCTCGGCGCGGCTGCGGCCGGAGTGCTCGTGGCGACGCTCGGTGCGGGGTGGGCCATCGGGATCGACGCGGCGACGTTCGCCGTGAGCGGCTTCCTCGTCGTGGGGCTACGTGTCCGCTCTCAGGTGCGTCCCGCGCCGGCAGGGCTGTTGGCGGACCTGCG
>JAJCZO010000362.1 GCA_029262355.1 Deltaproteobacteria bacterium
GGCCGAACGGGTGCGCGCCGGTGAAACCGGGGGGCGCGTCCTGAAGGAGAGCGAGCACGGCAGTGTGGTGTGGGTGGACGACGCCGGTCCCCAGGGCGAGCCAATCGTCGTCAAGAGCCGCCACCCGAATACCGCGTGGTCGAGGCGCCGCGATCGGTTCACGGTGTCGCCGGCGCGACGTCAGTTCGAGGTGGCGACCGCGTGCAGGGGTGCTGGAGTCGAAGTTCCCGAGATCCTCGCAATCGTGGACGAGCGGTGGCCTGTGGAGCCCTGCTACGTGCTGGCGCGCGCGGTGGTGGGAGCCGAGCCGTTCCTCGACGCACTCTGCCGGCTTTCGCCAAGGGGTCGCCGAACCCTG
This sequence comes from Deltaproteobacteria bacterium, assembly GCA_029262355.1. GTDB lineage: Bacteria > Desulfobacterota > Binatia > UBA12015 > UBA12015 > VGTG01. Next base: position 359 of record JAJCZO010000362.1, read on the forward strand.
GCGCGGGCGCTCGGACGATTCGTCGCCCACCTCCACGGCGCCGGGATCTATGTGCCGGATCTCAAGCATGAGAACTTGCTCGTCTGCGACGCGGCTTCGAGCTCTCCGCGGGTCGTACTGGTCGATCTCGATCGAGCCCGACGGCCGCGCGGTGGGGTGTCGCGTCGGCGCCGGATTCGAAATCTCGTCCAGCTCCACTGGAGGCTGTCGTGGGAGACGCTGCCCCGGGAGCGTCAGCTCATGTTCGCCCAGTACGGCCAGGCGCTCGGGGCCTCGAGGGTGGCGAACGCGGCGCTCGCGAGCGATGTGGATCGTGCCCGTCGTCGCAAGCAGGGGGCCCTGCTTCGGATGCGCCGCCGAATGGAGCAGCGCCCGGCGGAACGGCCGGGGGTCTCCGCCATGATCATCTGCCAGGACGAGGCGGGTCGGATTCGTCCGTGTCTCGCGAGCCTGGCGTGGTGCGACGAGATCGTCGTGGTCGACGGGGGCTCGACGGATGAGACGATCCAGATCTGCCGGGAATACACCGACCGCGTGATCGAGAATCCGTGGCCGGGGCACCGTGCTCAGAAGCAGTTCGCGCTGGATCACACCACCCAGCCGTGGGTGTTGAACGTCGACTCCGACGAGCGGGTGCCTGAGCCTCTTCGCGAGGAGATCGAGTGGCTGCTGGCCCACGACGGTGCCGGTTTCGACGGATTTCAGGTCCCGCGTCTCGTTCGCTATCTGGGTCGGTGGTGGTGGCGTGGCGGATGGTACCCAAGTCGGCGGTTGCGGCTGTTCCGACGGGAGAAGACCGAGTGGGGGGGCATCGACCCCCACGAGAAGGCCCTCGTCCACGGCCCCATCGGCAGGATCACGGAGCCGCTCTGGCACCTCAGCTATGAAGACGTCGCCCATCATCTGCGTTCGATCGATCGACTCACCGACGTGGCGGCCCGCGCTCGCCCGCGTCGCGCACGCTGGGACAAGCTCTACCTTCGCCCTCCGGCGCGGTTTCTGCGCTCGTGGCTCCTCGGCCGCGGATTTCAGGAGGGCTTCCCTGGCTTCTTCATCGCTCTCGCTTCGGCGGTGTACGTGCACGTCAAGCATGTGAAGGCTGACGAGGAAGCGCGCACGACCGAGGCCTCATCATGAAAGTTCTTCACGTAGATCCTGAGCACACATTCGGAGGTGGTGAGACGCAAGTACTCGCGCTCGTCACGCACCTGCGCGAGCATGGACATGCTTCGATCCTTGCCACGCCCTCCACCGGCGAGCTCGGCACTCGGGCCGCAGCCAACGGTTTCGTCGTCGAGGACCTGCGCGCGAACTACGGCCACGATCTACGTGGTGGCGTTAGGCTGCGTCGGTTGTGTCAGGCGCACCGGCCGGACCTCGTGCATCTTCACACGGCGCGCGCACTGTCGCTGGCTGCGTATCGGCCGGCGGGCATGCCGGGCGTCGTAACGCGTCGCATGGACTATCCGCCGCGAGGCACTCGCCCCTACGTGGGGTGGCTCTACCGGCAAGTCGACGGGATCATCGCGGTGTCGCATGCTGCGAAGGCGGCGATGGTCGCCCGCGGCGTCGAGGCGGAGCGCGTGACGGTCGTGCCGAGCGGCGTGACGGTGGACCACTTCGCGCTCGCCGATCGGGCAAAGGCCCGAGCCGAGCTGCAGATCGATTCCGAGCGACCCGTCGTATCGATCGTGGGGAGCCTCCACTCGCGCAAGGGGCACGCGGTCTTGTTTCGTGCGGTTGCGGCCTTGCAGAAAGAGGGACTCGACGTGCTCTGTCTGGCTGCCGGCGAGGGGCCGGAGCACGAAGCTCTCGAGAGCCAGGCGCGCTCGCTCGGCATGTCGGATCGGGTGCGGTTGCTCGGACACATCGAGGACGTCCTTCCGGTCCTCGCAGCCGCCGACGTCGTCGCGCAGCCCTCTCTTGCCGAGGGACTCGGGGTGGCGGCGGTGGAGGGGATGGCGAGCGCTCGACCGGTCGTGGCAAGTCGTGTCGGGGGTCTCATGGAGACGATCCGGCACGGCGTCGAGGGGCTTCTCGTGCCGATCGGGGACGAGGCTGCCCTGGCGTCGGCGCTGGCGTCCTGTCTGCGGGACTCTGAGTTGAGTGGCCGGTTGGGCGCCGCGGGTCGGCTTCGCGCCGCTCAGTTCTCCACCGAGGCGATGGCGCGAGGCAACGAGGCGGTGTACGAACGCGTGCTCTCGGCTCGGTCCTCGGGCGGCTCGAATTCATGACGGCAACGCAGCAGCGCAGACTCGCCCGACTCGTATCGGGTTTCTCGGGCAAGCGGATTCTCGTGGTCGGCGATCTCATGTTGGACCGCTTCATCTGGGGCGACGTCCGTCGGATTTCGCCAGAGGCCCCGGTTCCCGTCGTGCGGGTGACGCGCGAGAGCGTCCATCCGGGTGGAGCCGGAAACGTGGTCGCGAATCTTGCCGCGCTCGGCGCTCGTCCGGTGGTGGCGGGTTGGATAGGCAGGGACGAGGCAGGGCGATCGCTCGTGCAGCTCTTGAAGGATCTCGGCGCCGACGCCTCGGGGCTGCTGTCGACGGCCGAGGTCCAGTCGATCGAGAAGACGCGGATCTTAGCGCACAGCCAGCAGGTCGTACGCCTCGACCGTGAGTCGCCGCGACCGAGCGCTCGACTGACGAAGCGATTGCTCGAGGTCGTCGGGCGGAAATTGCGCGGCGCCGATGCAGTTCTCGTCTCCGACTACGGAAAGGGCGCCATCTCGCCCGCGTTGCTCGAGTTTCTGGCCGATCGGCGCCAGCGGAGCGGGTTCGCGTACTTGATCGATCCCAAGCAGCCGAACTTCGATGCGTATCGGGGCGCCAGCCTGGTGAAGCCGAACGAGATCGAGGCCTCGTCGGCGGTGGGCTTCGAGATCGAGGATAAGAAGTCGCTCGGTCTCGCTGGGAAGACTTTGCGCGCGCGGTGGCAGAGCGATGCGGTCATGATCTCGCGCGGCGAGAACGGGCTGTCGTTGTTCCAGGAGGGCACGGCGCCGCGGAATTTTCCCGCAGTCGCGCGCGAGGTCTTCGACGTGACGGGGGCCGGCGACACGGTCATGGCCGTCACGTCCCTTGCCCTCGCGGCCGGAGGCACCTTCGAAGAGGCAGCGCATCTCGCGAATCTCGCCGCCGCGATTGTCGTGGGCAAGGTCGGCACCGCGACGCTCCAGCGAACCGAACTCCTCACAGCCATTCGCAGCACAAAGCCGCGCAGCACCACACGGAGACCGCAACGATGAGAAGCATGACGGGTTTTGGGGCAGCGCAAGCCAACGTTCCAGGGGGACGGGTGAACGTCGAAGTGCGTAGCGTGAACTCGCGCTTTCTCGAGCTGCGGATCGGTCTTCCCCGAGAGCATCAGGCCCTCGAGGCCGATCTCCGCAAGCTCGCGCAGTCCGGCATTCAGCGTGGTCGCGTCGAGGTGTCCGTTCGTCGAGAAGGCCGTGCCGGGCGCAAGACGAAGGTGGAGGCCGATTTGGCACTGGCCCGCGAAGTTGCCGCCGCCTGGCGTCGGGTGGGGAAGGATCTGAAGCTCCCCGGGGGGCTGGATCTCGCCTTCCTGCGCTCGGCCGCAGGAGACATCGTTCGGACGGTCGAGCAGGCACCGGAGCCCGCCAAGGACGTGGCGGCGATTCGGATGGCCCTCAAGAAAGCCCTCGAGGCTCATGATCGCGAGCGCGTTCGTGAGGGCGCACATCTCGAGAAGGACATGCGCAAGCGGCTGAAGGCGCTCCTTCGCATGCGGGGCAAGGCGGCAAAGCTTGCGGCAGGCTTGCGGGGCGTTCTGACGGAGAAGCTCCACGGCCGCATCGCGGACCTGATGGGTGATCAGGCGCCCGAGCCTGCACGCATCGTCCAAGAAGTGGCCCTGGCCGTCGACCGGGGAGATGTCTCCGAGGAACTCGCACGTCTCGAGAGCCATCTCGCCGCACTGAGCGACTTGCTTGCGGCTAAGGATCCGGTCGGCAAGCGAATCGAGTTCCTCCTCCAGGAGATCCTGCGCGAAGTGAACACGATCGGCTCGAAGGCCAATCACCTCCCGCTGACCGAGACGGTGCTGGAGGCGAAGGGGGAGATCGAGAAGTTGCGGGAGCAAGTGGCGAACGTCGAATGAGCGACGGGGGGGCAAGAACGACGCGGCGAGGCATTCTGTTCGTGGTGTCCGCACCGTCAGGGGGCGGCAAGACGACCTTGGTGAAAGCGGCGCTCGAAACCGACCCGGAGCTTTCCCTGTCGGTTTCGCTCACGACCCGCCAGCCGCGTGTTGGCGAGTTGGACGGGAGGGACTACTTCTTCGTGAGCGCCGAAGAGTTCAATCGACGCCGTGCCGCCGGGGAGTTTGCGGAGTGGGCAGAGGTGTTCGACCACGCGTACGCCACCCCCCGCGGGCCCCTGGAGGACTCCATCGAGAACGGCCGCGATGTTCTCCTCGACGTCGACATTCAGGGGGCCCGAGCCTTGAAGAAGCTCTATGCGGGCGATGCGGTCGGCATCTTCGTCGTACCGCCCAACTTCGCGGCTCTGGAGGCACGCCTTCGCGCTCGGGGCACCGATAGCGAGGAGCAGATCGCGCGTCGGCTGCAACGAGTGCGAACCGAGATGAGCGCGACCGCGGAGACCGACGTCTACGACTATCGCATCATCAACGAGGATCGAGATCGGGCGGCTTCGGAGATTCGTACGATCCTGGCGGCAGAACGTCTTCGGCTGACCCGGGTTCCGGATCCGACGCTCGACTGACGTCATCTGCTTGCGGCGCCTGGGCCGCGCTCCTACTTTGGAGCGGTGCGACTCGAGGGCCTCGTTTCGAAGATCCAAAGCTATCTGCCTGGAGCCGAGTTGGATCTCATCCGCCGCGCCTACGAGTTTTCGGCGGAGAAGCACAAGAACCAGAGGCGGGCGAGCGGGGAGCCCTACGTGTCCCATCCGCTGGCCGTCGCCAGCATCATCGGTGACCTGCGCCTCGACGTCCCGAGCGTCGTCTCCGGATTGCTGCACGATACGGTCGAAGACACTCTGACGACGATCGACCAGATCGAGAGTCTCTTTGGTACCGAGGTTGCGACACTCGTCGACGGCGTCACGAAGATCAGCCAGATCAACTTTCGCACCCGAGAGGAGCACCGGGCCGAGAACATCCGCAAGATGATCATCGCGATGTCGGAGGATCTGCGGGTGATCCTCATCAAGCTCGCGGACCGCACGCACAACATGCGCACGCTCGCGGGCCTTTCGCCGGACAAGCAGGCCAAGGTCGCGCAGGAGACGCTGGATATCTTTGCCCCGCTCGCGCACCGACTCGGCATCTACTGGATGAAGAGCGAAATGGAGGACAACGCTCTACACGCGCTGCATCCCGAGGTGTTCTACCAACTGAAGCGGGCGGTCGCGAAAAAGAAGACCGAGCGCGAGAAGCACATTCGGGAGGTGCAAGCCGTCTTGATTCGACAGTTCGAGGCGGCGGGCATGGAGTGCGTCGTTCACGGGCGTCCGAAGCACTTCTATTCGATCTATCAGAAGATGCGGAGCCAGAATCTGCTGTACGAGCAGGTCTACGACCTGGTCGCGTTCCGAGTCGTCGTCGACACGAAGCGGGAGTGCTACGAGGCGCTCGGCGTCGTTCACGGCCAATGGAAGCCGGTGCCGGGTCGCTTCAAGGATTACATCGCGCTCCCCAAGGGGAACGGGTACCAGTCGCTTCATACGACTGTGATCGGTCCGCGTGGTGAGCGGATCGAGGTACAGATTCGCAGCTCCGAAATGCACCGCTTTGCCGAGCAGGGCATTGCCGCGCACTGGACCCACAAGGAGGGCGGCGGCATCGATCAGGAGGAGATCCAACGCTTCCAGTGGCTGCGCCAGATGCTGGAGTGGCAGCAGCATGTGAGAGATCCGAGTGAGTTTTTGCACTCGTTCAAAGAGGATCTCGTTCCCGACGAAGTGTATGTTTTCACCCCAAAGGGAGATCTTCTTCACTTCCCCGCGGGCGCAACCATCATCGACTTCGCGTACCGCATTCACTCCGAGGTTGGGCATCGGTGTACGGGCGCGCGGGTGTCCGGTCGGCTCGTGCCGCTGCGCTACAATCTGCGCAACGGCGACACGATCGAGATCATCACGACTCAGCATCAACAGCCGAGCCGCGACTGGCTGAAGATCGCAGCGACGCCTCGGGCGAAGGAGCGGGTCCGGGAGTGGATCAAAGCCGAAGAGGCGACGCGCAGCGTAGAGGTCGGGCGGGAGATCTTGGCGCGGGATCTGTCGCACTTCAATCTGGATCTCGTGCAGCTCTCGAGCGACGGCACGTTGGACCGGGTCGCACAGGAGCTAGGCATCGAGGACTTCGCGAACCTCGTCACGGAGGTTGGGTACGGCAAGATCACGGCGCGTCAGGTCATCGAGCGACTCGTTCCGGCAGACGAGCTCGACAGACCGGAGGTTCGCGAAGGGCCGATGGCGCGTCTGTTCCGCGCGGTTTCGCGGCGCCCGGCGGCGAACGGCATCAAGGTGAGTGGCCTGGACGATGTGCTCGTCCGGGTTGCCCGTTGCTGCGACCCTCTGCCGGGAGAGGCGATCACCGGGCTCATGTCGCACGGGCACGGCGTCACCGTGCATTCGGCCGAGTGTGCAACGGCTCTCGAAGCCGACCCGCAACGGCGGGTGCAGTGCGTCTGGCACGGTAAGCCGGATTCCCTGCGCCCCATTCGTCTCGAGGTTCTGTGCGTGGATCAGCCGGGCCTTCTCGCCGCCGTCAGCAAGGCGATCGCGCAGACCGGTGTGAACATCCGCAATGCAGATGCGCGCGGGATCGAAGACGGGAAGGCGTTGAACACCTTCGAGGTGATGGTGGGTGACGTCGCGGATCTGACGAAGGTGATCCGCAACCTGAGTCGAGTGAAGGGCGTGATGCGGGTCGACCGCGTGCGGGGTTGACCCGCCTCCAGCCGTGACGCACGATCCCCGTTCATGGACGCAGACAAAGGACTCGCCTCGGTCGCGACCGGCGCTGCCCCGGCGGCACTTGGCCCGTATTCGCAGGCCGTCGTCGCTGGTGGCCTCGTGTTCTGCTCGGGACAGATCGGCCTGGACCCCGAGACGGGCGAGATCGTGCCCGGGGGTGTCGAGGCGGAGACGGAGCGGGTGATGGCGAACCTGTCTGCCGTTCTGAGCGCCGCCGGCGTGGACTTCGGACGGGTCACGAAGGCCACGATCTACCTGGCCGACATGACGGACTTCGCCGCCGTGAACGAGATCTATGGCCGCTGGCTGGGAGATTCGCGTCCCGCCCGGGCTACGGTGGCGGTGGCCGCTCTGCCGAAAGGGGCCCGGATCGAGATCGACGCCGTCGCCACCTCGGCCTAACCGATGACCTTGGATCTTTACATCGGCCTACGGGACCGTTAGTCCACGTCACTCGAACCTCGGGCACATTTCGTGTCTCGGGCGGAAGGAAACGATTCGATGGCGCGCTCCTGCGAGATCTGCGGAAAAAGACGTTCAGTTGGCAATAACGTCAGTCATGCCAACAACAAGACGCGACGGACGTGGAAGCCCAATCTCCAGCCGGTGCGGGCCAACCTGGCCGGCACGGTCCGTCGGATTCTGGTCTGCACCCGCTGCTTGCGCTCGGGCAAAGTCGTGAAGGTGAGCGGGTCTCGTCCCGAAGCCATTCGCACGGCGACGCCAGCCGCCTAGCCCAGCTACCGCTTCGAGCGCCGGCGCTTCGTCGGCGCGGCGGAGCGCTTGACCAGTCGAGTGGTGGATTGACCCGCCACCAGTGGGATTCGCGTGACCTTCCCGCCCCACGAGTGAACCTCTTCGGCGCCGACGATCTCGTCGGCCGCCCAGTCGGCGCCCTTCGCCAGAACGTCGGGCTCCAGGGCCAGGATCGTGTCGATCGGAGTCGGGGCATCGAACACGACGACGTGATCCACCGCCTCCAGCGCGGCGAGCACTTCTGCCCGAGCTTCCTGCTGCTGCACCGGGCGACCGGGGCCCTTTAGGGCGCGGACGGAGCGGTCGCTGTTGATGGCGACGACGAGAACGTCCCCGCGGGCCCGAGCTGCGGCCAGGTAGCGTACGTGGCCGGGGTGCAGCAGGTCGAAGCAGCCGTTGGTGAACACGACTTTCTTGCCGTCGCGCTTTTCGCGCCGTACGCGCGTTCGAACCCGGTCGAGCGGTGCGATCTTCCGGAGATAGGACGTGGCGGAGCTCACCGCGGTTGAGACTAGCCCGAAGCTCTCGGCAGTTCACGCAGTCGCGGGAGGGGGGAGTCCTGCGGGCGTGAGGCAGCGCGCCCTGCCGGCTGCGCGTGATTGTGGCGCTGCGGTGCCCGGTGATAGGGAGGGCCCCGATGGCGAGCGGCGGCCGGCGTAAGAAGAGGCTCGCGGAGCCGCCCGTACGCGTCGACGCGAACGGTGCGATGGCCGCAACGATCGGTCTACAGGCGGGCCTCTCGCCCGCGGAGATTGAATCCGTCGCCGATCGGCTGCGTGCATCGATCGCTCGCCTGGACGCGGAGCGGGCGGAGGGGCGTCGCCCCTTCTTGGAGCTGGCAGCTCGGGAGAAGGAGCTGGCGGCGGTCGCGGCTCGTGCGGCGGAGCTGCGCGGACAGATCGATTGGTGCGTGGTCGTGGCGGGCGACGGCTCGACACTCGGCAACCAGATCCTCAGGGATGCGCTCGCGATGGGTCGGGATCGCCCCGGCGAGGGCGGAATCGGATTGGTTTTCGTCGATGGAGCCGACCCGGGCACCATGCGGTCGGTTCTCGATCACGTCGAAGTGCAGCGAACGCTCTTCCACGTGATCGCGGGGGCCGGGGAGAGCGTCGAGACCCTTGGCGCATTTCTGGTGTTGCGCGACCGCCTTCTGCGCGAGCTCGGCGCCGTGGCCTATCCTCGGCACCTCTTGCTGACGACCGACGCAGACGCAGGTCCGCTGCGTCAGATCGTGAACGACGAAGGCCTGCATGCGACCGAGTTTCCGTCTGGGGTTGCCGGCCATCAGGCCGCAACGAGCCCGGAGCACCTCTTGGGCGCGTTCCTCCTCGATCTGGATGTGGCCTCCTTTCTTCGGGGCGCTCGATCGATGGACCAGCGTTGCCGGACGGCCGAGCCGACGGAGAACCCGGCGGCCTTGCTCGCGACCTCGTACTACCTGCTCGCAACGCTCCACGGCGTCCAGACCAGTGTGCTGTTCGGGTACTCCGACCGGCTGGGAGGCCTGGCCGAGTGGTGGCGGCATTTCTGGGCCTCGACGGTCGGAAAGAAGCTCGAGGGTGAGTCGAGCAGCGTCTCGGTCGGCCTCACGCCCGTCGTGGCTCGCGGGACTCTGGATCAGTACACGCAGCTTCAGATGTATCTCGACGGCCCCGCAGACAAAGTGCTCACGTTCCTGAGAGTCGAGGACTCTGGCGCCCCCGTTGCGATTCCACGGAGCTACGGTGACATCGACGACATCGCCTACGTGGGGGGACGGAACCTGGGCGATTTGGTGCGACTCGGTCAGCAGGCGGTGGAGTGCTCGGTCGCGCGGGCGGGGCGACCGTCGCTCTCGATCGAGTTGCCTGCCGTCAGCCCGCACGCGCTCGGGCAGTTCGTTCGGCTTCTCGAGTCGACCGCGTTGCTGTGCGCCTCGCTGCACGACGTCGACCCGCAGGCGCGACCGGGTGTGGAAGGTGCGCGACGGCTCGTGTACGGAGCGCTCGGAAAGCCCGGCTTCGAGTCCGAGGCCCAGGAGTTGCGGCGCTCGCTCGAGGCGCGCGACGCGAGATGGGTCCTATGACATCGACCGGGCACGCACTTACGCGCAAGCGGATCGAGGTGCTCGATCCTCTGGTTGCCGATCAGATCGCAGCCGGAGAGGTGATCGAGCGCCCGGCCTCGGTCGTGAAGGAGCTGGTGGAGAACGCACTCGATGCGGGCGCGTGCGACGTCGAGGTTCAGCTCGAGGCGGGTGGTCGTGACCGGATTCTCGTTCGGGACGACGGCCTGGGGATGTCGACCGAAGACGCGCAGCGCGCCTGCCTTCGCCATGCAACCAGCAAGCTCTCCAGCATCGATGAGTTGACGGGAATCGCGACGCTCGGATTCCGCGGCGAGGCGTTGGCGAGTATCGCGTCGGTTGCACGGGTCGAGATCCTGACGCGGGAGCGTGGCGCGGACGAAGGCACGCGCCTCGTGGTCGAAGGTGGAGCGATTCGTGAGGCCATTCCGGCTGGCGTGCCCGAGGGCACATCGATCGAGGTGACGCAGCTCTTCGCCGCGGTTCCGGCGCGCCGTAAGTTTCTCCGTACGCCGCAGACGGAGCAGGGGCACATCGTAGAGTGGCTGCAGCGCATCGCCTTGGCGCGGCCCGACGTCGGCTTCCATTGTGCGAGTGGCGCGCGTCAGCTGCTTCGCCACCCGGCCGTGCGGCGGTCCGACGAACGCCTCCGACAGGTTCTCGGCGCCGATCGCGCGCGCGACATGCTCCCGGTCGAATGGGAAGAGGAGGGCATCGCGATTCGTGGCTTCGCCTCTCGTCCGGGAACCTCGTTCGCGCAGGCCCGGCACGTGCTGCCGTTCGTGGGAGGACGACACGTGCGCGACCGGCTGCTGTTGCGCGCGATCCTCGACGCGTACCGCGCGCTCTTGCCGCAGGGACGCTATCCGGCGGTCGTATTGTTCCTCGATGTGTCCGGAGAATTGGTGGACGTCAACGTGCACCCGACAAAGACGGAAGTCCGCTTCGCCGATTCCGACCTCGTGTTCGGTGCGACGTTGCGGGCGGTTCGTGCGGCGCTCGCCGGACCGGGCATGCGGGGGGCGGAGCCCGACCGTCGTGAAGGCGACGCGGCCGCCGTCGACGCCCCACCGCTGCCGATCGACCCCCGGGACCGCGTTTCCGATGCTTTGCAAAAATACGTGATTCGGAGTGACGCGAGTCGTGCTTCGGGTGGTGGTGATCGGATGCCGACCCGCGGGCCCGCGGGGAGAAGCCCTTCTCGGCGCTCCCTTTCGCCTCTGCCGGCTGGAACGACCCCCTCCTTGCTCCCGTCGTCGCCAGCCCCAGCGTCGGAGGTCTTGGAGCCGCGGGCCGATGGTGCGCCGCCCGAACCCTTTGGCGCGCTGCGTGTTCTGGGCCAGGCGCTCAACGGATACATCGTGTGTGCCCACGGCGAGGGGCTCGTTCTCATTGATCAACACGCCGCGCACGAGCGTGTACGCTTCGAACGGCTTCGCGCGGCCGCGCCCGACTCCGTAGCGAGCCAGCGTCTCCTCGTGCCGACGGTGGTCGAGCTCGCCGCCGTCGAGAGGGCCCGTCTCCTCGAGGCAGGCGAGGACCTCGTGCGCGCGGGATTCGAGCTGGAGGAGTTCGGTGAGAAGGCCCTCGTCGTGCGGGCCATTCCGGCCGCCCTCGATGTCAAGACCGAGCCGCGCGAGCTCCTGGAGCGGGTCGCCGCTGACCTCGCAGAGGTGGGGGTGAGTGATCGGCTGGCGTCGGCGAGTGACGCGTTGGCGGCACGGGTGGCGTGTCACGGTGCCGTGCGCGTAGGCGATCCGCTCGAACGCGACGAGATGACGAAGCTCGTACGCGAGCTCGACACGATTCCGTTCGCATCCACGTGTCCGCATGGTCGTCCGCTTCTGATCCAACTCGACCGTGGTGAGATCGAGCGCCGGGTCGGGCGAACGTGAGGGACGACGCGCGCGGCGCGCGTCCGCGCGTCGTAGCGGTGGTGGGCCCGACCGCGGCCGGCAAGACGGACTTGGCCGCGGATCTCGCACGCTCGTTCGATGGCGAGGTCGTATCGGTCGACTCGAGGCAGGTCTTTCGTCGCTTGGACATCGGAACTGCGAAGCCGTCGGCCGTGCTTCGCGCGGTCGTGCCCCACCACTTGGTCGACGTCGTCGAGCCGGACGAGCCCTTCGACGTCGCGCGGTTCCAGGTGCTCGCGCGGGTCGCGGTAGACGATATCGTCTCACGAGAGAAGTCGGTCTTCTTATGTGGCGGCAGTGGCCTCTATCTCCGGGCTCTCACCGAAGGCCTCTGTCCCGCGCCGCCGGCGGACGCGGCCATGCGCGAGGAGATCGCGCGGGAGACGGCCGAGCGCGGGCTCGACGCTCTTCACCGGGAATTGACGGTCGTGGACCCGGCCGCGGCGGGTCGGATCGCGCGACGCGACGCCGTGCGCATCACGCGGGCCCTGGAGGTCGCGCGCCTGACGGGCCGTCCGTTGTCGGAATGGCAGAAGGAGCACGCCTTCGCGGATCGACCCTACGAGCTGCTCGTGCTCGTGGTGTCCCCGCCCCGGAGCGTGTTGGATGAGCGAATCGCCGTTCGTACGGCGAAGATGTGGGACGAGGGCCTCGTCGACGAAACCCGAGCGATCCTGGACGCTGGTTTCGATGGCGCGCTCACGCCGCTTCAGGCCATCGGGTACCGCGAGGCCCAAGCGGTGCTTCGTGGCGACATGACCGCCGCGCAGGCGATGGAGCGCATTCGTATCGATACGAGGCGGTACGCCAAGCGCCAGCGGACGTGGTTTCGCAGGCTGGACGGGGCCGAGTGGCTCGAGGGCTGCGAGAGCGACGGCACGGTGAGCCAGCGGGTAGCCGGGTTCTTCGACCGTGGGCGTTGAGCTTGGTCGACCTTCGTCGCCTGTGTTAGGAAATCGTTCGCGACGGTACGCGGAGCCTGCAGGAGCGTGAGTACGAAAAAGAAGTCGCGCCCACCGGCGCCCAAGGCCCGCACGCGCCCCTCGCTGGACAAGCTGCGGGTGCGCATCGACGAGATCGACGATGAGATCGTCACTCGCCTGGGGGAGCGCTACCTTGTGGTTCAGGAGGTCCAGCAGGCTAAGAAGCGCGACGGGGGAGTGGTGTTCCAGCCCGAGAGGGAACGCTCTCAGTTGCGTCGTCTTCACCGCTTGAACGACCGCGAAGGCAGTCCGGTCAAGCCCGAGGCGCTCGAGGCCATCTTCCGAGAGATCCTCTCGGCGTCACGCGCTCTTCAGACTGCGGTGTCCGTGGCCTATCTCGGACCGGCGGGCACGTTCTCGGAGCGGGCCGCGATCGAACAGTTCGGGTCGGCGGCGGAGCTCCTGCCCGTTGCTTCGATTTCGGAGGTCTTCCGCGTGGTCGAGCGCGGGCAGGCGACCTTCGGTGTGGTTCCGATCGAGAACTCCACGGAGGGTATGGTCGGCCCTACGCTCGACTCCTTCGTCCAGAGTCCGCTGCAGATCGTTGCCGAGCGACAGTTGTTGATCCGCCACGCGCTGCTCGCAAAGGGAGCCGGGCTCGGTCGGATCAAGAGGATCGTCTCGCATCCGCAGTCGCTCGGCCAGTGCAGAGAGTGGCTTGCGACACGCATGCCGGGAACCCCGACCCGGGAAGTCGCCAGCAACGCCGAGGCCGCTGCGGCCGCGGCGAAGAGTCCGACGACCGCGGCCATCGCGGGGAAGGAGGCGGCGCGGGTCTACGGACTGCGCGTTCTCGCCGACGGGATTCAGGACGTACCGCACAACGTCACCCGGTTTCTCGTCATTGCCCCGGATTCCGCGACGCCACCGACCACCAGCGACAAGGTCTCGGTCATGTTCTCGGTGAAGAACGAGCCCGGAATGCTGTACCGCAGCCTGAAGCCGCTGGCGGGGCAGGGCATCGACCTGCTCAAGATCGAGTCGCGGCCGATGCGTGGGCGAATCTGGGATTACCTCTTCTTCGTCGATTTTGGCGGCGAGCTCGCCAACCCGAAGGTCCGGCGGGCGATGACGGCGATGCAGAAGAACTGCGTGTGGTTCAAGGTGCTCGGCTCCTACCCTGCGGCGGTGGCGAAATGAGCGCAGATCGATCCGCAGGTGATCCTGCGGCACACGTCGCGTCGTACCTGCGTGAGTTGATGCCTTACGTGCCGGGGAAGCCGGCCGAGGAGATCGAGCGCGAGTACGGGATCGAGCGCGCCGTGAAGCTCGCCTCGAACGAAAATCCGCTGGGTCCGTCGCCACGCGCCGTGGCGGCGATGGGGAGCGCGGTCGGCCAGTTGCACCGATACCCGGACGGTGATGGGACCGAGTTGCGGGCCGTGCTCGCTCGGCGCTTCGGGGTGACGCCGAAGCGCATTTTGCTTGGGAACGGCTCCAACGAGATCCTCACCCTGCTGGGGCGGGTTCTGTTGGGCCCGGGTGATGATGCCGTGATGTCGGAGGGCGCCTTCATCGTCTACCTGCTGGCGACGCAGGCGAGCGGTGCGCGGCGGATTGCGTTGCCCGCGGTGGAGTACGGGCACGACCTCGAGGCGATGGCGGCTGCGATCACTCCGCGCACCCGCGTCGTTTTCCTCGCGAACCCGAACAACCCGACGGGCACGTTGTTTCGCCGCGAGGCGTGGGGGCGGTTTCTGGCCCGTGTCCCCGAAGACGTGGTCATCGTCTCGGACAACGCGTACGCGGAGTACGTGCTCGATGCCGAATATCCGGACGTGCTCGCTCAGGTCGACGCGCACCCCGGACTGGTAGGATTGCGCACGTTCTCGAAGATCTACGGGCTCGCCGGGCTCCGTGTCGGCTACGGGGTTGGTCCCGAATGGCTGGTCGACGTCGTCGATCGCGTGCGGGATCCGTTCAACGTGAATCACCTGGCTCAGGTCGGCGCGGTTGCGGCACTCGAGGATCACGAGCATGTGCGCGCGTCGCGCGAGGCGAACCGCCAGGGGCTTCGGTTCCTGGAGCGCGTTTGTCGCGCCCTCGGAATTGGCTTCGTGCCGAGCCATGGCAACTTTCTGCTCGTGGAGATCGGGGATGCGGGGCCCGCGTTCGAGGCGCTTTTGTGCGCCGGGGTCATCGTTCGGCCGGTGGGTGGCTACGGCTATCCGCGCCACCTTCGGGTGAGTGTCGGGACACCCGACGAGAACACGGCTTTCGCACAAGCGCTGGCCGCACTTCTGGGGCGCAGCGATGCAGGAGTGGCGAGCCTCGTTCAGGACCCGCTGGATCGAGAGTCGGCTCGGTGAAACGCGTGCGACGGCTCGGGATCGTCGGGGTCGGCTTGCTCGGTGGGTCCCTGGGGCTCGTCGCACGGCGAGATGGACTGGCCGACGAGGTCGTCGGGGTGGGTCGGACGCAACGAAACCTCGACGTCGCCCTGGAGCGGGGGTGCGTCGATCGCGCTGCGACGTCCGTCGACGCGCTGGCCGGCGCCGATCTGGTCGTTCTCGCAACCCCGATCGGTACGCTCGCGAGCTCGGCGGCGGCCATCGCTCCCCATCTGGCCGAGGGCGCGATCGTGACCGACGTCGGCAGCTCGAAGGCGAGCGTGGTGGAGGAGTGCAGCGTGGCGCTCAACGGGCGCGCTCGCTTCGTCGGCAGTCACCCGATCGCGGGCTTGGAGACGTCGGGTGCCAGCGCGGCGCATGAGGATCTCTTCGAGGGCGCGCGCTGCGTCGTCACCCCCGTGGCGGCGACGGATGCGGACGCGCTGCGCGAGGTGAAGGCTCTCTGGGTGGCGATGGGCATGAGTGTCGACGAGATGTCGCCGGTGGAACACGATCGCGTTCTGGCGCTCACGAGCCATCTGCCGCACGTCGCTGCCTGGGCCTTGGCCCGCGCAGTCGCGGCGACGCGGGGTGGCGGCGTGGATCCGCTGCGCTTCTCGGGGCCTTCCTTGAAGGACATGACCCGGATCGCGGGGGCGTCGGTGGACATGTGGCGGGACATTCTCGTGTCGAATGCCGATTCGATCCTCGCGCAGGTCGATCTGTTTCGTACCGGCATCGACGATCTCGCGTCGGCAATTGCGAAGCGCGACGGCCCGGCGATCGAGGGGTTCCTGAACGAAGCGACCGAGCTACGCCAGGCCCTCGTGTCGGACGGTGGTCCGGCCGTCGCCGAGGGCGGCGTGGAGATCGTTTCGGCGGCACCGCCCCTGCTTGGTGCGGTCGAGCTTCCGGGCGACAAGTCGATCGGCCACCGTTCGCTCATTCTTGGAGCGCTGGCTCATGGAACCACGAAGATCACCGGGCTGTCGTCGGGGGAAGACAATGCGTCGACGCTCGCGGTCCTGGGCTCTCTCGGCGTCGAGAGCTGCCGTCAGGACGACCGCGTGTGGATCGAGGGCCGTGGCTTCGAGGGGCTGCGGGCGCCCAGCGAGCCGCTCGATTGCGGGAACTCCGGGACGACGATCCGGATGATGTGTGGGGTCCTCGCCGGTCGTCCTTTCGAGGCCACGCTCGACGGCGACGAATCCCTGCGCAAGCGCCCGATGGCGCGGGTCACAGATCCCCTGGAGATGCTCGGTGCCCGGTTCGGGAGCTCCGAAGGGCGCCCCCCGCTGCGGGTGTGCGGAGCGACGCTGCGCCCGGGGGTCTTCGAGCTCCCGGTGGCCAGTGCTCAAGTCAAAACCGCACTGCTGCTGGCCGGGTTGCAGGCGACCGGCGAGACGACCGTCGTCGAGCCAGGTGCGTCGCGGGATCACACGGAGCGCTTGCTGCCCATTTTCGGCGTCGAAGTGCGGCGCCCCGACGGCCAGACTGTGTCCGTTCGAGGGCCGGCGCGGCTGGAGGCCGCCCGAATCGCCATCCCCGGGGACCCGAGTGCGGCCGCGTTCTGGCTCGTCGCGGGGTCGATCGTTCCGGGCTCACGACTCGAGTTGCGGGGGGTGTCTGTGAACCCCACTCGAACGGGCGCCCTCGACGTGCTGCGTGCGATGGGAGCACGGATCACGCTGACGGAGCGTGAGGCGGTCGGGGAGGAACCGGTGGCGGACCTGGTGGTTGAATCCGCCCCGCTCCGTGCCACGGAAGTTTCCGGAGAGACGATGCTGCGTGCAATCGACGAGTTTCCGGCGCTGGCCGTTGCGGCGGCCGTCGCCGAGGGGGCTACGCGGTTCGCCGACGGATCCGAGCTCCGCCTCAAGGAGAGCGATCGGCTGGCCGCCATGACGCAGGGGCTCTCTCGTCTTGGCGTCCGCGTGGAGGAGGCCTCGGACGGGCTGATCGTTCACGGCGGTGCGGGAATCGGGGGCGGGGAGGTGGAAACCTACCGAGATCACCGCATCGCGATGGCTTTCGCGGTGGCCGGTCTGGTGGCTCGTGATCCGGTTCGAGTGCGAGATGCGGAGATCATGGCCGTCTCAGACCCAAGTTTTTTGGTGACGTTGCGGCGGCTGCGAAAGGGTGGCGCATGAGCCGAGCGAGACCGCTCGTGACGATCGACGGTCCCGCGGGTGCGGGCAAGAGCACGGTGAGTCGCGCGCTCGCCGCCCGCCTTGGGTTCACGTACCTGGACACCGGAGCGCTCTATCGAACGGTGGCGCTCTGCGTGCTGGAGGATCCGGAGCTGGCTTCGTCTCTGTCGGAGGCCGGTATCGCTCGGGGGGTCGAGGAGCGTCTCGGGACGCTGACTCGTGGCCTGGATATCCGGTTTGGAGACGCGGGTACCCGCGTCTGGGTCGGCGACCGAGAGGTGACGGGAGAGATCCGCACCCCGGCAATCAGCCAGGCGGCGTCTAGGGTTTCTGCTGTTCCTGCGGTGCGCGAGGGCCTGTTGGATCTCCAGCGTCGCCTCGCCGCGGAGGGCGGCGTGGTCGCCGAGGGCCGCGATGTGGGCACCGTCGTGTTCCCTGGGGCGGACGTGAAGTTCTACCTCACCGCCGACGTGGGCTGTCGTGCAGAGCGCCGTGCGGCAGAGCTTCGGGCACGAGGAGTCGAGGTCGATCTGGCGGCCACGCGGCGCGAGATCGAGGAGCGAGACGCGCGCGACGAGGGCCGCGAGGCAGCTCCGCTGCGTCGCCCGGAGGGGGCGATCGAAGTCGATTCGGGGCCGCTGACCGCCGACGAGGTTCTGACGCGGATGGCAATGGTCGTAAGGTCGCGGGAAGGCTCTTGAAAACACAGCCTCGCAAGAGTATGCCCAAGGAGCGCCTGCCGCCGCCTGGCCGCACTGCGCTTACCCCCCCGTAGGAGGAACACGCTGCATGCCGAGTGAGAACGACGATCAGTCGCCCCTAGAGGAAGACTTCAGCCAGATGTTTGAGCAGAGTCTCAAGCTGGTGAAGCCAGGAGAAGTCGTCCGGGGGCAGATCGTTCAGATTGCCAATGGCTTCGTCACGGTCGACATTGGATACAAGTCGGAGGGGGCGATCCCTGTCGCCGAGTTCCGCGACCGTGAGGGGACCGTACACGCCGAGGTCGGTGACGACATCGACGTCTTCTTCGAGTCTAGCGAAGGAGAGAGCGGTAGCGTGACTCTGTCGCGCACCAAGGCGGAGCAGGTCAAGGTCTGGAGCGACATCGAGCAAGCCTACAACGACGCAGTGCCCATTGAGGGGCTCATCGTTGGGAAGGTGAAGGGCGGCCTGAAGGTCGACATCGGCGTATCGGCGTTCCTGCCGGGATCGCACGCCGACCTCCGCCCGACGCGAAACCTCGATCGCTTCATCGGTCAGAAGGGTCGTTTTGCGATCCTCAAGTTCAACCGATCGCGAGGCAACGTCGTGGTGTCGCGCCGCGCGGTGCTCGAGAAGGAGCGTTCGGCGCTCAAGGAAGAGACTCTTCGTGTTCTCGAAGAGGGCATCATCCTCGAGGGCTCGGTCAAGAACATCACCGACTACGGTGCGTTCGTCGACCTGGGCGGCATCGACGGTCTGCTGCACATCACGGACATGTCGTGGGGCCGCATTTCGCATCCCTCCGAAGTCATCAACGTCGGTGATCAGCTGAAGGTCGTCGTGCTGAAGTACGACGCCGAGCGCGAGCGCGTTTCGCTCGGCATGAAGCAGATCCTGCCCGATCCGTGGACCACCGCGGAAGAGCGTTACCCGACGGGCAAGCGCATCAACGGCAAGGTCGTCAGCATCACCGACTACGGCGCGTTCGTCGAGCTCGAGAAGGGCGTCGAGGGACTCATTCACGTCTCGGAGATGTCGTGGACCAAGCGGGTCACGCATCCGTCGAAGCTTCTCGACGTGGGCGCCGAGGTCGAGGTGCAGGTTCTCGACGTGGACCCGACCAACCGGCGGATCTCGCTCGGCCTGAAGCAGGTCGAGCCGAACCCGTGGGAGATGGTTCGCTCGAACCATCCAATCGACAGCCACATCAAGGGCGTCGTCAAGAGCATCACCGACTTCGGCATCTTCGTCGGGGTGGAAGATGGCATCGATGGACTCGTGCACATCTCGGACCTGCACTGGACCAAGAAGATCAAGCACCCGTCCGAGGCCTACAAGAAGGGTGACGAGATCGAGGCCGTCGTTCTTGGCGTCGACGTCGACAACGAGCGGATCTCTCTGGGCGTAAAGCAGCTGACGAACGATCCCTGGGCGAACCTCGTGGAGCGCTTCCCGGTCGGCAGCCGCATCAAGGGCCCGATCACCAGCGTGACCGACTTTGGAGTATTCGTGCAGCTCGAAGAAGGCATCGAAGGCCTGGTGCACGTCTCCCAGATCTCGGCCGAGCGGGTCGATCGCCCCGGCGATCACTTCCACGTTGGTGAGGAGATCGAGGCGGAGATCACCAACCTCGATCCGCGTGAGAAGAAGATCGGTCTTTCGGTGCGCGCACTGCGGCGCTCCGAGGAGCGAGCAGAGATGGACGCCTACTTGAGCCGCGAAGGAAAGGCCGGAAGGTTCTCTCTCGAGGACGTCGTCGGGACCGATCTGCAGCGTGTGGCGGTCGGCGAGAAGAACAAGACCGAGGGCTGAGTTGGCGAGGGTGGCCATGCCCCGTCACCCCGCCGGACGAGCGTTCCGCTTTTTCCTGGCCTTCGCGGGTCTGTTCGCGCTCGTTGCGTTCGCGGTGACTTTACTGCCGGGGCGGCCGAGTGGCTCGCTTCTGCGAACGGGTGAGCCCACCGTGGCTCTCGTGTCGCTGCGTGGCGAGATCAGCCGGTCAGACGCCTTCGTCGAGACCTTGTCGGACCTGCAGGAGGACTCGGGCGTCGGTGCGGTCGTCGTGCGGATCGAGTCTCCCGGAGGTGCGGTGGCGCCGTCGCAGGAGATGTACGAGGCGGTGCTGAGGCTCCGTAAGGAGAAGCCGGTCGTTGCTTCTCTCGGATCGGTGGCGGCGTCGGGTGGCTACTACGTCGCGAGCGCCGCCGACGTGATCGTCGCGAACCCAGGTACGTTGACCGGATCGATCGGCGTCATCATGCAGCTGACCAACCTCGAGGGGTTGATGGACAAGGTCGGTGTTCGCGCGGAGATCGTGACGGCCGGAGCGCAGAAGGACATGGGTTCGCCCTATCGCGCGCTGTCCGAATCGGAGCGTGCGATCTTTCAGACGATGGCGGACGAGGTTCACACCCAGTTCATCGACGCGGTGGCCGCCGGGCGCAGCATGACGCCCGAAGCGATGCGTCGGGTGTCGACCGGGCGAACGTTCACGGGAGCGCAGGCGCAGGAGTTAGGGCTCGTCGATCAGCTCGGTGGCCTGCACAAGGCGGTCGCCGTCGCGGCGGAGCGCGCCGGTATCGAAGGCGAACCGGTCGTCGACAAGGTCTCGAACCAGCGTGGCCCCTGGTGGCTGCGCGCCTTACTTTCGGACGAACCGGGAACGAGGGCCAGCAGCTCCGCTCTGGGCCAGTTTGCCGATGCTCTGTCGGCCCTTGCTGGCACCTCAGGGGGCGAGCGTGCGCCGCAGCTCTTGTGGCGGTTGCCGGTGGTGACGGAGGGCCTTCGTTGATCAATTGCCGCCAGATCGGAGTCGGAACATGACCAAGCGCGAGCTCATCGAGACTGTGGCCAACGCGCGGCCACACCTGGCCCGGCGGGACATCGAGACCCTGGTCAACTCGGTCTTCAAGACCCTCTCCGAGGCTCTGACTCGTGGGGAACGGATCGAAATCCGAGGCTTCGGCAGCTTCATCGTAAAGCGCCGCAACTCGCGCGAGGGCCTGAATCCGAAGACCGGTGAGGCGGTCTCCGTCGCCGCGAAGCGCGTTCCCTTCTTCAAGGCCGGCAAGGAATTGAAGCAGCGGGTGGATCGCAAGCCGAGTGAGGAGAACGGCGCGCCACCGGCGCCCCAGTTCGGCGATGGTCTAGAGGACGGCGTGTCGCGGGTGGGCCAGTCCTCGGCCGCGGTCTCTGCGCCGCGCGAGGAAAGCTGAGCTGTCGCAGCAAGTGCTCTGGGCGCCGTGGCGGATGAGCTACGTCGTCGGTGAGAAGCCCCCTGAGGGCTCGTGTATCTTCTGCGATCTTCCTGGTGCGGGTGAGGATCGCGAGAATCTCATCTTGAAGGCCGACGACGACTGCATCGTCATGATGAACCGGTATCCGTACAA
Organism: Deltaproteobacteria bacterium; assembly: GCA_029262355.1. Lineage (GTDB taxonomy): Bacteria > Desulfobacterota > Binatia > UBA12015 > UBA12015 > VGTG01. The sequence goes on from JAJCZO010000362.1 coordinate 21,624, forward strand.
CAACGGGCACCTGATGATTGCTCCACGGCGCCACACGGCCGATCTCGGGGCACTCGAGGCGGATGTTTACGGGCGTCTCATGGAGAGCCTGCGGGGTGCTGCCGCGATCGTGGTGCGCGCTCTCTCGTGCGACGGGATGAACGTTGGGCTGAACCTCGGCGCGGTCGCCGGCGCGGGGATCGACACACATCTGCATTGGCACATCGTGCCCCGATGGGGTGGCGACACGAATTTCATGCCGGTGGTCGGAGACACCAAGGTGATGCCTCAGCATCTCCTCGAGAGCTACGACCTGCTCGCGCCGCACTTCCTCTGCTGAACGAGATCGATTCGGTTGCCCGTGCCGGGCGGTTGGTTCCATAATGCGCTCTCTCGCATCATGGCGGGGAGAGGTGTTGATGGCGAAACCGACGACCCTGGGAGAGCTCCGAGCTGCCGGCCACGAGCCGACGACGGTCCGGGCCGAGCTGCGCAGGAACCTGAAGGCGGCGCTGACCGCAGGGAAGTCGATCGTGCCCTCGATCCTGGGATACGACGATACGGTCGTTCCGGAAGTTCAGAACGCGATCCTCTCCGGGCACCACATGATCCTGCTTGGCGAGCGAGGGCAGGCGAAGTCGCGCCTCATTCGGGGCCTCGTCGGGTTGCTGGACGAAGCGGTGCCCGCCGTCGAGGGATGTGAGATCCACTGCGATCCGATGGCGCCGATTTGTCGGCGCTGCAGCGCGCGGGCCGAAGCCGAAGGCGATGCGCTGGGAGTGTCCTGGATCGTGCGTGAAGATCGATACGGCGAGAAGCTCGCCACGCCGGACGTCTCGATGGCGGACTTGATCGGCGAGATCGATCCGATCAAGGTCGCCGAAGGTCGGTACCTCGCCGACGAGGATACGATTCACTTCGGCCTCGTTCCGCGCTCGCACCGGGGAATCTTCGCCATCAACGAGCTGCCGGACCTGATGGAGAAGATCCAGGTCGGGCTGTTTAACCTGATGGAGGAGCGCGACATTCAGATCCGCGGCTTCAAAGTGCGCCTGCCCGTGGACATCGTGATCATCGCGAGCGCGAACCCGGAGGACTACACCAGCCGGGGCCGCATCATCACGCCGTTGAAGGATCGTTTCGACGCCCAGATACGCACGCACTACCCGCGCGACACGCAGACCGAGATCGCGATCGTGGAGCAGGAAGTTCCCGCCACAGATCGCGACGGGTGTCCCGTTCGGATCCCGGACTTCATGAAGAGTGTCGTGGCCGGACTCACGTTCGAGGCGCGAGCGGCCGGAGACATCAACCAGAGCAGCGGTGTCAGCGTTCGCGCGACGCTGAACAATTACGAGACGCTGATCGCCAACGCCGAGCGCCGGGCGATCGTACTGGGCGAGCAGGAAATCGTCCCGCGGATCTCGGATCTGCACGCGGTCTCGACCTCCATGCTGGGCAAGCTCGAGTTCGAGTACACGGGAGAGGAGCGCTCTGAGCAGGAGGCATTCGAGCGCCTTGTGAACCGTGCCGTGCTGGCCGTGTTCGATGAGACGTTCTCGCCGGCTACGCTGCAGACGGTCGTGGGGTACTTCGAGGGCGGTTGGGGGGTCGAGGTTTCCGACCAGATGCCCGCGGCGGAATACCTCGAAGGCATCGGCGCGATTCCGGGCCTTCGCGAGGCGATCAGCGAGTTGGGCCCCTTCGAGTCTCCGGCACTGATGGCGTCGGCGACGGAGTTCATTCTCGAAGGCTTGCACCTCCACCAAAAGCTGAACCGGGAGGTCTCAGGGGGAAGGATCACCTACCGGGGCTAGGTGAGCCATGCTGCGGCTTCGGTACACGTCGTGGGACGGAACTCAGCGGATTCGTCTCGATCCGGAGAAGGTGTTCGAGCAGTTCGCCGACGCCCTCTCCGCCACGGACGACGTACGCCAGGCGCTGGAGTGGATGATGCGCCAGGGTATGGAGCTGCCCGACGGCCAGCTCATGGGCCTCGACGACCTGCTCCAGGCTTTGCGCGAGCAACTCGAGCAGCGAGAGCAGTCCGTGAACGTCGATTCCGCGCTCGACGAGCCGCAGAGTCAGCTCGATGACATCCTTCGCCGAGAACGCGATACCCTCACCGAGCTGGAGGAGCCGGGAGACGCAGGCGCCGAGATGCGCGAGAAGAAGGCCTTCCTAGGAGACCTCCCGTCGCGTCTCTCCGAGGCGATCGAACGTCTTGCGCAGAGCTACTCGTTCGAGAACGAGGAGGCCGAGCGTGACTTCCGCGACCTTTTCGACCGACTCGACGACATCCGCAAGGTCGAAGATCTCCAGCAGCGCTGGGGCGATCGTCTGCAAGGCGAGGAATCCCTGAATTTCGATCAAGCGCTCGAGCTCGCGGCCGAACTCGAGGCGTTGATGGCGCTGCAGCGCGCGCTGATGCGCGGGGACTTCGAGGGGATCGACCCGAGCCAGCTCGGGGAGCTTCTCGGCCCGCAGGCGGCGCAGGATTTCAGCGCGCTGAAGCAGGCCATGTCCATGCTGGTCGACGCCGGGTTTCTCACGCAACGAGAGGGTCGTCTCGAGCTCTCGGCCAAGGGAATCCGCCGCATCGGTCAGTTGGCCCTGCGCGACATCTACCAGGCCCTACTTCGCGACCGGCCGGGCGCTCATGAGACCCGCCGGGTTGGCGCTGCCGAGGTGATGCCCGAGGGGGTGCGGCCGCACGAGCCCGGGGATGCCCTCGACCTCGCGCTGGTCCCGACGCTCATGAACGCGGTGCGGCGCCAACCCGGTGCCAAGCTGGCCATGGAGCCGCGCGACTTCGAGGTCCACGAGTCTCGCCAGCACAGCACGGCGTCCACGGTGCTTTTGCTCGACATGAGTTGGTCCATGAGTTGGGAAGGTCGGTTCGCGGCCGCCAAGAAGGTTGCCCTGGCTCTCGAGAGCCTGATCCGGACGCGTTATCCGCGCGACTTCTTCGGGATCGTCGGGTTTTACACGCGGGCGGTCGAGCTTCGTGCGCAGGATTTGCCCGAGGCCTCGTGGAACATGGGCGATCCGTTCACCAACCTTCAAGACGCACTCCGGATGGGCAGCGACCTGCTGCGCCGACACCCCAGCCGAAACCAGCACCTGATCGTCGTGACAGATGGCCAGCCGACGGCGTATTTCGCCGACGGCGGACTCCATTGCGAGTGGCCCCTGTCCTTCGGCGGGGTTTCGCGCCGAGCCGCTCAGGAGACCCTGCGGGAGGTCGAACGCGTGACGAAGAAGGGCATCACCATCAACACGTTCATGTTGGACGATTCCGTCGGCCTGAGGGCCTTCGTCGAGAAAATGACGAGGATTAACAAGGGTCGGGCTCTTTACAGCCGTCCCGATCGGCTGGGCGAGTACCTGCTCGTCGACTATCTGGGCCGCAAGCGGAAGAAGGTCTGATGGCCGCGCTCGGGGGGCGTGTCGTGATGGCCCTCGTGGGGGCCGTGCTCGTACTCTGTGCCTCGCCGGAGCGTGGGGTCGCCCAGGATCCTCTCTTGGAAGAGCAGCTGCTCGATTTCCTGTTTCCTTGTCCCGAAGAGATCGCGATCTTCGATTCCCTCCGGTACGGCCAGTTCGACTACTGTCGGCAGCACCTGCGCTACGCCCCGGGCAGCTTTGATTGTTTGCGGATCCTAGTGCCTACGTGCAATGTCTTCCCATCGGCACAGCCGGGTTTGGTATTTCGAAGTAGGGCGGATCGGGTTCGACTGGGGCACGCGGAACGCATTGTGTGCCCTGAGGGTCCTCCGCCTCCGACGTGCCCGGCCGGCTTTCCAGCGGGGCCGATCCCGCGTCCATGATGGCCGCGGGAGAGTGGTGGTTGGGTTTGGTGGCGTGACGGCGCAGGTCACTTCGGAAGGGCGGCGGGGCGGGGCGAAGCTGACGCCGATGCTCGCCCAGTATTTGAGTGTGAAGGAGCAGGCCGGCGACGCTGTACTGTTCTTCCGCCTGGGCGACTTCTACGAGATGTTCTTCGAGGACGCCGAGCGGGCCGCACCCCTGCTGGACCTGACTCTCACGTCGCGGAACAAGGACGCACCCAACCCGGTCCCGATGTGCGGAATCCCCTACCACGCCGCGCAGGGCTACGTCGGGCGACTCCTCGGCCACGGCCTGAAGGTTGCCATCTGTGATCAGCTCGGGGACCCAGCAACGTCTCCCGGCCTCGTGGAGCGTGGCCTCGTTCGGGTCATCACGCCGGGCACGGTCTTGGACGAGGACGAGGGCCTGCAGGCGAGCGAGCCGGGCTTCCTTGCCGCGCTCGTGCGTTCGACCGGCGAGGTTTCGATCGCCTGTATCGAGGTCACGACCGGGCAGGTGCGCTGCTGTGTTGCCCCGTCGGCGCGCGCGGCATCCGAGGAGCTCGCGCGGATTGGCCCGCGCGAGACGGTCGTTCCGCCCGACGACGAGGAGTTGCTCGCGCTCGCTGAGGGCGCTGGCGGCGCGCTGAGCACATGGGCTCCGCGCGACGACGGCGCGCCGGTCGCTCTGGCGGTGGAGACGTTGCTCGCGGGTTGGGGCGAGGCGGCTGCACCGGCCGCGATGGCCGCCCTCCGGCTCGCGATCGGCTACGTCAGCGACACGCTGCGTGGTGGGCTGGATCACCTGCGTACGCCGACGTTCTACGAGGTTGGCGAGCATCTAATGCTCGACGACCACTCTCGGCGGAACCTCGCAGTCCTCGAGGGTGCCGCCGGCAGCCGCCACGGTTCCTTGTGGTGGGCGATCGACCGGACACGGACTCCCATGGGCGCGCGGCGGTTGCGCGAGTGGCTCCTCTACCCGCTGATGGACCTCGAAGCGATCGGAGCCCGTCTCGATGCCGTGGAGCATCTGGTCGAGTCCCCAGGCCTGCGCGAAGACCTGGCAAACGGGCTTCGGGCCATTGGCGACATCGAACGGCTCGTTGCCCGCTTCGGCGTGCGGCGCGCCGGCCCGCGCGAGGTCGCTCGGCTCGGGCGAGCCCTGGGGCTCGTCTCCGGCATAGGGGAGCTTCTCGGCGGTGAGGGCAAACCGGAGGTTCTCGAGAGAGTGCGCTCGGATGCGGCGCCACCGCCCGGGCTCGCGGCGGAGATCACGAACGTGCTCGAGGAGGCTCCCCCGATGCATCCCTCGGAAGGTGGGGTGATCCGAGCCGGCGCCGACGAGGAGGTCGACCGGCTTCGCGGCCTGCTGACCGACGCGCAGAGGTTGATCGCCGAGCTCGAGGCGCGCGAGCGCGAGGCCACGGGGATCTCTTCGCTGAAGATCAAGTACCATCGGGTGCTCGGCTACTTCTTCGATGTGACGAAACCGAATCTGAACCTGGTCCCGGAACATTTCGTGCGCCGGCAGTCGATGGCGTCCGGCGAGCGGTTCAGCAGCCCTGAACTCAAGGATCTCGAAGACCAGCTCGCGACGGCCGAGAGTCGCGCCGTCGAACGCGAAGTCGCGTTGTTCGGACACCTGCTCGAACGCGTGCAGGGGTGCCAGGCGTCGCTCACGCGGCTGGCGAACGGACTCGCGGATCTCGACGGCTTTTGTGGCCTGGCCGCTACGGCCCACGATCAGGGTTACGTTCGTCCGCAGATGCATCGGGGCGATGCGATTCTCATTTCGGAGGGCCGGCATCCGGTGGTCGAGCAGACGTCGGCCAAGGGGACGTTCGTCGCGAATGATGTGCGCCTCGACGGTCGCGAAGAACAGGTCATGCTCCTGACCGGCCCAAACATGGCGGGTAAGAGCACCTATCTCCGACAGGTGGCACTCATCGTTCTGCTCGCGCACGCGGGAAGCTTTGTTCCTGCGGCGAAAGCCGAGGTGCCGCTGACCGATCGCATCTGGACGCGGGTCGGGGCGGCGGATGACCTGGTGGCGGGCGATTCCACATTCATGGTCGAGATGAAGGAGACCTCGGCAATTCTCGCCAACCTGACGCCGCGGACTCTGGTGGTCCTCGACGAGATCGGCCGTGGCACGAGCACCTACGATGGGATCGCGATCGCTTGGGCCGTTGCGGAGTACCTGCACGAGGTCGAGCCCGCGCCGGGCGCTCGGGTCAAGACGCTGTTCGCCACGCACTTCCACGAATTGACCGCCCTCGCTGGGGCGATGCCCCGGGTCAAGAACTACTCGGTCTCGGTGCGCGAGTGGAAGGATGACGTGTTGTTCCTGCGTAAGGTCGTTCCTGGACCGGCGAGTCGGAGCTATGGCATCGCGGTGGCTCGTCTCGCCGGAGTACCAGACGAAGTCGTGGCTCGGGCACGTGAGCTGCTGCAACGACTGGAGGAGGGCAAGGGCCCCGAGGCGGTCCCGGACCGCAGCGGGGCCACGGCCCAACTCGATCTTTTCAATGACCCTGCGGCATCGCTTCAACGCGAGCTCGCGAGCCTCGACGTCGATGCGATGACACCGCTCGAGGCACTCACGCGGCTCAATGAGCTGCGCGAGCGGGCTCGACGCGCATGAGTGGTTCGATGAATCAGATCCGCATGGCTGCCCGTTTACTCACGAGCGCGTTCGTCGTCATCGCGTTGGCCGTTGCTCCAGCCAGCGGTCAGAGCCCGTCGACGCACCGAGCGATCATCGAGCGAGTCGAATGGGAGGTCTCCGACACCGGCGCGCGCGTGATCGTCGTCGTGAAGGGGAAGGTCGGCTACACGACGCACACCGCCGGCGCCGACTCCGCCTCGGGCCTGCCGGCGCGCGCCTACATAGACTTGAAGCCGGCTCGGATGGGCAGTGCGATCACGCGCGACCCGATTCCGGTCAATGATCGCCTCGTCCGCCGGATCCGTATTGGGCAGTTCAGTGAGGACACCACGCGAATCGTCGTGGATTTGGCCGAGCCCGCGCTCTTTCACGTGACGACCGCGGAGAACCCAGCCCGTCTCATTTTGAAGCTGGTGCCTCCGAGGCGAGAGGCGAAGGCAGCTGCCGGCCCGCGTGCGGCAGCGCCCGTGAAGGCGCCAGCGCCTGTGAAGGTGGCTCGAGCCACGCCGCGGCCCCGAGCTTCCGAGCCGACGCCGAGTCCGTCCCCGCGGCCGACCCCACCTCCGCCGACGCCTCGGCCTACGGCGCAGCCGACCCCACGGCCGACGCCTCGTCCGACTCCCTCGCCTCGCCCCACGCCGTCCCCGACCGCCTCGCCACGGCGCTTCCGGATCGTGATCGACCCGGGGCATGGCGGTAAGGACCCGGGAGCGCGCGCCGTGACCGGTGATGAGGAGAAGGCGGTCACGCTTGCGATTGCCAAGCAGGTGGCCGAACGACTCGCGACGGATGACGACGTAGAGGTCGTCCTCACGCGGTCGGGCGACGAGACGGTCAGCCTGGAGCAGCGGACCGCATTCGCGAATGCGCAGGGCGCTGACCTCTTCGTCTCGATCCACGCCAACGCCAGCGAGAGTCCGAGCGCGGACGGGATCGAAACCTACACGCTGAACAATACGGACGATCAGGCCACGATGCGCCTGGCCGCCCTCGAGAATGGCCTCGCTTTCACGGGCGCGGTGCCGGACGAGAGCGATCTCGCCTATATTCTGAGTGATCTCCTCCAAACAGGGAAAGAAGACGAGTCGAGGGCACTCGCCGAGGCTGTGCAGGGGAAGCTCGTGAGCTATCTTCGAGGAAGGTGGAGAAACGTCACGGATCTCGGGGTGAAGAAGGGCCCCTTCTAC
>JAJCZO010000363.1 GCA_029262355.1 Deltaproteobacteria bacterium
GGTCGCGGGTGGACGTCAACGCGACCCGACCTCGCGCAACCGGGTGCGAAGTGTGGGCTAGATGTCGAGAGCGGCCCGGAAGCCGTCGTGGATGGCACCTTCGATGTAGGTCACGCCGGTCATGTCGCCCACGGCGACGACGGGCACGCCGGCGGATTCGAGGGCCGCGGCGGCGGGCGCATTGGCTTCGAGGCCGGTGGCGAGAACGACGGTGTCGGCCGAAGCTGATTGTTCGACTGGGTCTCGTCCTGGGGCCTCGGGTGCTCGAAAGCGCACGGCGTCTAGGCCGATCTCGAGCCCGGTCGCATCGGTCACGAGCCGTACGCCCGCCTCACGCAGGTCGTGGAGCACGCGCCAGCGCCGGGGGTGAGCCATCTCAGTGGCCGCGACGGGGCCGGCTTCCAGCACGACCACTTCGCGGCCGCGCTCGGCGAAGAAATCTGCGATCTCCGCGCCGACGAGGCCGCCACCGATCACGACCACGCGCTTGCCGACGGGCATGTACGCACGCGACGCTTCGCGGAGCCTCGAAGGATCGCTCGAGATTCCCGTGATACGTCCGGCGCGCACCGCGAGTCGGCCGGTGAAGGAGAGCTTTTCGGTCGCCTCCTCACTGCTGTCGCCGGTGAGGAGCGCTCGGAGATCATTGCCGTCGAAGACATGCGCCTGATTGACCCCGGGAATTTCGGGCCTGCCGCGCCGCGCACCCGCCGCGGCGATCACGACGTCGGGGGTCCAGGCGCGCACGGTATCGGCCGTCGCCTCCTCGTCGAGGTGCACGTCGATGGGTAGCGCGCGCATCTGCTCCTCGAACCAGCGCAAGAGGCGCTCGTTGGGTTCGTAGACGAGCGCCGCGAACCGCAGTGTGCCGCCGAGCTGTGAGGCCTTCTCGTACAGCGCGACGTCGTGGCCGCGGAGCGCAGCGATCCGGGCCGCTTCCATTCCACCCGGGCCGCCACCTGCGACGAGTACACGCTTCTTCGTTGCGGCCACCGACCGTACGGGCTCCGCGCGTTCGAGCTCGAGGCCGGTCACCGGATTCACCGCGCAGCGCACGCGTTTGTCGAAGAACGGCTGAGCGACGCACACGTAGCAGTAGATGCATGGCCGCACGTCGTGGGGACGCCCCGCGGCGAGCTTCGCTGGCAGCTCCGGATCGGCGAGGAGCTTGCGTCCCATCGAGATGATGTCGGCCTTCCCCTCGGCAATGAGCTGGTCACCGGTTTCGGGCTCGATGCGCCCCACCGCGATCACGGGTACGGCAACGCGTTTCTTGATCCCCGCCGCGAAGTCCGCGTAGCCAGACTCTTTGTGCACGATCGGGCCCAACGTGAAGCCGGCGCCAATCGGATCCGCGTATGCGCTCACGTGGATCGCGTCCGCTCCAGCCTCGACTGCGAGCTCAGCGGTGCGCTGCGCGTCTTCGAACCGAATGCCGTCCTCGACGCCGAACTCGGTTGCGTCGATGCGGCACCAGATGGTGAAGTCTTGGCCCGCGCGTTCCTTGCACGCGCGCAGCACTTCGCACAGGAGGCGCGAGCGGTTCTCGATCGAGCCTCCGTACTCGTCGTCGCGGAAGTTCCACGCCGGCGAAAGGAACTCGGAAAAGATGTAGCCGTGCGCGCCATGGATCTCGACCGCATCGAAGCCGGCGCGACGCGCGCGTTCGGCCGCATCGGCGAAGTCGGCTGCGAGCTGTTTCAGGTCTTCGCTCGTGGCGACATGGATCGTCGGCTTGCCACCGCCCGCCGCGCGTCCCATCTCGGTCATCTCTTCGATGGTCAGATCGAGCGGTCCACTGGGGAAACCGGAGTGCTTCGGTTCTGAAGGCATGAGTAGGGGACGGCCCTCGCGGGTGTCGAAGCGGCCAACCTTGCCGTGGTGCGCGAGCTGAATGGCGATCTTCGCGCCGTGCTCGTGCGCGGTCTTCGCTAGGGCGGTGAGCCCGGGGAGATATTTGTCGTCGGAGACGGCGATCTCGTTCGCGGTGTTGGCGCCGCGCGGGTAGCACGCAGCCGTATTCTCGGTGATCAGGAGCCCCGCGCCGCCTCGCGCGCGCTCCTCGTAATAGCGCAGCACCGGCTCACGAATGGACCCATCGGACTCGACGATCTCCACGCCCATCGGGGCCATGGCGATCCGATTGCGTAGCTCGACGTTCCCGATGCGAAAGGGTGAGAGTAGGTGTTTGAGCATAAAGTCTCCGAGCCGAGGGATACCACATGGGCCGAGGACTCGATGCTTGAAGAGCGGCGGGGCCGCAATCTATGTCTGCGACATGTTCCGATCCTCGATCTGCCTTTTCACGCTCGCTGCGATGGCCCTCCCGAGTCTGGCCGTCGGGGGGCAGGAGCGTCCGTACGCCGTGACCGAAGAGCGCGCCGCGTGCGCCGATTACGACGCGTTGCGGCGTCCCTTCTTCGGCGACACGCACGTGCATACGGCGTACTCCTTCGATGCCCGCGGGCAGGACACCCGCAACACGCCTCGCGAAGCGTACCGCTTCGCCAAGGGCGAACCGATGGGGATTCAGCCCTACGACGAGAACGGCAACCCGACCCGCACGATCAAGATCGACCGGCCGTTGGACTGGACGATGGTGAGCGACCACGCCGAATTCCTCGGCGAGGTGAGAATTTGCCGAACCCCGGGCACCTGGAGTTACTGGCATCCGGTGTGCATAGCGCACCGGAATTCGGGCGAGATGAACAAGATAATGCTCGCGGCGTACGGGCTCATTCTGAAGCGCCGTTGGGGCATCTGTGGGAACGACAACGAGACGTGCTTTGACGTCACGCGGGGCGTGTGGGGCGAGATCCAGGCGGCGGCAGAAGAGGCGTACGACCGCAGCACGTCCTGCGAGTTCACGAGCTTCGTCGGATACGAGTGGACGGCGAGCGTGGGCGAGGGAAACAATCTTCATCGCAACGTCTTGTTCCGAAATGACCAAGTGCCCGACCTTCCCGTGAGCTGGATCGAGACCCCCACGGCGATGGATCTGTGGCGTCACCTTCAGGAGGATTGCGTCGACGAGATCGATGGCTGCGACGTCTTTACGATTCCCCACAACTCGAATCTGAGTGGCGGGCTGATGTTCCAGACCGCGCGCGTCTCGGGGGACTTCGTTCCGGGTGTGGTCGACGCAGAGGAAGCGGCGCTCCGCGGGCGCTGGGAGCCGCTCGTCGAGATGATGCAGCACAAGGGCGACTCCGAGTGCGATGTGCTTGCGGGCTCGATCTGGGCGGACGACGAAGCGTGTGGCTTCGAAAAGCTCGGGTACGATCGGTTCGGTGCGACGCAGTCTTCCTGGACCGAGAGGCAACAGGCAGCGCCTTCGAACTTCGTGCGCGACGCTCTGAAGCAGGGGTTGCGCCACGACTCCGAACTCGGCAGCAATCCGCTCAAGTACGGCATCATCGCGTCGACGGACACACACATCGCCGCGCCCGGGCTCGTAGCGGAGAAGGACCACCCGGGGCACGGCGGTGCGGGCAAAGGAGGCGGCGCGGAGGCGGGCGATGCGTTCCCCGACGAGCCCGAGTTCGGGCCGGGGGGCCTCGCCGTCGTGTGGGCGGAAGAGAACACCCGCGACTCTTTGTTCTCGGCGATGCAGCGCCGAGAGACGTACGGCACGAGCGGTACGCGCCCCGTCGTCCGCTTCTTCGGCGGGTGGGAGTACGCCGAGGATTTGTGCACGGATCCGGCCTTGGTCGCCAAGGGCTACGCCGGCGGCGTTCCCATGGGAGGGGATCTCACCGCCCCGCCGCTCGGTGACGCTGCTGCCCCCCGCTTCGTCGCGTGGGCTGCTCAGGATCCCGGCACGTGGGACGAGGAGACGACGCCGCTCCAACGAATCCAGCTCGTGAAGGGCTGGCTCGAGGGTCGCGAGCTCTACGAGAAGGTGATCGATGTGGCCGGCGGTCCCAACGGTGCGGGTGTCGACCGCAACACGTGCGAGCCGCACGGCGCAGGCGCGCAGAGCCTTTGCGCGGTCTGGACCGACCCCGACTTCGATCCCCGAGAGCGCGCGTTCTACTACCTGCGCGTCCTCGAGAACCCGACGTGTCGCTGGAGTCAGTATTTCTGCAACGAGAAGGAGGTCGACTGCGACGATCCCGCGTCGGTGCCGGAGGGGCTGAAGATGTGCTGCTCGGACAAGCATCGCGCGGTGATTCAAGAACGGGCCTGGACGTCGCCGATCTGGTACTCGCCGGCTGGTTAGGGGAACGCCTCGCCCATCGCAGGCGCTCGGGGCGTGACGCTGCGCCGTGGCCGTTCCGTCCCCTAGGAGGTAGAACCCGCGAGATGTTCCACTATGCCGACCCGCCCGTGCTTCTGCGCGACGTGTTCGACGATCCCGCGGCTGTCGTGGGCTTGCTCGAACGCAATGCCCCGTACACGCCGCTCGGCGGTTGGTTTCGCCCCAGTAACGACGACGCCCTAGCAACGAGTCCCATGTGGTTCCAGAATGATTGGGCCCACGCGGACTTCGCGGTGGAGGGGGTCGAGCTGTTCACGCAGCACGAGCGTTTCGCCGAAGCGGCGCGCCGATTCTACGGCGCCGAGGTCGTGATTCCGCACACGGTGTACGTGAACGTGATGGCCGCGATGGCAGCCTGCGGGCCGGCGCACACCGACAATCCCGTCTTCCGGGGCCGCAACCGCACGAACACGCCGATGATGTTGCTGCGGTCGATGTTGTGGTGCGGGTTGTTCGACCGGTGGGTGATCGTGCAGGCGACGTCGATCTGGTGGATGAACGACGTCGAGGGCGGCGGGTTTTCGTACTGGCCCGATGGTCCGGACAAGGTGCCTCAACACTACGTGGGTGAAATGGCCAACACCGCGCTCGTCGGTGACAACCACGGGATGTTTCATCAGGTCGAGCCGGTAGGACCCTTCGATGAGGGGACGCGACTCGTCAATGCCTCGGCCGAGCTCGCGCCTGCGAACGATGGCACCGGGGATTGGGCGGTGCGCCACGAGGGGGTCGAGAGCTATCGCGCGCCGCTCGACGCCTATCGTGTCAGCGTCCTTTGGAAGGCGGACATCTACTCCACCGAAGCCGAGCGCCGACGGGTCGAAGACGACACGCTATCGCTCGACGACGTCGCGCGGATCTACAACGAAGACCTCACGGCGAGAGGTGCGGACCTCCGAGTCCGTTCCGACCGACTCGATGATCCGGGACTTCTCACTGCGCTCGCCACCTTCTACCCCGAAGCGGTGCCCGTCGGTGCCGGCGCCAGCATCTTCGACGGGTAGCCTCGTCGCCTGGGCGACGGGATCCGACACGGCGAGCCGGCTACGCGGCGGGCTCCAACACGACGACCGGAATCTGCCGCTCCGTCTTCTCCTGATACTCGTTGTACGGCGGGTAGATCTCGGCCATCTCCGCCCAGAGCTTCGCGCGCTCGTCGCCCTCGGCGACCCTTGCGCGGGCGGTGACGTTCTTCGGTCCGACCATGAGTTCGCATTCCGCTTTGGCCTGCAGGTTCAGGAACCAAGCGGGGTGGGACGGCCAGCCACCCTTTGATGCGATGATGACGTAGGAGCCGCCGTGCTCACCGTAGATCAGCGGGAGTGCGCGCGGCTCACCGGATTTGCGGCCCGTGGTCGTGAGAAGAAGGGTCGGGAGGACTCCGGGGCCGCCCGCCACGCTGGAGTCCCACATGTGCGCCTTCTCGGGGTCGCTGCGGTACAGCTCGGTGTGATTCTTGATCCAGGGGATTTCGCCGAAGTTCATAGGATTGGTCCTTTCTGCGTGTCGCCCGTTCGGGCTAGTCGATCCGGGCCATCTGGCCGGGGCGTGTCTCCAGCGATCGTGCTTCGCCGTCGGTGCGAATTGGAGTGCCGTTCACGAGGACGTGGCGCACACCTTCGGGCTGGTCGGCCGTGAGGCGCTCCGCATCGGCCGGGAAGTCGCGGACGCGCCGGATCGGTCCCGGCGCGACGGTCTCGGGGTCGAACACGCAGACGTCGGCGTGCGCGCCGGGCCTCAGAACGCCACGGTCGGAGAACTTGAAGATGGCGGCCGGTTCTCCGGTGAGCTTGTGGACGGCCCTCTCGAGGGGAATCACCCCGCGCTCGCGCACCCAGTTGCCGAGCAGGTCGGTCGGAAGTGGTGCGTCGCAGAGCATGCCGACGTGCGCACCGGCGTCCGACAAGCCCATGACCATGTGGTCCTGTTGTAGAAGGTGCGCTACGCCCTCTTCGTCGTCGTTGGCTTGGATGTAGCGGAAGCGAGTCTTCAGATTCTCGGCGAGCGAGAGCTCGACCATCAGTTCGAACGGGGCCTGATCGCGCTCCCTCGCGACGTCGACCAGAGCGCGATCGATGAGCGCGCCGTGGATGTCGCTCTCGGCGATCTCGAAGTTCTCCCACCGGGTCGGCAGAGGGGTCTTTTCGAGCTCGTCGACCGCGCGGATGCGCCACTGCGGGTCACGGTAGCGCTGCTCTCGGACTTCGGGAGCCTCGGCCCGAAGTGCGGCGAAACACGGGGCCATGTCGAAGGGGAAGGGATCGGCCAGCTGCATCTGCATCGTGATCTTGCGACACGAAATCTGTGGCCAGACCCCGGTACCCTTTCGCAGCTCTTCGGCGTGCCGTTGCGAACCGAACTGCCAAAATCCCGGAATCGCCAACAGGGCCGTGTACGTGACCGGTACGCCGACGCGCCGCTGGAAGTCATAGATCTCGTCGAACGCAAACCCGGCGCCGATCGTCGCTTCGATCACGCCGCGGTTGCGCTTGCCGAGCTCGTTCGACATCGCCTCGAACTCGCCCAGTGTCGCGAGACGACTCGGGACCGGCTTGCCGTTGATGCCGAGGTGGGTCGGCGCGAAGCTCGTGGCGAGGCCCGCGGCGCCGTGATCCATGGCTTCGCCGACGGAGTGTGCCATCGCGGCGATCTCGTCGTCGGTGGCCTCGCGCTCGTACGCCTCGAGGCCCATGTGGTAGAGGCGCAGCGCGGTGTGCCCGACGTAGGCGGCGAAGTTCAGATCGCTGCCGTGCCTCGCAACCGAGTCGAGGTACTCGGGGAACGTCTCAAAATCCCATGGGATTCCGGCAGCGAGTGTTGCCGGATTCATGTCTTCCACGTTCTCTAGGGTGAGCGCGATCGTCTCGCGATGGTCGGGTCGGGTCGGCGCGATCGAGAACCCGCAGTTGCCGGCCACGACCGTCGTCACGCCGTGAAAGCACGACGGCGAGAGCGCGGGGTCCCAGAAGACCTGCGCGTCGTAGTGGGTGTGGATGTCGATGAAGCCGGGCGAGACGACGCAACCGCTGGCGTCGAGTTCGGTCTCGGCGGACAGGCCGACGCCGATCTCGGCGATGCGGCCATCTCGAACGAGGACGTCGGCCTCTCGGCCGCGTGTCCCCGTTCCGTCGATTACGGTGCCCCCGCGAATTGCGATCTCAGCCATGGTTCTGATCCATAGCAGGCAGGGCGCCACGGGAGGCAACCCGCCATCGAGGGCGGGTCAGGGCTTCGGTGGGAAGTCGGCTAGGAGCTGCTTCACGACCTCTTTGATCGTCTTCTCCGTCTGATTCGGCGTGGGATTGTCGGCCAACTGGCGCTCGGCCGAGCCCTGCCAGATCACGGCCCCGGTCTTCAGGTTGACCATCTCCACCACGAGGGCGCCGGCCGAGACCAGCTC
>JAJCZO010000364.1 GCA_029262355.1 Deltaproteobacteria bacterium
GAAGGAAGGCAACGCAGGGCAGGGGGATCGCGAAGGCCGGGTTGAAGTCGCACTCGCCGGCGTCGATCACGCGGTCGATGAGCTCTCCTGCGTGACGCCGGATCTCGGGTTCGAGCGCCGTCATGCGGCGCTTCGAAAAACAGGGGTCGAGGATGCGGCGGAACTGGGTTTGGATTGGCGGGTCGACCTGCTGCGGAATCATCGGGCGCTCGGTGCCGAGCGCCATCTGCTCCTCCATCTCCGAAGAGAAGAGCTCGGGATGTCGGAGTCCCCAGATCACGTCTTCGTAACGCGATACGAGCGGTTGTCCGATCATCGCGATGCGCGTGACCGGCGCCGCCGCGCGTGCCTTCGCGTACTCGTCTTGGGGAGACGAGGCGAATTTGGGGTTCAGGAAATCGAGCTCGAAATCGTCGTGCGTAGAATCCGGCATGGCTGGTGTCCAGAAGCAGACCGTAGTATCTCAGCGACGTCCCAATACGCAAGGAGTGCTGATGGCCAGACGTGAGCTGCGACACCCTTTCGATGCGACGGGCGTCCGAGGCACTGGCGTCGCGGGCGCTGTCCTCTCGGTCAGTTTGATCGTGGCCTCCTCGGCGTTTGCGCAAGGTGCGACGCCGGCCGCACCACTACTGCCGAAGGCGTCGCGCGGTGTTGCGATCGAAGAGATCGTCGTGCAGGCGCGCAGGCGCGCCGAGCTCCTCGAGGAGACGCCCATCTCCGTCACGGCTCTGGGCGAGCGCACGTTGCGCGAGGCAGGGGTGACGCGCCTCGATGACATTCAGAATCTCGTGCCGAACCTCCAGTTTCTCCCTGGTACCGACAACCAGGCAACGAACATCGTGATCCGCGGAATCGGAACCTCGGTCCCCGGGGTCGTATCCTTCGATCCGGGGGTTGGGATTTACGTCGATGGCGTATTGCTGCCGCGGGCGCACGGCCAGCTGTTGGACATCATCGACGTGGAGCAGGTCGAGGTGCTGCGTGGACCGCAGGGGACTCTATTTGGCAAGAACACGGTCGGCGGCGCGATCAACATGACGACGATCAAGGCGACCGACGAGGTCGAGGGCTTCGTGCTGCTCCGTCCCGGAAATCAGGGCACGATGTTCACGCGCGCGATGTTGAACATGCCCGTGGGCGCGGGCTGGTTCGAGGACAAGCTGTTCACGCGGGTGGCGATGTCGACGACGAACTCCGACGGCTACGTGTGGAACCGTCAGCAGGACACATTCTACGGCGACCGGA
This sequence comes from Deltaproteobacteria bacterium, assembly GCA_029262355.1. GTDB lineage: Bacteria > Desulfobacterota > Binatia > UBA12015 > UBA12015 > VGTG01. The sequence continues at coordinate 1,249 of JAJCZO010000364.1, forward strand.
ATTCGCTGGGCTTCCTCGGCAGCGTGCGGTTCCTGCCCGTCGGTGACGTCACGATCGACGTGAGTGGCACCTGGGGGCGTGATCACAATCACGGCCGGGGCGGGCAGTGCGTCTTCGTCCAGGAGACCGCACTCGGGTCGGTTCTTCCCGGCTACTATGATGCGTGTCGACGTTCGCGGCCGTTCGAGGTCTCGACCAACGAATCGCAGATCTCCGACCTCACGAGCTACGGCGTCTGGGGGACGATTGCGTACGATGTGGGTGAGGTGGGCCCGCTCGGTGGGCTGGTCGTGAAGTCGATCAGTTCGTGGCGACGCCAGCGGCAACGCGCGCGACTCGATTTCGACGCGACCGAGTTCCCGGCGATCAAGACCTCGGACGTGGGTGGCAGTCCGACCGACGGGTTCCCCAGCCAAGCGAAGCAGATCAGCACGGAGCTGCAGGTGGCCGGGAGTGCCTGGGACGACCGAATCGCGTTCGTCGGGGGGGCCTTTGGGTTCTGGGAGGACGCGAGCGACCCGCAGACGCTCACGCTTGCCCCGGGCTTCATCGGCCTCGTGAACATGAACCTGCGCGCGAGTGACAACTGGAACTGGGCGCTCTACGGGCAGGTAACCGCGGACGTCACGGAGTGGCTGAGCCTCACGGGTGGCCTGCGATACACGGAGGAGAAGAAGGGGATTCGCGCGGTCAACAGCGATCCGACGCAGCCGGAGCAACCGCCGACGACAGACCTCACGTCGTCGGCGATCTTCACTGCTTGGACGCCGATGGCGAGCGTTGCGGTGACCTTGCCGTCGGATTGGATGGAGCCGGCGCATGTCGACCACCTCATGACGTACTTCACGTACTCGCGCGGGTTCCGGGGCGGTGGGTTCGACGGCACGCTCAATCCGAACATCGCGAGTCTCGAGCCGTTCGCCCCAGAGTTCCTCGATTCGTTCGAATGGGGTGCGAAGGCGATCGGATTCGAGCAGCGCGCGACCCTGAACGTCTCGGTCTTCTACGGCGACTATGACGACATTCAAGTGAGCTCGATCCAGGACGATCCGGGCTCCCCGACGGGGTTCATCTTCACGACCCAGAATGCGGCGAAGGCCACCACGCACGGTGCAGAGATCGAGTTGCTCACACTCCCGATCGAGGGGCTCCAGATCAACGGCTCTGTTGGCCTGCTTTACTCGAGGTACGATGAGTTCATCGGCGTCAGCAACTTCACGGGCGACCCCGTCGATCGGGCCGGCGAGCGCTTCAGTCAGGTGCCGGAGTTACAGACGCACATCGCCGTGCAGTACTCGCACGGGGTTGGACTCGGGGAGTCTCCGTGGTTTCGCGGCTGGGTGACGCCACGGATCGAGTGGTACTACCAGAGCTCGATGTTCCTTCTCGGACCGGAGGTCGCGACAGCCAACCAGTCCGGCTACAATCTGCTGCACGCGCGGCTCTCGTACGATTTCTTCGACGACCGTGCGCAGGTGGCGTTATGGGGCAAGAACCTGACCGACACCGCGTACTTCGACTCCGCGCTCCCGTCCGTCTCGAGCTTCGGAACCGCCAACCTCTTCTTCGCCCAGAATCGAACCTACGGGGGGGAGTTGAGCTATCGGTTCTAGGATTGCCTCCGTGGCTAGGAACAAATTCTTGTCTTACGACGCCGATCCGGATTCTCGCCACGAGCTCATGAGCATCAACGAGTGTGATGGAGCCGTGCGCAGCCGCCGACATTGGCGGGCGGAGAACTGGCGCCGAATCAGATGTGCAGCGGGGCCCCAGAGGGGGCGCATCTCCGCCGCGAGCCGTTCGGCGGCGCCGTGGTCGCGTGCGGCCAGGACCCAACGATTGTGATGGACGAGATAGAGGCCGACCTCGTCGAGGGCCTCGTCGATCAGCTGTGCGGCGAAGAGTGCAGGAGGGTCGTCGCGCGGGACCAACGGCGTCGTGCGGTCGAGCCAGGCGCCGATCTCCGACGAGTCATAGAGGTTCTCGCCGCGCGGTCCGAAGAGGAATGGGACGAGCGGGAATTCGCCCAGATCGTTTGCCTCGGGCCACGGGAGCGGCCGTCGTCGCGCGACGACGGCCGCTCGGCGTCCCGCATACCGCAGTGCGTCGAAGAAGCCGCCCGAGCGCGGCTGCCAGTGGAACGGAAGGCTACTGAAGCGGAGCAGGGCCTCCACCTTGAGGGCATAGGGCGACAGCTCCGCGCCCCAGAGCACTCAGTCCGCTTTGGAATCGAGCATCTGCTGGTGGGTAACGGAGTGGGCGACCGGGGGCCCTTTGAGGAACGAGAGCCGGCCCGGTAGGAAGAGCCGAGCGACAACACTCACTCGGAGGAATCACCCCATGTACAACGCACTTCGCGAAGTCACGGCCCAGCTTACCGCTGAGGGCGGCCCGTTCGAGATCACGACGGTCGAGATCGACGGCATCCCCCTGCGTACCTACAAGAACGCACCAGGCGACATGCGCCAGGTGTGGCTGGGTACTGCGGGCCACGGCGATAACGACTACATCGTCTACGGCTCGGAACGGATCACATTCACACAGGCGCACGAGCGCGTCGCCGCCGCGGCCCGGACTCTCGTCGATCGGTTCGGGGTGAAGTCCGGCGATCGGGTGGCGATCGCCATGCGGAACTACCCCGAGTGGGTGCTCGCGTACTGGGCCACCATCTCGGTGGGCGCGAGCGTCGTCGGGATGAACGCGTGGTGGACTGGCCCCGAGATGGCATACGCGCTCGAGGACGCGAAGCCGAAGCTCTTGATTGCCGATCGGGAGCGTCTCGAGCGTCTTGCCACCGTGAGCGATCAGGTAGGCGAGATGCAGATCATCTCCGTTCGCATGGACGAGGGGGCTCCCGCGGGCGCTGTGCCGTGGGCGGAGCTCCTCGCGGACGGCGGGTCGCTGCCGGACGTCGAGATCGACCCCGATTCGGATGCCTGCATTTTCTATACGTCGGGGACCACGGGACGTCCAAAGGGCGCGCAACTCACGCACCGTGGCTGCACGAACAACATCATGAGCATGGCATTTTGGAACTCTGCCTCACCGGCTGCTCTTGCCGCAGCTGGTCGGAAGGCGGACTCCGTCACGGGTGAGTCCAAGTCCTTTCCGCCGTGCTTTCTCGTGGTGACGCCGCTGTTTCACGTTACGGCGTGCAACTGCGTGATGCACGGGGCCTCGCTCACCGGTGCGAAGCTCATCCTGATGTACAAGTGGGAGGCGGGCGAGGCACTCGGGTTGATCGAGAAGGAGCGGGTCACGACGATCTCGGGCGTGCCGGTGATGTCGCGCGAGCTGATCGCGCACGAGAAGTTCGAGACGACCGACACGTCGTCCCTGAAGTCGCTCGGCGGTGGTGGTGCCGCGATTCAGCCCGACCTGGTCGAGAAGATCGAAGCCAAGGTTTCGAGCGCGCGTCCGGGTACGGGATACGGGATGACCGAGGCTTGTGGCGTCATCACGATGAACTCCGCCGACTTCTTTCTCGACAAGCCGGAAACCGCGGGCCCGGTCCTCCCGGTGTTCGAAACGTTGCTCGAGGGAGCCGACGGCAAGCCCGTCACGGACGGCGGCGTCGGCGAACTCTGCGTGCGGGGGGCTCAGGTGATTCGCGGGTATCTGAACCGCCCGGAGGCCACCGCGGAGACGATCACGAACGGCTGGCTCCACACGGGCGACATTGCCAAGATCGACGACGATGGCTTCGTTTCGATCGTCGACCGGGCGAAGGACATGCTCCTGCGGGGAGGAGAGAATGTCTACTGCGCCGAGGTGGAGGCGGCGATCTTCGAGCACGAGTCGGTTGCCGAGTGCGCGGTGATCGGGGTGGCCGATGATCGACTGGGTGAAGAGGTGGGGGCCGCGGTGGTGCTCGCCGAGGGATCCTCGATCGAGGCGGACGCGCTACGCGCCTTCGTGAAGGAACGGATCGCGGCGTTCAAGGTGCCGCGCTACATCTGGTTCCTCGACACGCCTCTGCCGCGCAATGCGAGCGGCAAGTTCATGAAGCCCGAGTTGCGCAAGACGCTCGACGCGTCCGACGCGGTTTGAGCGAGGGCCGCGAAGGGGCTCTGCCCCATAGCCGCCCCGCACGGTTAGCCGTCTAC
>JAJCZO010000365.1 GCA_029262355.1 Deltaproteobacteria bacterium
CGTGCCGCTCTTCCTCGTCGTCTCGCACTATGCCGTACATCTGCCCTTGGCCGCCCCGCCCGCACTGGTGAAGAAGGTTCTCGGCCGCGGCCGACTGTCTCGCCACGAGGCGACGTACGCCGCGATGATCGAGTCCCTCGACTCCTCCGTTCGTGACCTGGAAGCAGCCCTCGAGCGCAGCGGCATCGCCGACGAAACTGTCGTCGTGTTCTTCTCCGACAACGGCGCACACGGCAGCGTGCGGTCCGAGGGGCCGTTCCGTGGAGAAAAGGGAATGCTCTACGAGGGGGGCATCCGGGTTCCGCTCGTCATCGATGGCCCCGGTGTCGAACCCCAGCGGCCGAGCGCCGTCGTGACCGGCGTGGACCTCTTTCCGACCATGCTCGACTACGCGGGTGTTCCGAGCGCCGACCGGCCGCTGCTCGACGGAACGAGCCTGATGCCACTCCTCGAGCACGGAACGGATCTCGGTCGGGACGCCGTGTTCTGGCACTTCCCCGCGTATCTGGATGATCCGGCCCGCCCGGGCCAGTGGCGGACCACGCCGGCGAGCGCCGTCCGCAGCGGGAAATGGAAACTGATCGAGTTCCATGAGGGGCCGAGGCGCGAGCTGTACGACCTCGAGGACGATCCGGGGGAGACGGCCGACCGGAGCAACACACATCCCGCCATCGTCGACCGACTCCAACGCCGCCTCTCACGATGGCGCGTCACGTCTGACGCACCGTTGCCCATTGCTCGACAAGGCGGAGCAAGGCCGACGGATTCGCCGTAGACTCGGGCGCAGCTGCTGAATCGATAGAGCACCCTTTGCTTCGACCTGGACCTACCCTCTAGAAACAGACCAACGATGCGGTACCCCCTGATCGTCGTCCTGCTTCTGACCGCCTGTAGCTGGCCGAGCGACGCCCCGAAGCCCGCTTCGAAGCCGAACGTCCTTCTCATCTCGGTCGACACGCTGCGTGCGGACCGGTTGGGGTCGCATGGCTACCATCTTCCGACCAGCCCGACGCTCGATCGTCTTGCAGAGCAAGGCGTTCGATTCGACGACGCGTCTGTACCTTGGCCCGTGACGTGGCCGGCGATGGCATCGATGTTGACGGGAACGTATCCGTCGACGAACGGAATGCGACTCTTGCCGCGTCGCCCCCTACCGTCGGACAACGTCACTCTGGCTGAATATCTACGCGAGGCGGGGTACGGGACCGGCGCCGTGGTCGCCAACGTCAACGTCGGCCGCAAGTTTGCGTTCGACCAAGGCTTCGACCATTTCGTCGAGTCGTGGGCCACCGAAGCCACCCGACAGACCGGCCGACCCGACTTCAAGAATCGACCCGGCCGAGTGAAGGCCTTCACGAATGCCACGATCGTGACCGACGAAGCGATCGAGCTTCTGAACACGTTCGAGGAACACCAGCCCTTCTTCCTCTGGCTGCACTACATCGACCCACACGGCCCGTATCTCCCGCCGCCGCCGTACCAGGGACTCTGGCACGACCAATACGCACCCAACATCCTGCGCGAGGGGCGGCTGCCCAAGTACCAGCGTCAGCTCGACGCGAACGGGAAACCCATCCGCGACCTCGCACACTACGAGGCGCAGTACGACCGCGAAATCCGCTACTTCGACGACCAGCTCCAGCGCCTGCTTGCGGATTTGGAGCACCGAGGACTCGTCCAGAACACACTGATGATCGTCACCGCGGATCACGGCGAGAGTCTCGGCGAGCACTTCGACTATCTGAACCATGGAGGGACGCCGCATCAGCCCAGCGTCGGCGTGCCCCTGATCGTCGTGTTTCCCGGGCGTGTGCCCGTCGGACAAGAGGTGTCGGCCCCCGTCGGACTCATCGATCTGACGCCGACGGTCTTGGACCTGGTCGGACTCGACATCCCGGACGAGATCCAGGGACAGAGTCTCGCGGCCGTGATGAGCGGAGCCGCAGGGCCGCATGAGTTCGTCTTCATGGAATCCGGCACGCGTTCACCCACGCAGCTCAGCGTGCGGCACGGGAAGTGGAAGCTCGTACAGATCCGCGCACCGGGCGATCGAAAGGCGTTCCGGCTCGGGGAGTCGCAATTGTATGACCTGGAGACCGACCCGACGGAGCAGACGAACGTGAGCGCAGCGCATCGCGCGATCGTCGAAAAGCTCGCGGCGGCGCTCGCTCAATGGAAGCGCGACACGCCCGTGTACCACGGCACCGAGGGCATGGGGCAGAAGGGTCTCGACCCGCAAACGAAGGAGATGCTGCGGGCGTTGGGGTACGCGGAGTAGGCGCGGCCGAAGGGCCTCGATTCCAGGATCTCTTCACGCCGCAGGCGCGGAGGATTCGCCTTCCAGACCGCCAACCGGCCGTTCCATCCGGATCACGACCGGTCCACGACGATGATCTCCTCGCACCCGGACCGCTACGCGCCCTCGCGATGGTAGTGGTTCAGGATTCCGCCGAGCAGCCGACCAGCTCGACGATCACCGTGCGCATCCGAGGTCTTTCACCCGGGCGGGCAAGGATCGAGGCGCAGCGACACCGAGGTTTCCCGGGCTTCGCGGGGGTAGAGGCCGATCGCAGCGGCGGCGCGGGCCACCGCGTACTTCTCGACCTTGAGCGCATGGATCACCTTCACGGTCGCACGATCCTCGTGGAGGACCGGCACGACACAATGAGTCTCGCCACTTCGGAGTAGCTCGAGCTGCGCGCCGTCCAGAGAATGCTCGATGGCCTTCGAGCGCGGCATCCCAACCCATGCGCCATCTTCGCGGTCCACGACCCAGAGGCGCAGCTCTGCCGGCTGGCCGGCGCTATCGATGGCATAAAGCGACACCACCTCCTCGAGCTCCGCCATCGTGGCGTAGAGGCCGGAGACGAGCACGACTGGGGCCACCGCCATCGCCAGCCACCGGAGACCACGCGGCGCGGCGGACGACGCCAGCACGGCACCGACCAGCAGTGCGCCCAACCCGCCGAACAGGTTCGCGCCCCGGGGCATCGCGTAGGCACCCTCATGCAGGGAGCGGACGGCGAAGACCGCGATGCCGAGGGCGAGTAAGCCCCAACCAATCACGGTTTGGAGCTTCGAAGACGAGTTGGATTCTTTCACGCGGCCTCCTGAAGTCGAGAAACGATCTCTCACTCGTATAGCGCGGAACACCGCGTCGGTGACAACCGAGATCAGCGACATGCCCCGTCGCGTGCATCGCGAGCCGCTGCGCCAGGCCACGCGGGAGCCGGGTGCGCGCTGCCGAGCGCCCGCACCTACCGCTCCGCGGAAGGCACCACCCTTGCCCACTTCGCCAGCAGTTCATCCGCACCGGGCAAAGGATCATCGTCATCCAGAAACCGCTCCAGATGCCGAAAGCTGTCGAACCCCCAGAACAGCTCTCCATCGCAGACGATCGTCGGGACGCCAAACACGCCCGCCGCGATCGCGTCTGACGTGTTCGTCTTCACGAGCTCCTTGATCGTCGCCTCGCCAGCGCGCTCGATGGGGTCTTCGATTCCCAAGGCGGTCGCGATCTCTCCGACGACCGCGGGATCCGCAATCCCAGGACCACCACCCCAGGTGGCCTCGAAGAGCGCATCGATCAGTTTGCGCCGCACCTTCGTTTCCAGGTCGAGCGACGCAACCCTCAAAGCCGCCAAGGGATTGAACGGGTGGGTAGGCGGTGGTGAGAGCGGGACGCCGAGCATGTGGGCGGTCCGCAACGTGTCTTTGAAGACGTAGACTCGCTTCGGAGGAATCTCCGCCGGTCCCTTGTGCCCCCAATGGTTCAGGAGGCCTGCGAAGAGGACCGGTACCGGCTCCACCCCGCGCCCGTGCGCTTCGGCGAGGGCGTGGATTTGGGTCCAGGCTAGGTAGGCGTATGGGGAGATGAAGTCGAAGTAGAATTTCATCGGGTTGGGGTTCCCTTTCTGGGCACTCGATGGGGCATCTTCCGAGGTGGGGTACTGCGAAGGCGATCGATCACGATCGTCGCACTGGAGTGGTCTCCAATCCAGCCAACACGCCGTGGCTCTCGCGTAGCCAGGTGCCCGAACCGCCCGGAAGTCGGGTGGGCCGACTTACCGGACGGGACGGGGCCAGACGCTTGGCGCCGCTCGTGCCCAACGGGTGTCGCTTCAGTCGGCCGGCACCGCCGCGACCGTGCTCGGCCTGCCACCACCGGCGCGTGCCTCCAACGAAGCTCTGTAGCGGGAGCGTCCGCCGGGGGCGGTGAAGCGACAATACCCGGGCCCAGAGAGGGCGAGTTCGAGGTCGCAAACCTCGAAGGCGGCCGCTCCACAGCTCTCCGTGCCGCGAACGATGCCGTTGCCGTCCCACATCTCGATGAGAATCGAGTCTTGGGACTTCCCCGACAGGTTCGCCACCAGACAGCGAAGCGTCCCGCCCGAAGGGGCGGCGAGCGGCGGCGTTGAAGGGGTCGCCGCCTGGCTGGAGCCGGCGAATCCCAGCGTGAGCGCGAAGGCAGCGAGAACGGTGCGAAAGATGAGTCGTTTCATGGTCGAGTTCCTCCTCGTGAGTCGTTGAGAGCGAGTCCAGAGGACGAGAGGATCGTGCTCCTCATTGCGTCCGCGGCGAATCTTTTCGGGGCGAACGTCCCATGCAATCGGATCCGCGAATCCCGCGTCTTGTTCTCGAGAATCCCGAGTCCCCAACGGGGCTCGCGCGCCTAGAAGGAGAACCTGACCGTGAAGACATCGATCTGGACGATTTTTCTCTTGCTCACCCTCTGCGGCGCCGCACATGCGGCGGCGACTCTCGCGACGCCTCCGCTTCGCGTCGACGACGACGAAATCGCCGCGTGTACCCCCCTGAATGTCGGTACGCGCGACGTGATCGTCCGCACGGAACTCTATCGCAGCGGCAGCCGCGTGTCGCAATCGGGGTCTCGCGTCCTGGCCCCCAACCAGGTCGGACCCGGGCTCAGCGCGCTCGAGACGGCCCGCAACGGGGCCCCCTACAGCTGTCGTTTCACCATAGAGAAAGGGAACAAGCGAAGCGTCCGCGCAGTGGTGGAACGTCGCAGCCAGGTGGGAACGGAGGCTGCCCTCGAGGCGCGCTGAGCGTCGCGCTCGGCGCTCTCGCCCTCCCCGCGCAATCAGGTCCGGCTTTGGCTCGTCCTCTTCGCAGACCACGTCAACAAAGGAGAACATCATGACTCGCTCATTCCTCAGTAGGTTCGTCGTCGCTCTCGTATCCCTCTCGGCTACGGGCTGCTTTTTCGGTTCGGCCCCAATTCCAGCGCCGAACCTCCCCCTCGATCCAGGAGAACAGCGCCAGGTCCTGTCGTGTCAGAAGCGAATCAACACCGCTGTACGCCAGCTCCAAGGTGTGACGACCAAGCAGCTCTCTCGCTGTCTCGGTATGGGGCTCGATCTCGTCCTCGACGAAGAGCGCGAGCTCACGACGGCGACCCTTCCCGACTTCTTCGATCGGCGCGATCGTGTCCGAGAGCGATGCAGCGATTTCTTCGACGTCATCGGGCGCGCATCGACCCGAATGATCGACGACGTGATCGGCAAGTGCGCCCCGGTCGAGTCCCTCGTGTTGACCGATCCCTCGCGCGGCGACCCAATGGGCCTCAAGTCGTTCTACAACCCCATCTCCACAGTCGAGGAACTCGCTGCGGAGTACTGCGGAGCCGCGACCGCTTCGGCCGAAGTCCTCGTCTCGTCCGTGTACATGCGCACGGCCGATCTCGCGTGGCGGTACTACGGCACCGACGAGGAGGAGGATCTGCGCTCCACTTGGCAGGCTTCACTCGATCCGCGTTGCGCGAGGATGAGTCTGAACCTCTGAATCGCGGCCGACCTCGAACGCGATTCACGACCTTGCCGCCACCTGCCTGGGGTCGCGCGACCGTTCGTGCTCGCGGCGCGGGATCTGCGTCGTTCACCTCGATCGCCACGCCGCGCTGAGGGCCGAACACGCGCGTCCTGCCCCCGACCCATGGACGCGCGGAGTCCTGCGTCCACTTAACCCAGGGATAAGTCCCGAGAAAAGGAGCTTCGACCATGAAACGAAAGACGATGACGACGATGAGACTGGCATGTGCCCTAGGCCTCAGCTCGGCTCTGACGGTCGCACAGGATGCCGACGCGGGCCGGCATGTGCGCGTCCCGACCCGCGTGAGCGTATCGAGCGCAGGAGAGCAAGGAAACGATGCCAGCTACTTCGGCCACCTGAGCAAGAGCGCGCGTTTCGTCGCGTTCTCTTCGGACGCCGACGACCTGGTTTCGAACGACACGAACGAGAAGACCGACGTCTTCTGGCACGATCGATACACAGGTCAGACGCGACGTGTGAGCCTGAGCACGAACGGTACGGAAGGCGACGGCCGCAGCTTCGCAGGAGGGGTCACCAAGAACGGCCGGGTGGTGGTCTTCTGGTCGCACGCGACCAACCTCGTCGCCGGCGACACGAACGGCGTGGAGGACGTGTTCCTGCACGACGTCCGCAACGGTGAGACCACTCGGATCAACCTCGGAGCACGTGGCGTCCAGGCAGACGGCGTGAGCCGCAGTCCGTCCATGAGCGACGATGGCCGCTGGATCGCCTACCACTCCGGCGCCTCGAACCTCGTCCCCGGCGACACGAACGGCGAAACAGACATCTTTCTCTATGCCGCCGAGACCGGCCTGACCACGCGCGTCGGGCAGCCCGCCGATGCCCAAAGCGACGGCTCTAGCCTCGCACCGAAGGTCAGTGCCAACGGCCGGTTCCTCGCATTCGAGTCCATGGCGACGAACCTCGTCCCGAGCGACACGAACGGCACCATGGATGCCTTCGTGTTCGATCAGAGGTCGGGAACCCTCACCCGCGTGAGCGTCTCGAGTGCAGGCGAAGAGGGCGACAGCCAAAGTCGCACACCGAGGATCGCCCCGAAAGGCCGCTTCGTCGTGTACCACTCGTTGGCCACGAACCTCGTCGCCGGCGACTCGAATGACGACTTCGACTCGTTCATGCACGACATGAAGACGGGCGAAACGACGCGGGTCAGCGTGAGCAGCCAAGGTGTCGAGGGGAATGGGGATAGCTTTGCCAGCGCGCTCAGTCGGAATGGACGCTTCGTATTGCTCACTTCTCGCGCGGCGAATCTCGTCGAGGGGGACACCAATGAGTCCGCGGACGTCTTCGTACACGATCGGAGACACGGGACCACAACGCGAATCACCCGAGGCCTCGACGGCCAGGAGCCGAACGCCGACGTCTTCGCCAAGGCCATGAGCGCCAATGGCCGGTACGTGCTCGTCGGGACCGAAGCGAGCAACCTCGTCGGGGACGATACGAACGGAGAGGACGACCTGTTCCTGCTCCGAAGCCGCTGAGAGCACGCGTCGTCCGTCGAACCGTTCCGAGGGCCCTCGAGTTGCGGCGCGGCCGCTCGGATCGGTTACGTCTGAGGACTCGCAGGTGATGTACGACGGAAGGTGCGGCGCGCCGTCGCCGTGGGCAAACGATCGCAGGGCTCGGTGACATCATCCGCCCCAATGCTTCGTTCCGGATCCGCGCCCAGCTTCATCGGCGCGTCAATCCGGGCGGAGGCTCTGCACGAGGGCGCTCGCCGAGCGGAGGTCTGGCGTGTCGTGCCCCTCGTCAAAGCGAGCCAGGACGTCCACCAGCGCTCGGCGGAGGTTGGCCCCTCGTCCCTGCTGGATTCGCAACGGCGCGAGAGCCCGCAGGGCCTGCAGCTCCCAGATGGGCGAGCGGAAGCGCCGCGCCAGGGAGAGCCCGTGCTCCAGGTCGGATTGGGCCTTGGCGTCGCCGACCGAGAGGCGCGTGCCTCCTCTCGCGCGCAGGAGGTCCGGAAGCGCCACGAACTGGTGGGTGGCCTCTGCCTCGGCGATCGCGTCGTCGAGAAGCCCAATTGCTTCGGCGGGCCTGCCGAGCGCGGCTTCGCAGATGGCGAGGCTGTTCATGATGCGCGGTACGTGCGCGCGCATTCCGGTCGGCTTCAGCTCCGAGAGCGCTTCGCGCACGAGCCGTCCGGCCTCCTCGAAGCGACGCTCCAGGAGCCGGGCCCACGCAAGCACGCTCTTGCCGTTGGCGGCTTGAGCGAGGAATCCCTCCTGCTGGGAGATCGTGTTCGCGATCTCGAGATGGCCTAGAGCGGTCTTCACGTCGCCGCGATGCAGGTGCATCATGGCCGTCGCCTGGTGTGCCCAGCTGTAGGTAAACGGATGATTCAGGGGTTCGGCCACGTCGATGGCCGAGCACACGGTCGCCAGGGCCTGGTCGAGTCTTCCAGTCGCCCACTCGACCCAGGAGAGCCAACACCGGCACGAGGCGCCGGGGTCGTAGTCGCCGTAGCCCGCGACGTGCTGGAGGTGGGTGGACGGATCGTAGAGCTCGATTGCCTTTCGCAGATGGCGCTCGGATTCGTAGAGCTCCGCCATTGGGTAGAGAGTCACGCCGTGGCCGTAATGCGCCTGGACTTTTCCGGCCACGTCGTCGCTGCGCTCGGCCAATGCCAACAGCTCCTCGCCCACCGTGCGGGCGATCTCTCCCTCGGCCCGAACTTGGTGGAACGACATCACGCCGCGCAGCAAGGGGAAGAGGTGCGGGCCTTCCGGTACCTCGCGCGACAAAGCCCGTGCACGCTCGAAGAGAGGACCGAGTTCCGGTGCGGCCCAGCTGACGATCGACGTGATCGGGGCAGCGAGCTTGATCAGGAGATCGAGCTCGGCGCGCAGGGTGTCCGGACTCTCCGTCAGCTCCGGCATGAGGCGCAGGGCCTGCTCCAAGTGCGCCTTCGCCTCGTATGGGGCGTGGCGCGCCATCGCGACGTCGCCGGCCTCCTCATGGTAACGCACCGCTCGGCACGCATCGTGAGCCGCGAGGAAGTGGGCGGCGAGTGCGCCCGCGACCTCAGCGGTCTTCGACGCGAATCCCTTCTCCTTGCGCTCGCCGATACGCGCGTGCAGTCGCACCCGCCTGGCCGGCGAGACGCGCCCATAGAGCACGTCCGCGTAGAGCGCGTGTAGGAACCGGTAGCGACCGGAGACGGTTCCGTCCGGCCACGTCTCGAGTCCGGATTGCCGCAGAAACCGGCCCTTCCAGGCAAGCCCCTCGCAGCGCTCCTCGAGCGAATCGGTCTCCTCACCGAGTGCTGCTGCGACCTCGGCGACCGCGAACTCGGCGCCGGCGACGCTGGCCGCTTCGAGACAGGCTCGGTCTTCGTCGGCCAGCGCGTCGATCTGGCGATCGATCAGCTCGCGCAGCTCGTCGGGAACGTCGAATCCACGACCCCGCAGGCCCTCGCGCGCTTCCCATCGGCCCTGCTCCTCAACGATCAAGCCTTCGCGCAGAGCGAAGTCCACGACGTTCGTCAGGAAGAGGGGATGTCCGTCGGTACGCTCGTAGACGAGCTGCGCGAGATCCTCCTCGACCGGCCCGCCCTCCAACCGGCGAGAGAGATACGCCGCAACGTCGCGCGGTGCGAGGGGCTCGAGCTTCATTCGGTCGCATTGGCCGCGGGCTGTCAGCTCCTGTACGAGACTGCGCAGGGGATGGTCCCCTTCCGCGACCTCCGTCGACCGGTAGGTGCCGACCAGGAGCATTCGAGCCGGGCGGCGTCTCTGCGACAGATACGAGATCAGCTCGAGAGTGGAGCTGTCACTCCAGTGCAGGTCTTCGAGCACGAGCACTACAGTGCGATCGCTCGTCACGACCTCGACGAGTTCGGCCATCTCCCGCAGCATGCGTTCGCGCGTGACCCCGAAGGTGCTTCGGCGGAGCTCCTCGAGCTCCTCGGGCTGGAGGAGAGAGGGGAACTGTGCGAGCCAGCTGGGAGCGACTCTGCGCATGGCCGGCAAGAAGAGCGATCCGTCCCGCGACGCGAGGAGGCTCCCCCACGCTTCCAAGAGGGGGAGATAGGCTTCGCTCGAGCCGTATTGCTGGACGGACTGACCTTGCGCGAGCCAGATGCCGGGGGATTCTTCGAGATCTGCGGCGAGATCATCGACCAGGGTGGTCTTGCCGATACCGGCAGGACCCGACACGAAGACCGTCTGGCGCTTCCCCGACCGGGCGGCCTCCACCGCCGCGGCCAGGCGACATCGCTCCTCGGCGCGTCCGACGACGAGCGACGGCGCCATCGCGCGCTCGATGCTCAGGCTCGAATCCGCGGCGCCGGGTGCCAGGTCGACGGTATAGCGCGTGCGGCCCGAGGCCTGGCGACGAGCAGGCGGCGGGTGGCGCCACTCTTTCGGGGGATCCGGCTCGGCTACCGACCCGCCGTCGAAAGGCACGAAGGCCGGGTCGCCGTAGAGGATGTAGCTCGCCCACGTGAGCCCGTCGGCACCGTGGCGTTGGAGCGCGTCCGACCGAGCCTCGCGCAGCGCGGTGCCGACGCTTCCGCCCGCGGCGAGCGTGCGGTAGCACGCCGTTGCGAATTGGGCGCTGTCGTCGTCGTGTACGACCCAGAAGGTGCCGATGTAGTTTCGGGCTCCCGCCAGGAGAAACGCACTTCCGATTCCGAAGACGTGTCCCTCGTAACGGCTGTCCCTGGTCCAAGCGACGCTCGCACCGGCTTCGCACGAATTGGAGAACACGAGCATCGGGGCGGGTCGGACCTTGCTGAGCTCCGAGGCAGTGAGCAACCCTTCGTGAAGACGCCAGCCGCTTCGCTCCGGTCGCTGCGGGTCGTGGTGGCTGTGGCCGGCGAAGTGCACGACGTCGTGCTCGCCGAGCGCAGCCAGAAGCGGGATGCGGCGCACGCCGCGTCCACCGATCAAGGTGACGTCGACGTTGGGGACCGCGTCGAGGAGTTCGCACAGCCGCTCCGCTTCGGAGGTCACCTGCGGCAGAGTCTCGGTCGGGTCCGCCACGAGGAGAACGCGAAGCGTATCTCGTTGCCGGGTGGGCGCGTCGCCCGCCGGGAGGCTCCGGCCGGTGATGACCTGGCGCCCGATCTCGAACTTGTTGGTCAGGAACTGCTCGCCGTCGTGGCAGAGCTCCCACGGCACCTGGAGCAGCTCTTCGTCGAGGCGCAGGTACAGAGGCCCTCCGGGCGGCGTCTCGAACAGATGCCGGCGCGCGTCGTCGGTCAGGAGATGGGAGAAGATCAGGCCGCCGATCCTCTCCAGCTCCCGGAGCGCCGTCACCCCGCCCTCCGTCACGCCGCGGGTTCCCGCCGTCTCGAGCTCTCCGACGAGGTCGCGCAGGAAACCCTCTTCCACGCGCACCTCGCTGCGTGGAATCAGGGAGCCGACCTCAGCCAGATCGAGCAGGAGGGTGTCGCCCTGGCGCAGGATCGTGAGCTGGAGCGGTTGGCCCACGGTACGCCGGCCATATCAGAAACCGCGGCCGTCGGGGAAGACCGATGCTGTACGGGGGGCGCTCGTCCGTCGTAAGGTCGTCCCGGTGACTCGCGAGGACGAATCGGCACCGGTCCCGGCATGGCTGACTGCCTGCGTGGAGGGAGATGCCGCCGCACGCCGCGAATTCCAGGCCACCTACGGACCGAGCATCTACGGCTTCCCCTCCAAGATCTATGGCCTCGACGAAGAGGACGTCGCCGATTTCTACGTGTACGTGTTCGAGGGCGATCGGGTGTTCCACCGCTTGCGGACCTTCGAGGGGCGCAATCAGATTCAGCTTCGCACCTTCCTGTCTTTCTACGTCCTGAAGGCGCTGTTCCTCGAATGGCAGCGTACCCGCCGCGAGCTCCGTACGGTCTCCTTGAACGCTTCGCTGGGGGCCGAAGACGGCGGCGACACCCTGGAGGACGTGCTTGCCGATCCTCGCGGCGTCGACCCGCAGACGGCTTCCGAGCCGCGCGTAGGTCAGGCCGACGCGGCTCGGATCCTGGCCGGGTTGAGCGCGGAGGAGCGTCTCGACCTCCGGCTACTCTCCCTGGTCGAGCGGGATCTCGAACCCGACGAGCTGCGGCTCCTGGCCCGCCTGTCCGGAAGGTCGCTCCGCGACACGCTCGTTGCCGTGATCGACGTGCAGGAAGGCCTCCGCTCCAAGGACGCCAAGGCAACTGCGTTGCGCGACGAACTCGATTCAGCCTGGGGCTGGATTCTACTCCGGCAACAGGAGCTGCAAGAAATTCGGGAACGGCTTCGTCTTCTGGGTTCGGGAAGGGACGAACGAAAGCGTCGACTCGAGGCCCGCTGCGAGGAGCTGGAGGCGTCTCTCGCCAAGCGGAGTCGCCAGCGGGAGCGGGTCGCGAAGGAGATCGAGGGCTACAAAGTGACGACACCGTACAAGGAGATCGCCCATTTGCGGGGCCAGGCCGTGGGAACGGTCTGCTCGCGCCTCTTTCGGTTGCGAAAGAGGATGGCCGAGAGCCTCGAGTCCTCTGCCACCAACGTCGAGGAGGCACCGCCATGAGTACGGATTGCCCAGCCCCTGAGATGCTCTCGCGGCTCGTCGACGCGGCCTTCGA
This sequence comes from Deltaproteobacteria bacterium, assembly GCA_029262355.1. Taxonomy (GTDB): domain Bacteria; phylum Desulfobacterota; class Binatia; order UBA12015; family UBA12015; genus VGTG01. The sequence continues at coordinate 12,398 of JAJCZO010000365.1, forward strand.
GGACTTCGAACCGGGTGTCGAGGAGCAGGTCCGCCGCCACGTCCTCCAGTGCGCCACGTGCGCCCGGGCGCAGCGACGGCTGGAGCGGGTCGCTCGCGGCGTCCGTGTCCGGGATGCCGAAGATCGTGCAGGTTCGGTTGGTCCGAGAAAGCCGGAGTGCCTCTCGGACTCGGAGATGCTGTCGCTTGTCGAACCCCGGCCTCTCCCCCGAGCGGACCAACACATCGAGGTGTGCGATCGTTGCCTGCAGGAGGCCAACGCCCTCCTGCGGATGAACGCGATGAACGACCGGGCCACTGCATCGGTACCCGAGGCGCTCGCCGAGCGGGTGGCGTCACGTTGGCGTGACGACTCGACATCGTCGCTCACCGAGCTCGTGGTCCAGATCGGCCGAGACGGACTCGAGCTCGTGCGGCGCCACGTGGTCGCGCCACTTCTCGAGCTCGAGCCGACCGGGGCCACGGCCGCCGTTCGATCGAACGACCAGGCGTCGCGCGAGCCCGTTCGCTTCCACTTGCAGGCAGCTGCAGGGTCGATCGAGGCCACTGTGTTCCCCGACGGGGACGCGGTGCGGCTCGTGCTGTCCCTGCACGATCCGAACGGCGCAGGTCTCCCCGGCCAACGCGTCCACCTTCGCCAGAAAGGACGGGCCTTGTTCTCTGCGCGCACCGGCCAAGACGGCACCATCCAGCTCCCACGCATCGAGCCCGGCACGTACGAGGTATCGTGTACGGCGATCGACACGACCTTCCGTCTCGATCTGCGACCGGAAGGAGCGCACGGGTGATCGCGACTCGCGGCGCTCCTGTAAATCGCGGAAACCTCGTAGCGGAGAGATTCCGAGCCCCGGAGTCGGCCGTTCCCTCCGGACCAGCGCAGCGCCGTAGGGACGCGCGCTACGGCAAGGTGCAGTCGCTTTCGCACCCGTCGCTGTCGACCAGGTTCTCGTCGTCGCACTCCTCACCCGCAGTGAGGATGCCGTTCCCACAGGCGGTGAAGGTGCACTTGGAGTCGCAGCCGTCATCCTCAATCGTGTTGAAGTCGTCGCACTCCTCGCCGGCGGTGACGTGGCCGTTGGGACACCCTGTCACCCTGCAGATGGAGTCGCAGCCGTCACCGTCGATCAAATTGCCGTCGTCACACGTTTCGCCCACCCCCACGAACCCGTCACCGCAGACTGCGGTCACCTGAGAACAGTCGGCCGAGCAGTAGTCGCCATCGGCCGTGTTGCCGTCGTCGCAGGCCTCGACGGGGCTTTCGGCGAGGCCGTTGCCGCACACCACCAGGAGACAGACGTCGATGCCCACAGAGAAGCCGTGCAGAGGGCCAACGTCATTCACGCAGTTCAGCCCCGGGGCGCAGTGGGAATCAAAGTCACAATCGCCCAATCCCGCGGTGCAAGGGTCGCACCCGCCGCCATTGAGGCTGCAATAGTTGGAGGATCCCGGGCTATTGAAGCAGGGCGGCGGGCACAGAGCGCCCGAGTCACAGGTCGCCTCGCAGCCGTCGCCACCAATCGTGTTGCCGTCGTCGCAGCACTCCCCCGGGCCGACTGCGGAATCTCCACACACGGCGGTCTCGGCAGAGCAATCGGCGCTGCAGTAGTCTCCGCCTGACGTGTTCCCATCGTCGCAGGCCTCTCCCGGACCGATCTGCAAGTCACCGCAAATGGCAGTCGCCTGCGAGCAATCGGCCGAGCAATGGTCGCCGTCGAGCTCGTTACCGTCATCGCAGGCTTCGCCCGGTGACACGATCCCATCTCCGCAAGGGGGTCGCGCTCGGCCCTTGAACTGCTCCGGCGTGTTCTTGATCACTCCGCTCGAAGCGAAGGAGGCTTTCCAGCACGCCCCAGCGGAAGACTGGATCTGCGCCGTGACGGGAAGTGCGAGCGGGAGAGGGGG
>JAJCZO010000366.1 GCA_029262355.1 Deltaproteobacteria bacterium
ATCTGTGCGCGCGCCGAGCGCGCGGGGTCGTGGAGCTCGAGGCTCTCAGCCTCCATATTCCACAAGCTCGTTCAGCTGTTCGTGATGAGCGACTACCCGCGGGGCGGCTTCGACGTCATGCTCATGGACCGCGCACTGCTCCCCTACCTGCAGCAGTCCGGCAAGAACATCAACGTCGCGGTCTTCGCCCATTATCTGGGCTTCGAGCCCTCGGTGATCCATTACAAGCGTGAGGCCCGCGAGCACGGCGTCTCTCGCTGGACGTTCCGCAAGCGGCTCAAGCTCTTCGTCGACTCCCTGCTCGGCTTCTCGATGGTGCCCCTGCGACTGATCTCGCTCGTCGGGCTCGGCGTGGCGACCCTCGCTTTTCTCTATGGCATCGTCGTGATCGTGCTGGCGCTGTCCGGGCACGAAGAATTCGAAGCGAATCGGGGGTTCGCGACCTTGGCCGCGATCACCTCCTTCCTCCTCGGACTGGTCATCGTCATGCTCGGCATCATCGGCGAGTACATCTGGCGCATCTTCGACGAGGTGAATCACCGCCCAGAGGCGGTGATCGATGAGATCTACTGACTTGGGCTACGGCCGAGCGTACGCGAGAATGTGCGTGGCCGCTCCGATTCGGTAGCCCAGGTTCTCCATCGCCCGGATGGCCGCCCGGTTGGCCGTCTGGGTGGTCATCAAGATGCAATCCGCGCCGTTGTCGCGCATGTCGTAGGTCATTTCCGAAGACAGCTTGCGAAACCAGCCCGAGCATTCGGCATGCACCGCTCCCAGCACCAGTCTCGAGACCTCGAGGCCGAGCTTGGTGCAACCTTCGAGGGAGTACGCGCCGGTCAGGAAGGCCTTCGTCGGCACGTTCTCGGCATCCGGCACCAGGACCACGTCCGCAAACCCTCGAACCGAATTCTCTACGTAGCTAGCGAGATATCCGTTCGCGATCTCGTCGGAAAAGCAGCTGTCCGCGTGGACACGATCGAATTCGTTGGCGCATTGCGCGGCCACGTCGCGAAGCAGCGGGATGTCTTCCAGGCGAGCGCGTCGGACCGCGTGTCGCGGCTCATCGAAAGAGGACAACCGATCCCGCAAGAACGTGATGCGCGGTTCGATCAATCGGAACCCCAGGCCTGTCATGGCCTGGAGAGTCGCCGTGTGCTCCGAAGCGACGTCTGCATAGAGATAGAACTTCTCGTGCTTCAGCTCCATGTCTCTCACCAGCTGGCTGAGAGCGGCACGGCGCTGAACGCCGAACGTGGCGTGCAGCTTGTCGATGGGGAATCCGAAGTACTTCGAATCCCACTCGAGATGTGAATGGAGGACGAGACCGCCGTCGACTCGAACCGAATGGTCGGGATCTTCGAGGAACGCCGACAACCAAGGTCGCACGACCTGCTCGACCAGGATGTCGCGATCGACACCGGGAATGCAGTTGTAGGGTGAGTAGAAGGACAGGTCCGTCTCGTCCGACGAGAGAAGATCGTTCATTGTGACGATGGACCTGCCTTCGACGTCGGGTCGGGAGGACGACCGAGTGCGCGAAGATAGTCCTCCCAGCGGCGGAACGAGCGAGACATGTCGTAATGGGTGCTTGCCAGTACCAGGCAGACGGTCTCCTGCGACATGCCGGTGATGTTGATGAACAGCATCCTTGGCACATAGAGGCCCCGGGTGGGATCGTCCATCCGATAGGTGACCGAGGTCTTCCCGTCGCGGAGCTCCATGTCGAACTCGCCCGTCAGGGCCACCACCACCTGATCGGTATCCATGTGGGCATGCCCGCCTCGGTCTGAAACCACGTGATGCATATAGAAGATCCGCTCGATGGCGAAGGGCGTGTCGTGCCCGCTCTCGACCGACGTCAGGATTCCGCGCTCGTCCCGGTTCGACGGCAGGTCGACCCAGCGCAATTCGTCCAGCCGCGGTTCGGCATGTTTCTCTGAGGCCAACAGCGTAGCTCCTCTACCGGATTCGGTTCTTAGGGGTGGGCGCGGCCGGAATGCCAGCTCAATACCTGGAACCTACCGAACTTCTTCTCCGGCCGGTAATTCGCGCGAAGGAAGCTGGCGAAACGGGGGTACATGAGGCGGACATTCTGCCCTCGATCGTCGAACCCATCATCGATGATCAGCGGACGGACCTCCCGGAACCGACGGATCAACTCGGCCTCGTCGAGCAGTTCCCGAGCCGTCTCCTGGTGGATCGAGTCGTGTGCCGCCAGATACAGGAGGTACTCGGACTCCTGAACGGGCGAGACACGATCGGTGAGGAAGTAGAACAGCGGCTTCCCCGAAAGGACGAAGATCGGTTCGTCGCGCCGTTCCTCGTGGTTGAGATAGCGCACGACATCGCCACCGCTGGGGTGGGAGGAGTACGGCCGCGAGACGCCTCGTACGCCAGTGGCGCGCGGAAGTGACGGGACGAACGCAGGCTCGGCGCGCCATTCTCGGAGGAGATCGACAGCGGCCGGAAGCACCACGGCCAGACAGAAGGCACCGATCAGCACCGCCGCTCCGAGCTGCCGGGAGCGCAGGTTTCGACCCGTTTCCCCCGGAATCTGCCAGAAGCGTTCGAGCAGGTAGGCGAGCAGCGGCAGACAGCTCGGCAGAACCCCCAGAATGTGCCAGATGTCCGCTGCCGGGTAGAGCCACAGGAGGGCCATGGTCGCGTAGCCCGTGAAGAGAACGAACGCGCGACGTTGGCCGGCCGACCCGCTCGGCACCTCCACCTGGCCGAGGCGGACCACCTCGGCGATCGACAGCCAGACCAGGACGAAGGGCAAGCTGAACAGAAGGTCCGAGGAGGCCCAGAACCAGTGGGTCTCCGCCCTCGCCTGCCATCCCTGCACCGCCAGTGCGATGAGGGCGAGCAGCGAGACGGCAAGCAGGCCGCGGAACGTCCACAACCGCCGGCCTCGCAGCGTTCCAGCCGAGTGACCACGCCAGATCACGGCCGACGCGAAGACACCGAAGCCAGCCACCTGCCACAGCACGAAGGTGATGGTTGGCGCCGGGAAGGGTGAGATCCAGCTTATGGCGGACGGTATCCCCGAGACGATGTTGAAGAGGATCTCGGCCCCGAGTCCAAGCGAAACATACAAGGTCGCGTAGCCCGCCAGCGGCAACAAGAAGGCGAGCGTGAGCGCAACCAGACCCCAGAAGCTGCGAAGTTGGTTCTCTGGAGCCGGCGGTCGGCGAAGTTCCCGCAGGGCCAGATGGCCGGTCAGGAAGAGAACGGGCGCTAGGAGCAGCGCGAGGTTCCCGAGGGGGTTGCGCGGAGCCAGGTAGAAGACCGACACCGCCGCGGCGAAGAGGAGCACGAACCAGCGACTCGTGCGGACCAGGGTCGCCAGAATCCGCCCCGGGCGGCTTCCCCCCTCCCCCTCGTCGACCAGCAAGAAGAGAGCGAGTGCAAGGAACGCGAAGGCGCCGGTCGTCTGCTTGAACGTTGCCGCGATCCCGAAGCAGAGCCCCGCGATGGCGCACCCGTACAACAGGCGTCGTTCGGAGGCCAGGAACGAGAGGAGACCTGCGAGGCACAGCGCGGTACCGAAGAAGCTCGCGTACGGAGTCGTCAAGATCGGCCAGGCAATCCCCAGCAGTGCAACGGCGACCGCGTAGGCGATGAGCGCGAAGGCCCGGCCGGAGATTCGTCGCGCACCGACGTAGACCATCACGCAGGTCGCCGCCTTTGTGGCCAGCACGAGGTAACGCAGGACAGCCAGGTCGCTTCCGAAGAGGCGGAAGAGAAACCCACCGAGGAAGAAGAGGGAGGGCGGGTACATCTGCTGAAAATCGCGATAGGGAAGCTCCCCCTCGGCGACGCGCCAGATCGCGTAGACGATCACCCCCTCATCCGCCCATTCGATCGGAATGAAGAGCCCGAGCCTCAAGTAGGCGGAGGCCAGCGCGAAGAGCATCGCCAGACCGAAGGCGCGTCTCACCGACTCCGATCCCCGCGTCGGTAAAGACGAAGCGGGGCGCAGTTCGGAAGTAGACTCTGTCCGCAAGCTGAACCTCACCAGACGCCGAGACCGCGTGTGCCCGGATCCCGAGTCACGAGGATACCGACAGCCCCCGATGGAAGAAAGCTAGGTTCTCTGCGACATTACCCTTCGGACTGCAATGGCCGTTGCAACCAACGAGATATCGACGGGTCGGGTGGGTCGCCGACCAGCGCAGCGGACGATCGCCCGACTCTCGATCGCAGCAGCGATCGGGGTGGCTTTTTCCCTGGTGGCCGGTTGCGACCGACCGGCGCCGGAGGGCGCGAAGCGGCGGGACATCTATCTGCTGCTGGTCGACACCCTGCGCGCAGATCACCTGAGCCTCTACGGCTATGGACGGCCGACGTCGCCAAACCTCGATCGCTTCGCCGAGTCGGCGACGGTTTTCGAGCACGTGGTTGCCCCAGCTTCCTGGACGCTCCCGTCCGTGGCCTCCGTCCTGACCGGTCTGTACCCGAGTGCGCACGGCCTGCGCGCAAGGGCGCACGCCGAGGACATGACGGCGATGAGACCTGCGGTGAAGACCTTGGCAGGGGTACTGGCGAGCGAGGGCTACCGCACGGTGGCGGTCATCACCAACCCATGGCTGATCAACGAGGAGCACGGCCTCGCGCGCGGGTTCGAGGAGTACCTTCGGCTGCCGACGGTGAACGCGCCTCGGGTAAACGACCTCGCGCGGGACATCATTTCGAGGAGCGATCCGCGCCCACTGTTCCTGTACCTGCACTACATGGACCCCCATGGTCCCTTCGACCGCCATCCCGCCAGTGATTCCGCGGCCTTGGGCCCTCTTCCGGCAGCTTCCGACCGCAGGCTCACGACGCAGGAGAGACTCTCCATGCCGGAATATCTCCGGCTGCCCGGCAAGGCGGACCTGGGATCGTACATCGAAGCGTACGACGGCGCGATCCGCGCCTGGGACCAATCTTTCGGCGACTTGATCGCCTGGCTGGACACCAGGACATCGCGCCCCGCTCCGCTGATCGCCGTCGTCGCCGACCACGGCGAAGAGTTTACCGAGCACGGCGGCTGGAACCACGGTGAGACCCTCTACGAGGAGCAACTATTCGTCCCGTGGGTTTTGCGCTTGCCGGGCCGCCCCCCGAGGCGAGTGTCCGACAGAGTCGTCAGTCTCATTGACGTAGCTCCGACTCTAGTGGCCGCAGTCGAGCTCCCGATTGCCAAGACGATGGTGGGCAGTGACGTGCTCGCCGATGACTTCGATCCCGACCGGCCGGTGTTCGCGGAAACCGACGTTCGACTCGGCGGCATCCGCGACCCACGCTTCGCGCAACGGGCCGTGCGTCGCGGTGAGACCAAGCACATCGAAAAACCATCCGGCCCGGAGTGCTACGATCTCGCCGACGACCGTTCCGAGCGGCGTTCCTCGTGTGCCGAGGTGTCCTGGCACGAGCGCGCCGTAACGGACATCGAGCGCTGGAGCCGCGAGAACCGGGAACTTGCCGATCTCCTGGGCGCGGCCGAGGCGGTTTCGCTCGACGAAGAGCAGCGCGAACGGCTGCGGTCAATCGGCTATCTGGACTAGAACGAGCTCGCGCTCGTGACGCCGGGCCTCGCAGCCCGGGTCGGGGATCTTCGGGCTTGCTCTTGCGCGTGCGACGCCCAGGAGCGTCTCAGCGAGATCCGGAAGCCGGCTCACTTCGCTGAAAGTACACGTTCGGGATGTCGAAGGGCAGGTAGCGTTCGATCAACTCTTCGTCGAACAACGAGTAGCGCCGGCGCTCCGCGAGGAGTCCGGTGCGACCGGGCACGTCGCGTACCCGCCGCTGCTCCTCCTTGATGTGCTTCTCCAGGGTGAATATGTCTTCGCCGGAAGGCTTCGTGTAGCCGATCGTCAGAAACCGCGCGATCGCCAACACCCAGGGAACCGCCGTAAGCTCGAACCACGAGTGGGTGCGACGCTTCTCGGGGTCGTGGTGGCTGTGGCGTTCGACCGCGAAACCGAGCTGCTCGAGCTCCCGAGCGAGCTCGGCGCGGTAGACTGCCCCAGCGGTCATCTTGAGCTGGAAAAGCTCCTCGGTCTTTAGCGCCCGAGTCTTCCCGTCCGGGCAGAGCCCGAGGTTTAGAACCACGACGTGGGTGTGAAGCTGCGGGTCCTGCGCTCTCGAGGTCCCGTGCTCAAACGCCACTCCGGTCCAGAGCGCTCTCTGGACGTCGCCGCCCCCGCTCCCGGCTCGGGAGAGGCCCGCCTCGGATTCGAGAAACGAGACGGCGACTCTTACGGCCCGGGCCTGCGCCTCCCGGATGGCCCGTCGAACGTCGCGCTCCGAGAGCGCCCAGGCGACCGAGACCGACTTGGGAGCCGAGAAGGCCAGGTCCCATCCCATCTGTCTCCGGGCACTTCCACCGTTCTGGACGAGCGCCTTTCCGGTCTTCGGGTCGAAGCCTCGAGCAAGCGCCTCGAATGAGTCCCGGGCGACCTCTCCCGAGAGGTCGCGAGCTCCAGCTCCCCGGCCGAGCCACTCGCCCGGGGGCTCTCCTCCTTGGAGGTAGTAGTCTCCCTCGGAGAGGTCCAGGTAGTAGGAGATGCTCCCGCACTTCGAGATGGAGAGCACGCTAGCCGCCCTGCCCTTCGACCAGGTTCTTCTTCACCCAGGCCTTGGCCTGCTCGACCGTCATGTGGCGGTCGGTATCGCCGGCGACGGTCAGAATGGCAGCGACGGCCCTTCGGAGGTTGGCGCGAAGTTCGGCGAGCTCACCACGAGTGCCTCGGAGTTCGCCGAGGGTCTGCGTCACCTCTGCCAGAATCTCGGCGCCGTCGATGTGGTCATTGGAGGAGACGGGAGCCGGGGACTGACCGGTGACGTGCCGCTCGAGGATGGCGCGAACGTGGTCCGACAGGCTCATCCCGTTTCGCTGGGCCTCAGCTTCGAGATGGGCCTTGGTGCTCTCTTCAACTCGGACAGCAAGCGGCGTGGTCGCCATGTTCGTAAACGGACGTATGCGCCGAAAACACGGGGCTTTCGCCCTACCCTCCCTTACTCCGTAAACAGCTTGTTAACGCGCTAGCGGCGCGAAGTATCGAAGAAAAGACGAGAGATTGTAAACACCGCAGGTGCATCCGGTGTGCTGCTCCTTCCGGGGCCTCCCCGGAAGGAGCTCCTCTAGCGAAAAGCGCAGGGCGGCGAGTCGGGCCCTGGCCCGCGAGCTCGTCCCGGTACGCGCTCGAGCTGTCCGAGAGACTCGCAGCAGCGAGCTCGAGGACCAGGTGAGCACTGGCCTCTCGAGGGTCAGTGCTCGAAAGCTGTCCCCGCTCACCGGCGTTTTCGCCCGGCCCGCTTTCCAGGGTCAGACGAAAAGGGCGGAACCCTGCCTAATCCTTGGGCTCGCCTCGAAGCCTGCTGTCATAGTCCTGCTTGGCAGAGAACAGGTGCAGGATAGAGATTTGGGTTCCATCGTAGTGGTAGAAGATGAGGTATCCGGGAAAATCCGGGATGACCCAGCGTCGGACGTCGGCCAGGCGCGGATTCTCGCTCTCATAGCGCGGCGCCATCTCGGGCTGCTCGGCGAGCTGGGCGCAGGCTCGCTCAAATGCGTCGAGGAAACGGAGAGCGGCGTCGGGGTTGTCCTTCTCGATTTCAGCGACCTGGTGCAGGAGCTCGGCGGTGGCTTGTCGTCGACGGGTGACCGGGACGCTCACTTGCCCCCTTTGCGCTGGCGGCGCTCGATACCGTCTCGAACTTCTTTAAAGAAGTCGGCAGAGAACTCTCCGTCGTCTTCTCCGTCGAGTGCGGCGAGGAGTTTCTCCTCGAGCTCTGCGCGAGCTTTCCTCTCCCGGACGAGTTCCCGGACGTACTCGCTGGCGCCAGCGTAACCGTGCTCTGAGACCTGCTCTTCGACGAACTCACGAAGTGCGTCCGGTAGGGAGATATTCATCGTGGCCATAGATGCATGGTCTCACATCTTGGCAATCTTTGTCAATTTCCGCCAGGCGACCTCGGCACCAAGGTGCCCCGGTGTTTGGCGGGCTATCGGTTGCGGAAGCGCGAGCGCCGGAAGGCCGACGCCTCGATTTCATGTATGAGCTGGTCGACGGCGAAGACCTCGCTCGGTTCGCGGGTATTGGGCGGCTTGATGCGCTCGTGGCTTCGAGCAGCCTCGAGGAGCTCTCGTCTAGACAGATTCCAGAGAGTGACGAATCCGCGAAAGACGTTGGCCTTGTCGATTCCGGGACCGAGCACGTCGTTTAGCTCGTTTAGTATCGCGTGAAACTCACGAGAGTCTTCCAGTGAAACCCGAAACACTTCGCGCCTGGTCTCTTCTTTCACACGCCGAGGGGGTGCCGTCGGAGCTTCCGCACCGTCGGCCGAAACGTGAACGGTCTCCGGTTTGTTGGCGATCGCGCGAAACCGCGCGCGATCGCCAACATCGTGGACGCACAGTGCCGTCGCACCTCCGAATGAGGTCGGCGCAAACGCGGTGATGCGTCCTTGCCTCGCCAATCCGCTCGATCGCGCTAGCCGATTCGGGTAGCCAAGGCACATGGCCTCGATCCCACTACATTTCGGCATCCAAACGCCTCAGGAAGGCACGACCTACGACGCGCTTGCCGCCCACTGGCGGCAGGCCGACAGCCTCGGGTTCGATTCGGTCTGGCTCGACGACCACTTCTACTCGGTCATCCGTGCCCGCTCGGAGAGCCAGATGGATGGTTGGATGCTGCTCGCCGCGCTCGCCCGCGAGACCGAGCGGATACGCATGGGGCTTCTGGTCGCGTGCAACGCGTATCGAAACCCGGCGCTTGCCGCGAAGATGGCCGCGACCATCGACGTGATCTCGGGTGGGCGATTCATCCACGGCGTCGGGTCCGGGTGGTTCGAAGAGGAGTTCCGCGGCTACGGATACGAGTTCCCGACCGTCGGGACGCGCCTGGCTCAGCTCGACGAGGCGCTCCGACTCCAAAAGCTCCTCTGGACGACGGACAGGCCTTGCTTCGAAGGACGCTTCTATTCACTGAAGGATGCGTGGGCCGCGCCGCGGCCCGTGCAACGACCGCACCCACCCATCCTGATCGGCGGCGGCGGCGAGAAGGTCCTGCTGAAGCTCGTCGCCCGGCACGCGGTGATGTGGAATCACGGCGGTACCGTCGACGAGCTTCGGCACAAGATCGAGGTCCTGAGCGCGCACTGCGCGACCGAAGGCACCGACGTCGACGCGATCGAGAAGACGTGGTTCGGCAACGTCATCATCGACGAGGACGCCAGCCGCGCACGAGCCCGCCTCGACCGACTGGCCAAGGCGTGGAATACGACACCCGATGTGATGGCCAAGAGCGCCATCGTCGGAACGCCCGAGGCCATGATCGACCGGATGCACGAGTACCTCGAGGCGGGCGTCACGGGCTTCATTGGGATGTTCGGGCGCGTCGACGACCTCCGAACGACGCGCCTCGTCGGCGAGAAGGTCCTTCCGGCGTTCCGCTAGACGGGCGTGGCCCGAGGGGCCTTGCGAGAAGCCGACGCAGAACCGATGCCCGACAGCATGAGTCGCCCGAGGCCCGAGCCCGCCACCGGCCAAAATCCTTCTTGTCGAGCCCGCGGCGAGTGAGGCACAATGGGAGCATCCTTTCGAAGCCCCGCCCACGTCCGAGGAGATTCGTACAATGAAGAAAAGCACATTCTGGCTCGCGCTCGTTTTCCTGGTCGCGGCGGGCTCGGCGCACGGCGCGGTCCTGACCACGCAACCCTTGGAGGTCAGCGGCGTGAACCGGTGCCTCGAGTGCACCGTCGTCAACGTGAGCGGTCGCGACGTCACGGTCGGCATCGAGGCCGTTGCCAGCGACGGCACGACCACGGACCTCGGAAGCTCGGTGCTCGCCCCACAGACCGGCACCTTCGCTCTCGCGCATTGCGACGAAACCGGGGACTTCGTCTGCCGCTTCGACGTCACCGGCGGCCGCCGTAAGGTTCGCGCAGCGGCATGCGAGTTCGCCCTCACTTTCGGTTGCCAATCGGCAGCCGTCGCGCAGTGAACGGAGGTCGGAACATGTCTTTGCGACGCGCTGTCACTCTCGGGCTTGCCGCTCTGCTGGGGTTCTCCACTCCGGTGCACGCGGCAACGATGTACACGGCTCCCCTCTCGTTTCAGTTGACGTTCGGGCAAGATCTGGAATGCAAGGCGGTGAACGTAGCCAACTCCCCGACGACCGTCCGAATCCGCGCCATCTCCGACTCCGGAACCACGACCAACGATTCCGGCGACGTGATCCTTGCTCCGCTCGAGTCGTTCGCACTCACGGCGAACGCTCTCGCCGACCGCCACTTCTGTCGGTTCGACGTGAAAGGCGGGAAGCGCCGCATCCGGGCCGGTGCATGCACCGTCGGCTCGAATGGGTGCCTCGCGGTTCTTCCGGCGCAGTAGCGGCGATCGGGGTCTTCTGCCTCCGAGGCGACCCACGAGGCCCCCTCGGGGGGTGGGGCGCTCCCGCGAGCAGCGCAGGCGCAGCGGAGTGACCGCGCCGCAGGCCCACGACCAACATCGAGGACGGCAACCATGAGTCGCGAGCGCATCCCCACTCCAGGCGGATGGATTGCGCTCTTCGTCCTTGCGGCCGTGACGGCACTGGTCTACGGCGGCGTCGTCGACCACGAGTTCCTAGACTACGACGACCCGCTTTACGTCACGGAAAACCCCGCAGTGAAAGCCGGCGTGCGGCCAGGCACGGTGGTCTGGGCTCTCACCGACACGCGACAAGCGCACTATTGGCATCCGCTCACATGGATCGCCCACATGGTCGATGTCGAGGCCTTTGGGCTGGATGCGGGCCGACACCTGGCCGTCAACCTGGGTCTCCACATCCTCGCGACGCTTCTCCTCTGCTGGGCACTCTTCGCCGCGACGGGCCGCTATTGGGAAAGCCTGGTCGTTGCGGCACTGTTCGCGCTGCATCCGCAGCACGTCGAGGTCGTCGCCTGGGTTTCAGAGCGCAAGGATACGCTGAGCGCGGTCTTTTTGTTCCTCACTCTGATCCTCTATGTCCGCCATGCTCGTGCGCCGAGCGCGGGCCGTCTCCTGGCGACGTTCGGAAGCTTCCTCTTCGCCCTGATGGCAAAGCCTTCCGTCGTAACGCTTCCCGCCGCACTGCTCCTACTCGACTACTGGCCTCTGCGACGTGCGCCGTTCTCCCCAGCCAGCAACGTCGGGACGCCAACGTTCGCGAAGACGTCCACGCTCCGGCTCGTCTTGGAGAAGCTGCCCCTCCTGGCAATCGCGGTGGCAATTGCTGCGACCACCCTCATCGCATCGGGTGCCAGCACGTTTCCCGAGGAGCGGCTGTCCCTGCCGATTCGGTTCGGCAACGCGGCGCGTTCGACCATGCTCTACTTGGAGAGGATCGTCTGGCCGTTCGATCTCGCCGCGTTCTACCCACATCCCGGCGTGCTGCCCCTTTCGACGACCCTCACCAGCACCGCGATCCTGCTCGGCCTCAGCGGCGGTGCCCTGTTCTTCGCAAGGACGCGGCCTCATCTGTTCGTTGGTTGGTTCTGGTATCTGGGCACGTTGTCTCCCGTGAGCCAGCTCATCCAGAATGCACGGCATGGGATGGCGGACCGTTACACCTACATCCCGTTGATCGGCATCTTCGTGGCGATCGTCTGGGAAGCTGGAATCCAAGTTCGGCGGGCTCACCTCGCGCCGCGGGTGGTCGTCGGCGCGACGATCCTCGTGCTTGGCTTCTTCTCTTACGTCTCTTGGTCCTACGTCGGATATTGGCAGAGTTCGGAGACGCTGTTCCGCCAAGCACTGACGACAACGACGGACAACTACTTCGCACATGCGCAGATCGGCGGCGTGCTGCTGCGCGACGGACGAACCGAGGAGGCGGAACTGCATCTGCGCGAGACTCTTCGGCTTCGGCCCAACGAGCCCAACAGCATGAACAATCTTGGGTTTCTTCTCGCGTCGCGCGGGGACATGCGGGAGGCCGGCGCGCTGTTCTGGAAATCGACGCGGCTTCGGCCAAGCCTTGAAGGTGGCTGGTATGGGCTTGCGACGGTGGCCGAGACGCAGGGGCGCTGGCCGGCGGCGGAACGCTACTATCGGAAAGCCGTCCGACGGAATCGGGCGTCGACCGACGCGCACTATCGGCTCGGTTCCGTACTCGCGGCCCAAGGCAAGATGAGTGCTGCGCGAGAGAGCTACGAACGAGTGATTGCGATCGATCCCGGCCACGAGGAGGCGGCGGCCGCTCTCGCGGGCGAGTAGCCAGAGGACGAGGCCGCCAAACTCACCACCACGCCCGCACTCCGGTAGTCCACCCCCACCCATGATACGCCCCGCCATCCCCGGCCACGTCGCGCATGTCCGCGAAGTCCACCCCACTCTGCAGCTTCAACCTGTGCCCATAGAAGTAGTAGTTCACCCCGAAATACGCCTCCTGATAAAGATCCCCTCTCCCCTCAACGACCCGGCTCTCGTATCGCGCAAAGCGAACTCCGTTCTCTCGGTCGCTCCGAATCCACGTGTATCGGGCCACGGCCTGGACCTTCTCGGTGAAGTCGTAGAACGACAGGATCGTCGCCCCGAGGAGATCCGACTGCTCGAGGCCGCCGAGGGCACCGGAAACATCCGCACGCGCACCCCACGCGCTCTCGTCGAGCTTCAGATGCAGCGAGAAGACCTGTTCGAGGTCGGCGGTGAACGTGTCCCCCCGATGCAGGTCGTTATACACGTAGTCGAATGCTAGCAGCGCCTCCCGCGCGTCGAAGGCCTCCGCAAAGTCATATCCGATCGTGCCTAGTGCGAACGAACTCCCGTTGAACCAACTCGTGTTGCCGGAGGCGTACACGCCGAGATGGTAGACCCACGGCTCCGCGTCCCCGGCGACACTCACGCCGGGGAAGTACTCCTCGGTGAACCAGATGTTGTTCGCGAGATTGGACCGGTCCATCGTGAGTAGGCGGCTGCTCGAGGTGGAGCCGTCCATCGTGAACGGCGCACTCTGCTTGCCCATGGTCAGCTCGAATGCGCGGTCCCGGGTCCAAGCGATGTAACCGTCGGTGAGTCGATCGAAGTTGGGGTCGTCATCTTGGGCCAAATCGGCCTCGATGTGCACCGTAAGGGACTCGAACACTCGAGCCTTACCGCCCAACCTGAGTCGACGGACGTTCGACGTGTCGAAGTCCGCGCGCGGGATCCAGGCGTAGTCGAGTTGGAAGCGCCCCGAGAGAGACAGCTCCTGGAGTAGCGGGTTTTCGTCCTGGGAATAGAGGCGGGCGTAGCTCCACACGCGAGCGAACGGCGAAGATTGCAGATCCTCGCCCGCGGGCTGAGGGTTCACCAGGTCGCGTACGCTCGGCGCATCTTCGGATGGAGGAGGCGACGTGGCTCCGCCTGACGTTGCCTCCGCACCATTGGGGGCACTCGCAAGGAGCGCTACGACTCCGAGCGTGGTGATGCAGCACGCGGCTCTCATGCGGTCCCCGAGAGGATCTACTGCACACTCCCCCGCGAAAGAAAGTGCCGCGCCGACGCTAGGGCGGCCCGACGGTGCCGTCCGCGTGGTCAGCCGTGGGTGCGATCCTTCGGCCCCAGACTTCGACCCTCTCTTCGAAGAGGGGCTCGGACGATCCCTTCAGCGACCCAGCGCAAAAGGTGATCGCGGACCTCGACCTCGTCGATTCCGAGCCGAAAGGCGGTCTCGTGCAGACGGTCATCGCGGATTCCGGCCGAGAGCGCGGCCAGCAAATCCCCCTCGGTGAACGAGAGAACCTCGGCCTGGACGCGGTCGGTCGCTCGGGCGACCACCGGCCGAGGAGCGACGGAGCGTGGGATCGGCCGGAGGGGAAAGGCCTCGTCGAGAAGGCACTCCACCGGATCTCCATCCTCCTGAAGTCGCTGCAAGGCGGCCATGTACTGCTGCAGATCAACGCGGCAATCGAGGAGGACCGCCACTCCGTCCGCGAGCTTCCACTCGCCTTCGTACGAACAACGATAGCCTCGGGCCCGTGCCATCGTTGCTTCGAGCGCCAGCAGGTCACGCAGCTCCCGAGCGTCGGCGGGGACACAGCCGTCGAGGTAGCGGGCGAAGAGCTCGCTCAGCGATTCCCCGCGCTGCATCCCACAGTGGAAACCGGCGCTCGCGAAGAATGCCTGGAGCTTCGCGACATCGCCGTACCCGCGCAAGTAGTGTGCGGCGAAGAGCGTGAACTTGAGCAGGAGATCGTGCAGGGATCGACTGCGCCGGTACCGATCGACACCGAAAGCACGGCGGTCGACCGAGCGAACCCAACGGCGCGACTCCGCGTCCAGCGGCACATCGAACCGCGCGCTCGGGTCGTCTCCGTAGACGGCGTCTACAAAAGCCGGATCGAACATCATGCGGACGAGGACGCGCTGCACGGCAACGACGTTCACGGCCATCCGGAATACTCCCGCAGAGTCCGGGCGATCCGTTCGAACCCCGCAAGACACTCTGCGATCGGGTTGCGCTCACACTCGAAAACCACGGCGCGAAGATGACGTGCGCCTGTCGCGACGTGTTCGAAGATCTGCCAGGTCTCGTCGAGCACGTCCGTGCCGTGATCGTCCTCGAAATACGGATAGCCCAGATGCTCGCGGCGACGGCTTCCGGCGACGTGCATCTCGACCACTCGATCCAGCGGAAATCCGTCCAACCCGGCCAACGGGTGATGGCCCATCATGCGCTGGTAGAGCGCCAGGTGCGCACAGTCGAGCAGCATCCCGGTGTCCGCCCGCTCGCAGCAGCGGGCGAAATAGTCCAGGATGTGCAGATCCCCGACGAAGGCACAGCCCGGCGGGTTCTCGGGAAGCACCTCGTGCCCCGTCGCCGTGCGCATGAGCGAGATGCCTTCGGCCTGAACAGAAGCTCCGTCATCACTCAGGATTGGTGGCAGTAGGAGCGTGTGTCCGTGCTCGCGGCGACCGAAGTGCCACAGCCCGGCGTCGCCGCAAAGCCAAGCCGGCTCGAGAGCCTCGACCAACGCGCGCAGGTCAGCGAGCCACCGATCGTCCAGATCCCCCGGATCCTCCAGATTGACGTCGAGGAAGTGGTAGGTGCACGGCAAGCGGCGCTCGCACCACGAGCGCGCGTCACGATCGATGCCCACCCGCACCTCTACGCCGATCTCGAGAAACTGGGCATAGGCGGGGTACGCCTCCCGGAGGGCGCTGGGGTCGAGGGCGCGCGGAGCTGCACCAGCCCCGTATTCCGCGGAGACACCAAGCCCCAGGTGAGGAAGCTCCCCCACACGGTCGAGAAAGGAATCGCTCATCCGTCCAGACTCGAGTCCTGCACACTTGCGCAACGGCGTGCAACGTCAAGAGTACGGCGGCTCGGCCCCGAGCGGCTTCGTTGGCAGCGAGCGCGGATCAAAGGGGTAATGAGCAGTGTGAGGGCGCGCAGCAGCCCGGCGATTGCCACACGCCGCTTGTCCCTGCGGAGAGTGCGCGAACCCACGCCAATGGAACGCCTCGGGGACGGCTCGGAGCGATGCCGTCGCCGCTCGCGTCTGGGGTCGGGATGTCTGTACAAGGGCGGATGATGCGTAGATTGCCGAGCTTACTCGCCGCCCTCGTGGTCTCCGGCGCGCCCGTCGCCTGAGCGGCCCCCCCCATGAACCTTGATCAGCTGCTCACCGCGTTCGACATGAAGCTCGAGGGTGCAGAGATCCGGACCGAGAAGGTCGGCGACGGCCTGTTCGTGCTCTTTGGCGTCGGTGGCAACATTGCGGTGTCGGTGGGCGACCAGGGTGTCTTGGTCGTGGACGACATGTTCCCGGAACTGGCCCCCCAGGTGAGAGAGGCGATCCGGAAGGTCGGTGGGGGCGACGTCGACTTCGCGATCAACACGCATTGGCACTTCGACCACGCGCAGGGCAACCTCGCTTTTGGGCCGGAGGGTACCTGGATCGTCGCGCAAGAGAACTCATCGAAGTTCATGGGAGAGTCCCACGACCTGAATTTGGTGGTCGCCACCTACCGGCAGGAGGCCTACCCGGAGAACGCCCGGCCCGTGATCAGCTTCGACGACTCGATGCGCTTCCATTTCAACGGCGAGCGGATCGACCTGCTGCACGCCGGCCCGGCTCACACGACGGGGGACACCGCGGTCTTTTTCCGCGGTCACGACGCCGTCCACATGGGCGACGTCTTCAACAATACGGGCTACCCGTTCATCGACGCCGACAACGGGGGCGAGATCGACGGAATGATCGCGTTCTGCAAAGCGATCCTCGCCGAGATGGGTCCGAACACCGTGCTCATCCCCGGCCACGGAGAGCTCGCGGATCGCGCCGCCCTCCAACGCTACGTCGGCATGCTCGAGACGGTGAGAGATCGGGTGGCCGACCTCATCGCGCAGGGCAAGACGCTCGACGAGGTCGAGCGCGGCCAAGCCGACCGCCGATCTCGACCCCACCTTCGGAGCCGAATCGGCGTCGCTCGGCTTCGTGAATCGGGTCTACACGAGCCTCCCGAAGAAGGGTGACGACTAGGGTGCAACCACTCCACCCCTCGTCGCACGCAACCGAACCGGGCACAAAACCCCGATTCGTGGAGGGGGAGGCCGGGCGTGCTCACTCGACCGGCGAGGGCCGAGACGTCACCGAGCGTGTGCTTCGATCCGGGATTGCAGCTCTACCATCCCGAGACTGCACGCCTCTTCGTGTGTTTCCGCCATTGCCCGGGACACGAGGTCTCGATCTTTCTTCCGGCCGAGTCGGCTCCGCGCCCGGGCGAGATCGAACGTAGTCCACAGGCGCAACAGCGTCGCGCCCGGCTGGTGATGGCTCTGGGCTGCACGTTCGAGTTCGACGACCGCCTCCTTGGGACGATCTTGCAACAGTTCCAGAAGGCCGAGAGTACGGTGCACGCTGCCCGACGTAACGACGCCGAGTCGACCGGTCGCCCAGGTGTTCCCCATGAGTGCGAGCTCAGCTCGGGCGGTCTCGGCGAACACGCTCTCTTCGAGCTTCGCACTCACCTCAGCCAGCCAGCAGAGCGCGTATACCCATATGCCATCGTTGTCTCGTTCGAGAGGCCCCGACCGATCGCGGTAGACCTCGGCCAAAGTCCGCCGGAGCATCTCCGCGTCGCCGATCTCGCTCTCGACGAGCTGTGGGGCCCAGCCATCGGAGGAGACCATCGAGGCGAGAGCCGGAGCGAGTCCAAGGCACTCTTTGAGGCGCCCCTGCTCGCGGCGCAGTGCGACGGACTGGATGCCCTGGGCGGGCCCCACCTCCAGCCTCCACTCCGCGACCAGGCTCGCTGCGACGCCGGCCTGCTCTTCGGCTTCACCGAGACGTCCGGCGACGAGGGCATGCATGCATCGCAGGGAAGCGGCGCACCACCGGAAGCGCGGCCAAGTGTGCAACGCTGCGAGTTCTTCGATCGCCCGAAGCTCGTTCCGTGCCTTCTCGAGGAGGCCCTGTTGAAGGAAGATGCCGTGGCGATAACCGCGAGCCGCGTACGTCGCCCAACCACCCCGCTCCCCGCGTGAGAGGTCTAGGTACTCGGCAGCATGTCGCTCCCTGCGAGCAACGCCGTCCGGACCGCCGATCGTCGCGAGGCACGCGTCCAGGACGTACCATCTCCCCTCTCGGTGCTCTTCGAGACGTGTGATCTCCAAGGCCTCGTCGAGCAGGGCCATCCGTCGGTCACGTTCGCCGCGCTTGTCGGCCAGGCGCTGCGCGAGGCTGGCGAGGACCAGTGCTCGCTGGGTCGTTGGCGCCTCCCCGAGTCGACCCAGCGCTTCGTCACAGACATCCAGAATACTCTCGTCGATCCAATGCATGAAGGGAATCGTCGTTGCGAGTCGAGCGAGGGGTAGAGGATCGTCGAGTGCCCGTGCCAGCGGTAGGGCTGCATGCGTCGCGCGGTTGCACGTTTGGAGGTCGCCCACCTTGCTCGCCGCGTCAGCGAGGTCGATGAGAAGGTCGCAGCGTTCCCGGTCTCCTACCTGCCGCAACTCATTGTCTGTGGCGACCCACTCCTGGAGTATCCGCGCCGCCCGCGAGAGATGATGAACGACTTCCTGGAACGAGAGACGACGTCGAGCTTCCGCCGCCGCGAGCTTCCGGTATGCAAACGCGCGCCCGGCGCCTCCGATGTGCGCACTCACCTCGAAATGCCGGGCGAGGTTGGAGGCGGCCTCGCCTCCAATGGCGTTGAGCGCCGCCTCTGGGTGATCGGCGACGCCGAGAGCGGTCTCGAGCCACTGTCCTACCGCAAGGTGCAACTGGGCACGACGTGCGGCTGGGAGTTGATCGTAGACGGTTCTCCGGACCAGCTCGTGAGCGAAGTGGTACGTATCGCTCTGCTCGACCGCGGGGGAAATGAGGTCGGCGCGTTCGAGTTCGCCCAGAGCCGCGGTTGCGTCGACGACGTTGGCGCCCGCGATGGCCTCGAGGCAGCCCAGACGAAACTCCGCACCACAGACCGATGCGCAGGAGACGAGCTCTCGAGCGTCGGAGCTTCGGTGGTTGAGTCGCCGCAAGATCAGTCGCTCGATGCTCTCCGGTAACTCCGCTGCCGACTGCGCTTCGCGTGTGTGGCGATGCAGCTCTCGGAGGAAGAAGGGATTGCCCCTCGCCACGGAACACAAGTCGTCCCAACGGCCATCGACTTCGTCGCGACCATCGAGATTAGCGAGAAATCGCTTCGAGTCACTCTCCGAGAGCGGTGCGAGCGAGAGGATTTCGACCGCCGAGTCTCCGCTAAACTGCGGATGCACCGGAGCCCCCTCCCCCGTCCGTTCAATCGCGATGAGCAAGACGCGACCAGTCGAGGCCCCCCTGACCATTCGAGAGATCAAGTGAAGGGAAGACGAGTCGGCCCATTGAATGTCATCGAGGACCAGCACGCATGGCTGGTGGTCAGCCATCCGCTCGAAGAGCTCCGCGAGACAATCGAGCAAGGCCAGGCGCGCGAGCTCCGGATCTCTGGTGGTGGTGGGCTCGATCTCGTCGAACAGAGACCGGATGCTGGGCACGACGAGCGCAAGTTCCGGGGCAAGAGGTTGGATGAGGGAACGCAGCTCACCGCGGGCACGGCCCCCGCAGAACGACCGAACCATCTGCGCCCAAGGGTCGAAGGGGAGCTTCTGACCCCCGAAGCACGAGCCCCACAGCACTTCCGCGCTCGATAGGGACGCCCCGAAGTCCGTGACCAGCCGGGTCTTACCGATCCCGGCGGGCCCCGTGATCAGCACCGTTCTCGGGCGGTTCGCCGTGACGTCCGCGAAGGCCGACTGTAACCGAGACAAATCCCCGTCGCGGCCTACCAGGCCGCTCGGAACAGCTCGCCGACGAAGCGTCGAGGGCAGGGACGGTGCCCCACCCGGCTCGGTCGCGTTGAGTCGATAGCCCCGGCTTCGCAGGCTTTCCAACTCGACGACCTCGGACACATCGAGCGCGCGAAGCGCCCTCCGAACTTCCCGAACCGCCGAGCTGAGAGCTGCCTTGCTGACGACCTGATCGGGCCATAGCGAGTCCATCAAGTGGTCGCGTGTCAGCACGTGGCCCATCTGCGCGGCCAGGATATGGAGGAGCGCGAACGGCTTGGGCTGCATGTGTACGACGTCGGACTCATGTCGGACTTCGCCCGTAGACTCATCCAGGTCGAGTATTCCCACGCGCATCGCGGCCCCATGCATGCGACCCGCCCACAGCTCGATCTCGCGGCAGCGTTCGCGGCCGGGTTCTGATTGAGGATCGGCTGAATCAACACGCCGTCAACGGATTCGCGAGCGTTGTAGACCCGCAAGCGTGTCGTTGCAAGAATGGGCGCGTGCTTGGCGGGGCTTCCGTCCGGTTGCGCGGCCGCTCAGAAGACGAGTCCGAGTGCGAACCCAATGACCAACGCGTCGGGGGTCTCCGAGCGCCCGTCGGGTTGGATCACCCCCTGGATGTCCGGTTGCACCCAGAGCCACGGGGCGAACGAGTGACGGTAGTTCACCTCGAGAAGCAACTCGCCCGTCTGAACGGTCTCCCTTCGGCTGCGTTGCCCGCGACGAAGATCGTCACTGTACTGGCCGTAGGCGAACAGAAGAGCCGCACCGTCTCGGTTCTTCCGAGTCGTGTAGAGGACACCGCCCGACACCATGTACTCGAGCTGGTTCCGGTCGGGCGGAGCCCAACTGAAGGCGCCCCAGGCCGAAAGACCATCCATGAAGGCTGCGCTGCGCGGCCAGAGATGCTGCTCACCCATCACGTACAGGCCACCCGTGCCGTGCACGGCTGACTGGCTCTCCTGATCGGTGACCTGCTCCGAGTCGTAGTAGCCGCCGATCTTGTACACGCCGTGCTCCGCGAGAAAGCCCGGACCGGAACCGGCGATGTATCCTGCCTCGACCATTGTGAGGGCGCCGGCACCGGTGTGCGTTCCGAGGTCGATCCCGTGTCGAGCCGAATCGCCGAAGCCGGAGTACACGAGATACGAGCCGACCTGCGCGTACCACTGCGTCCCCGGCTTGAGCTTGACGCGTGCGCCCCAGACTGCATTGGGAAACGTCGAGAAAGAGAGGTTTTGGCCGGCGTTGATCGGAGTGGCGCACACCGCCTGGTTGAGCGAGGTACAGGCGAGACGCAAGTTTGCGAAGTCCTCGGCGGTGATGAGGCGCCCGACGGCGACTTCGACGGTATTGCCGAACAGCTGTGTCGCCAATGCCAGATTGGCCAGTCGCGCGGTACTGCCCTCGTCGAAGCTGTCGAGCTGAATCGGGAACTGGTTTCCGACGTAGCGCGACGAGAGCGAGTCTGTGCCATGCTTCCAGTCCATGGCGGTCATGAAATACGTGCGAGACCAGCCGAGTAGGCGCTCGAGATCGAGGAAGACCGACGCCGCCAGATCGCCTCTCCAGCTCGCGCCGCCCTCGTCTTCGCCCCCGACCGGGTTGGCCGCGAACTGACCGAAGTAGGCGATCGCCACGCCGACGCCGCGCCGCATCAGCTCGTCTCGGGTCCCGCCCCAGCTTCCCGTGAGATTGTTCAGGTCGCTCACGGCAACAGCATCGGGAGGGGAGAAGACGCCCCACTCCTGGTTGGGTTGGGCCTTCGGCGGGTGGAGCCACGGCGTGGCCGCCTCCGTGCCGGCCGAATCCGAACGTCGGCTGTCGTAGAGATTGGCGGCGATCCACGGGTTGATGGCGGCGTTCGCTTCGTCGGCCGACGACGCGAGAACTGCTACGACGATGGCGATGCCGATGGCGGAAACGAAAGACCGCGCGTCGTTTGGGCGCACCTGTTTCATGATGGCTTTACGAATCCAGGCCCGCGGATCTATTGCGCCGCCTCGAACCGGACGGCCTTTTCGTAGATCAGCAGCGCCAAGCATCCGCCGCGGCTTCCCGGGGAGTGGCTGGTTCCGGGCGGGCTGATCATCACGCTGCCCGCCGGGTAGGCGCCGTCTTCATCGAACTGGTCTCCTTGGAGGAGGATCAGGTGCTCGAAGCCCACGTGCTCGTGACGCGTGACGCGCGCTCCAGGCTCGTAGCGCAGCAATACCGCCGCGGGCCCGCCGTCTGGCTCTCGGTAGAGCCAGTGCGCGTCGACGCCCGGGCGAAACGATTCCCACGCGAGCGTATCGCGTAGATGGCTCGCGTCCGCCGCCAAAGCGGAGAACGACGTCGGGCCGGACAGTTTGATCTGGGACATGCGTTCACCTCCGAGACATCAGGGAGAAGACGACGAGGGCGCGTCCGGCGAGGGTTCCACGCCGTCGAGCGCTTCGTTTTCGGGCGGCCGAAAGAGCGAACTGCTCTCCACCTGACCCAAGAGAAGGACCATCCATGTCGCGAGCACGAACGGTGCCGAGAGAGCCACGATGCCGAGCTCAGAGAGAGCGGGTGTGATCATCGTCGCCGCGAGAGCACCCAAGATCGCCAACCGGAGCTTGCTGCCGCAGAGGACGAACGAGGCCAAGGCGGTCAAGACGCCGTTGAATCCGAACAGACCTCCGTTGAACTCGGACGCCTTGCTCACATCGCCGTGGTAGTACGCGACAGCGGCGGCTACGGCGGCGCCAACCAGAGCAATCACCGCATGACGCCGACTGCTCACGAGCACTCCGCCGAGGAACAGCAAGCCGGACCACGGGTTCGGGCTGAACGCGACCTCGCCCAGGCTCGACAGCACTCCCGTAACCGGTTCGGCCGCTCGGGGTCCGGTAGAAATGACGGCCGCCGGCTGGAGAACCGAGAGATGGGGCTCCAACGCCGACAGACCCCAAAACACCAGAAGGAACGGCAGGACCAGGGTCGGGAGCGGAAGAACCGCGACGCACACACGTGTAACGACGACCGTGCACGCGACCGAGACGGACAGCACACCCCACATCCCGGGGTCCGCCCATGTCACGTGGAAGAATGTCGGAAGAGAGAGGGCAATCAGAATCGGATTGAGGCCGGGTATTCCAGCCTGGACCGCTGGTCCCCGGTCGCCCATGAGCATTCGCGCCCCGGGCGCAAGCGTCGCCGCGACCAGCATGTAAGCGGCCCCGATGGGCGAGTACACCACCACTGCGAGGAGCAGCATCGCCCCCGTGAGCTCGTTGCTCTGAAAGCAGAGCTGCGAGCAACCACGAAGGACGAGCCGCCAATACGGAACCGGAACGCCGTCGATCGTCGTTGGGGTGTCGGCGTCGGGCCGACTCACCGTGACCCGCCAGTTGGCTGAAGACATCCGTGCATCCTCCGCGCGCGGAACCTATTCCAAGACCTCCAGCACGTGCTGCGACTTGCCGGTCCAGCCCACGATGCCGCCCTGCGCCGTCAGTGCCTTCAGTGTGTACTCCTTGAACTCGGGGAAGAAGCTTTCCGTACCGTCTTCGACCAAGAGGCAGTCGAACCCTCGATCGTTCGCGCAACGCATGGTCGTCTGCACGCAGACGTCTGTCGTGACTCCGGTGATCACGAGGCCCGAGATGTTGCGACGGTGGAGGTAGTCGAGAAGGCCCGTGCCATAGAACGAGTCTTTGCCCGGCTTCGAGATCACCAGCTCGTACTCCTCAGGGGCGTTCTCGGGAACGAAGTCGGTGCCTTCTTCCCCGTCGATCAGGATGCGACCCATGGGGCCAGGCTCTCCGATCATTCGCTTGGGATTGCCACGCTTACGCTTGGCCGTCGGGAGGTCCGACAGGTCGGGCTTGTGACACTCCTTGGTGTGGATGACCGGAAGACCCGCCTTCCGGAATGCACCTTGGAGCTCTGCGATCACCGGAATGCACGGGGCAAGCAGGCTGACGTCGTTCCCGAGCGATTCCGCAAAGCCGCCGGGGAGGCAGAAGTCGCGCTGCATGTCGATACAGAGCAGTGCGACGTGATCGAGATCGAGCTGGAAGTCGAAAGGGCGTGCCTTGATGATGGGCATTCTTGCCTCCTCTTTGTCGGGATCCGAGCTCCACTTCGACGCGCAGGATTCGGCCGTGTTGGGATCGGGATCAGGCCGCGTCGTGAGCAACCTCCAACGCCGTTGCGCCGATGATTCTGTCGTTCGTGCGTCGTCTCTTCTCCGCTTTTGTGATCGCGCCCGTGACACGCTCGTGCCTTGGCGCTCGTACGGAGATCGGCGACGCCGCGAGGGTCCTTTGCAGGACCAGTCCTACACGGCTCGATTTCGCGAGGGCGGAGCGAAGCGTCAAGCAATCTTTTTATGCGCACGCTCGATAGGACGACTCCCACAGCAGCTGCGAATTGCGCGCGACGCGAGAATCCCCCTTACTGGCGATGGGCGATCGAGAGGCGCTCCCAACCACCCCGACCGGACTCGCCGGAACCCACACGCCTCGCGACGCACCACACCACGTGTCTGCAACAACATGGGTGGAAGTTGCGAGTACGGGACGGCATCGCTGCTTCGAGGGAGTTCGGCGAGGCCCCGTAACACCGTCCCGCGTTCGGAGAAAAATATGCATTCTCGAAAGTTGCGCCTACGACACGGTAGGCGCGGTGTTTTGGCGCTGCTCGCGCTCGTCGCGACGATCGCGCTCTCGTCGACAGCCTTTTCTCAGGCTTCAGCCACCGAGCCCCGTGTCTCCGCGTACTGGGCGGATTGGGAGTACTACTATGACGCGGGCTTCACGCACGACCGTGTCGACTTCTCGCGGCTGACGCACGTGCAGTACGCGTTTGCATGGAACGATGCGGACGGGGTCATCTACTTCACCGACCAGAACGTCTTTGCTGGGCTCGGGGTATCGTCGTTCTCCGGTGGGCCCGGGGGTGGACCTGTGAAGTGCTCGCCGCCCTTCTGGCATCCCTTCAGCGACTTCGACAACACGCGACACGCTCCGATCTGCCAAGGCTGGAACGATCACGAGAGCGGTTTCGCCAAGTCCGTGCACGACGCGGGCGCGAAGGCACTGCTCTCCATCGGTGGGTGGACCCTCTCTCACCAGGTCTCCCAGATGCTGGAGACCCCGGCGAGTCGGCAGACCTTCGTCGACCACTCGATCCAGTTCCTGATCGATTGGGACTTCGACGGGATCGACCTGGACTTCGAGTTCCCCGGCTATGCTCCGCACGCGGGCCGTCCGATCGACAAAGCCAACTTCACGCTCCTCTTGCAGGAGTTGCGCGAAGCACTCGCCGAGCTCGGGGCGGCGACGGGCAGAGAGTACGAGCTAACCGCCGCGGTCTCCTGCGGTCCGCAGATCGCGACGAATGCGTACGATTTCGGCGCCGTCGCCCGACTTCTCGACTACGTGAACCTGCTTTCCTACGACTTCGGCGGAGATTTCGACCCCGTCGCACAGCACAACTCGCCCCTGTACCCCTACGCGGCACAGATCCACGAAGGCTTCGACACCGATAGCTGTCGAGAGTTCTGGATGACGACGGGCCAAACACCGGCGAGCAAGCTCGTCCTCGGCATGGCCCACTACGGACGAAGCGTGGCGGGCGCCAAAGCCCTCGGCGAGGCGGCGTCAGGGCATGACTTCGCTCATTGGTCCGGCGACACCGAGACCCGCTACTACCAGATCTTCGACAAGATGCAGACGGACCCGACGTTCCACACCTTCTTCGACAGTGAAGCCGGCACCCACTTCGGGTACTTCGATGCGGGCGGCGCGATCTCGTTCGAAGATGCGCGCTCGCTTCGACTGCGCGCCGAATACGTCGTTGCTCACGACCTGGCTGGGGTGATGATCTGGCAACTGCACGGCGGGATGATCCAAGTGGGCGGCGCGTACGAGTACCCACTCCTCGATGCCGCGCTGCAGGGGCTGTCGGGCCTGCCCCCACCCTCCCCGACTCCTGTAGCGACGCCCGAATCGACTCCCACACCGACGCCTTCGCCGTCTGCCTCGCCGGCGCCGACGGCAGTTCCCGACGAGCCCTGCTCTGCGTTTGCTCAGCCGTATGCGGGAGACCCAGGGTATGCGGTCGGAGACATCGTGACGTTCGGAGGCCAGGCGTATGCCTCTTTGCACGCGCCGAACTTCTGGTCGCCCAGTGCCGCACCGCACCTCTGGAGGGCAACGACATGCGCACCCGGACCCTCCACGACGCCAACGCCCACTCCCGGCTCCGACGATGACGGGGAATGCGCTCCCTATGTGCAGCCCTATGCCGGCGACACCGGGTATGCGATCGGCCAACGAGTCTTGTTCAAAGGGCAAGGGTACGAGTCTCTGCACGAGCCCAACTGGTGGTCGCCAGCGTTCGCGCCACAGCTTTGGCAGGCAGTCTCCTGCGACAGCGCTGAGTAGCGACTCGTAGGCCGACTCCTACGAAGAAAAGCAGCGTCCTCGCGGCAGAAGGAGCCCTCGCGACCCTCCTGCCGCGAGGCGCGGCGGTGTCTCAGAACCCGTCGGTGGGCGGTTCGGCGCCCCGCTCACCGTTCGCCCACCAAACGCTCACTTCAACCCCGTGACAATTCCCTAGAAAAACCGATGATCGTCTTACGCGTCGCGACTTACCGAAGAGGTCGCCGCTCCGGGGGGAGGAAGGGTGTGGAGGTATGGAGAACCGCGCGCGCGATTCGCATGCACGAGATACGGGCGTTCTGATCGTCGATCGTCACCCGATCGTGCGGCTCGGTCTAACGGGGCTGCTCGAGACAGTCAGCGGCGTCGTCTGCGTTGGCGAGGCGACGACAGGCGGTGAAGCCCAAGCGGCCTTGGACCGAGCCAAGCCGCACGTGATCGTCGTGGAAGAGACGCTTCCCGACATGGATGGCCTGGAGTTGGTGAAGCGAGCGAAGTCCCGGAACGAGCGCGTAGGAGTGGTCGTCCTTTCCGAACATACGGATCGCGACTTCTGCGTCCGCGCGATGCGAGCGGGCGCCTCCGCGTTTCTCGCCAGGACGAGCAGCGGAGACGACATCGTTCGAGGGATCCGTTGCGCCGCCATCGGACGACGGTTCGTATCTCAGAGCCTAATGGACGGCATCGTGAGTCGCGCTGAGACCGATGTCCACCTAAAACCCCACGAGCTGTTGTCCGACAGGGAGTTCCAGGTGTTCCGTCGCCTGACCGCCGGCGAACGGATCTCGGAGATCGCACGCGCCCTATGTCTGAGTATCAAGACCGTGAGTACCTACCGAACGCGCCTGCTCCAGAAGCTCGAGTTGCCGAGCACCGCTCATCTCGTGCGGTACGCCATCGAACACGGTCTTACCTAGCACCAGCGCGCGTCAATGGGACCGACGACCGCGTCGCGTTCTGCGGAACGATGAGACGGTGCGAGCCGCACGATCGAGCGGGCGCTGGACTGCAGCACGGGGCTCTCCGACTTCCTCGGTGGAATCCTCGGCGGCGGCGAGGCGCAACGGGCGGTGGCGTTCCTGATTCACGGGGCCGCCGACGAAATCTCGCACGTCGTCGATGGGGACGCCGCTGCCGGCCTTCCGAAGCCTGCTCCGTAGGAATCGTCGTACACGAGAATCAGACCCGTCGGACAGAGAGGCCCCCGGTCGTGGCCGATAATGGAGCTTGGCAGGACCTGCGGGAACCTGAGGCCCGTGGCGGTTCGAGAGGAGTGAGGATGATGAGGCGGGGACCAACGACGTCGAGGCGCGAATTTCTCAAGGCGGGGCTGGGGGCCACGGCAGCAACGTGCGCGACCGCAGCTTGCGGCGACCGCATTCTGGGGCAGAGCAGCGGCCCGCCCCGCGTGCGAGAGAACGTCAAGAACATTGGGGACCAGCGACGGGCAGAGTTGCTCGATGCGTTCTTTCTGTTGAAGGAACTGCGCTCGCCATTCGAGCCGTCGCTCAGCTACTACGATCAGTTCGTTCGGTTCCACCAGACGAGCGTAATCGAATCTCGGCTGAGCCTCGGCTACAGCATCTCACACCAAACTCCGTCGTTTCTTCCCTGGCATCGAAAGCTCCTCCTGCTGTTCGAAAACGTCGTGCGAACCCACATCCGGGAGGACTTCGCCCTACCCTACTGGGACTGGACCGACAGCTCGAGCCTAGACGTCATCTTCACGGACGAGTTTCTCGGGCCGTACCTTGGAGACGCCGATGACAACTACTCTCTGAGCACGAGTCGCCTCGCGAAGGACTCCTTCCCGGTGAACCTCACGGCATCCCAGCTCACAATCGACGGCACGGACGCGACCTCCAACTGTCCTTTCACGTTCATTACGAGGGGGCCCAAGTCCGTCGACCTACCAACGGCCGCTGATGTCGCCGCGCTCCTGGAGGTGACCCAGTACGATTCGTCGCCCTACGACCTCGATTCGGACACGAGCACGAGCTTCCGGAACTACATCCTCGGAATCTCGCCCCTTCAGCTCCACTCGGTTCCGCACGTTTGGCTCGGTGGGTCCTGGGACGCGGACATCTACTCAGGCACGTTCGATTCGACGACGTCGAGCTTCGTCGGCACGATGTCCGCCCTCGACTGCTCCCCAAACGACCCCGCATTCTGGATCCACCACACGAACGTCGACCGACTCTGGGCGGTCTGGGAGTCGCGCTACGGTGCCTCCTACGAGCCGACCTCAGGGTCGAACCAAGGGTGGAACCTCGACGACGAGTTGCTGCCGTATTCCAGGTACGCGGACAATCCCGACATGAGGTGGGAAGGCATCACCAACGCCTCGATGCTCGACTTCCGCTCGCTTGGATACACGTACGATGATCTGAGCGGGTGAATCGCCGACCGCCTAGCCGGGCGGAACTCTGCTCGACCCGAACCGCTCACGGGCGCTCCTCGCGAAGATCCGCTCGTCGACGGGCTCTCGCGGCTGCTCGACGGAAACGAGCCCCAGGCGAGAGCTCTGCTCCAGAAGCGTAGGAATCTTCCGATCCCACTTTCGGAGGCGTCCCACACAGCTTTCGACATCGAGGAGTCGATAGATGCACGGGGCGGGCTTCGGTGACGCCTCTCGGACGTCAAGCAACGAGGAGGAGGGTATGATGGTGAAGAGGTTTCTTCAAAGCACGGGTGTCATTGCCGGAGCGGTACTTCTGGCCTTGGCCGGCTGCGCCGACACGCAGATCGAGTCTGAATCAACCGCGGCAACCACTTCGAACCGTCTCGTACAATGGGGCGCGGCGAATCCGCAGATTCTGGGGACGACGACAGACGCGGGCAACATCCTGGACTTCTCAGGGACAGGACTGGCGGGCGGAACCACCGGAGAGGCCACCCTGCTCTACGGCGAAGCGTACGTGACAGATGGGACCACCGGCGCGGTCTCCGAGCTCACGGCGGACAGCCTGATCGCGTTCTCGGGCATCATGAGCGGCTACGATCCGTCGATCGAAGCCACGATCGACGAAACACTCGATTGCAGCACCGAGCTCAACGGCTATCTCGACGACGTCATCGGAAGCGACGACTCCGAGCGAGCCGCAACGTTCGTCCTCCGCGGCGTATTCGATCAGATCCAATACGTCGTCGACAAGGGGGTGTCGCAAGATGCGGACCTGCTCACCATCGCCGACCTCACGGCAACGATGGTCGGCGTCAAGTCCGGTCTCTACGTCACCGGCGACTCCTACGTCCTCGACGACGGCCTGATCGGACTCGGCGAGTACCCACTGCACCTCCACTTCATCACCGACGACCGCGAGATCGGCGGGCACGTGCGTAGCTGCTCCCTCGTCTCGGGAGAGATCGAGATCGCCCTCGCAAACACGTTCGAGATCCAGATGGACTTCTCGAACTAAGACACTTCACGACATCCAGGAGACAAAGATGATGATGATGATGAAGGACAACCTCGCCAACACGATCTTCGTTCTCGCGGGTCTCACGTTGCTGTCTGCCATGGCACTCCTGCCGACGCCGGCCTCTGCGGCTCGTTCGATCGGCCGCGGTCCGGCCACGAGCCTCGTGCCATCCACCGACCTCACTCCGATGACCTCGATCGCCACCAATTCCGCGATGAACCGCCCCTACTACTGGGCCTGGAAGCGCTTCATCGACGTCAATCGCCCGCACCCTGTCACCGGTGGCGCCGCGTGGGAAACCTGGGCAAGCGATTCCGAGACCTTTCCGACGTGCCCGGACGCGGACGCCCCACCGGCGTGGCCCGCCCAAGCAAACCGCCAAAAGGTTCTGAGCGGGCGCGCGCAGCGGATCGACACGGAGGGCGACTCGAGCTTGTCCTGGTATACGCTCGAGGACGGCACCCCAACCGCCACCAGCATCGAGTTCCCCGAAGAAGTCCGCCGCAACCGTTCCGCGTTCGACTACATCGCGTCGAACGGCTTCTACTACACCGAGGGGCTCGCCGCCGCGTTCGAAGAAGCCCAGACCGCGATCGACGCGGCCGGCGGCAGCCCGTCACAGTCGCTCGCCGCCGCGCAGAGAGTCGTGACCTTCCCTGTCGAGGCCATCGAGATCAAAGCCGACTGGGTGCCCATGAACGATGTGCCCAAAGAGGACCGATCGTCCTACTACAGCGCCTACGCGGTCACCGTCGACGAAGACGGGAACGAGTCGTCGCGGGAGGAGTATGCGCTTGCCGCGATGCACATCTCGACGAAGGACATCCCGGCCTGGTTCTGGGCAACGTGGGTCAACGAGAAAGTTCTCGGCCGCTGTGACTACATCGGCTGCGAAGACCGGTTCGGAACGACCCCAGTCTACCAGCCCCCGAACGAGACTCCGAACTACCCGTACCCCGCCCCGGCACTCCACCCAGAGCTCCTCGCGATGATGCGATCTGCCGGCCTCGATGCCGCCTTGGAGAACTATCGCTTGGTAGGCGTACAAACAGGCTTCGTAGACACCACGGGCCAGCCGATCTTGATGAGCAACACGATCACGGAACAGGGAAATCTCCAGACGGGCTCGTGCATGTCGTGTCACTCGCGAGCTGCGTTCGATTCCACCGGCGCCCCCTTGGGGGTCACCTCCGATGCGGCCTCCGACGCCACCCCTCTGACGGGAGACACCGGCGTCACCGACAACGGCACCCCGGACACGACGTGGTTCTGGACCTCCGAGAACGGGGTGGACGAAGACGGGGATACGGCCAGCTATTTCTCCTCGTCGACGGAAGTCGTCGGGGTCACCGCGATCCAGTTCGACTTCGTCTGGGGAATCCTGTTCGCGAACTCGGTCGACGCGTGCGACTGAAGCCGAACCCGCGAGCGCCGGGCTTCAGACGTGCCCTGCGCGAGAAGCGAGGCGAGCTCGACCGAGCAACCCGCCTCCTCAACGAGCCCGAAGAGGCCGCTGTGGGACTCAGACTCGTCGAGCTCGGAGGGCGGCCCGCTCAGTAGCCCCACTCGCACTCGATCTCGGTGATCTCCACGCTGTGCGTGTTGAACGTCAGGTTGCTGCAGAACATCGAACACTCGTCGTAACCGCTGTCGAGAAGCTCCATGCAGAGGTGATAGGTGCCCGTCCAGCAGGTGAGAGAACCCGAGACATCCTGGGTCACGTCACTCGTGTAGAAGAAGTCCGAGAACCCACCCGACGTGTCGGTGCACGTGTAGTAGATCGTTCCGGAAGCAAGCCCCTGAAACTTGACCTTGTCATCGGTCTCGCATGTAAACCCCTTGGGGTCGGTCGATGTGGAGTCCGCATCCGACTCGTCGCACGTCGCCGACGAAGAATCGGACTGGACGGAGCCGTTGAAGGACGGAACGGCACGGCTGTCTTCCGCAGGAACGTCCGTGTCTACGAGGTTGATCCGCACACGGTCGGACTCGAAGCCGTCGCTACTCGTCGCAACCCGGATGTCATCGAGCGAGCCATCGCAGCAAGCATCGGACGGCAGAGTCACGACGATCGAGTGGATCTCGTGATCCTTCTCCAGGTCGACGTACCACCACAGCGTCGGATCTCGCGTCACCGCTGCGGTGGTGGGGTCCCCATCGTTTGCATTCTCGGGCCCGTACCCCTCCTCGCTCGACGGGTGAATTGCCGTTTTCCCGAGGGCAACGTTGTTGCCGTCGACGTCGCGAATCTCGACCTCCAGAAGAGCGAGTACGTCTCCGGCGTTCCGTGAAAGGAACAAGCCCACGTGCCGCGCGTATCCGGTATTGCTGACGTCGTAGGCGGCCGTCTGCGTGACCTCATCCCCTCGCGCGAGGCGAACCGCGACGCCGTCCCTCTCCAGCCGAGAGCTCTGCGGAGCAATACCGTTCGCGGCGGTGGGACCATCTCCGCAGGCAGCGACCTGAAGGAATAGTAGGGTCGAAACAACCTGCACCGCAGCGGCACGCACCGCTCTGCTCATCGAGAAATTCATTGCCTAGCCTCCTGTCTTCTTCGTGCGAAACAACTTCGCCACGCGGGCATCTCGGCCCGATCCCAGAAGACCCATCGGCCGAGTTCACGCGAAGCTGCGTAGGAGCATTCCTGCGTGCGTCGCGTGCGTTCGTGCAGTCGCGCGGGCCGGAACCGCTCGTGCCAGGTGTCGGATGTCGCAAGTCAACCGAATGGGCCTCGGAAGGAGCCGCGACACCCACCTGCGTCAATCGTCGCGGCACCCCGGCCGACTTTCACGGGCGCCAGGCTCTCGATCGACAGCCCGCCTGCCGTACGGATCCTGGTGGGGCTGACGCGAGGCCGCGGTGCTCAGGCTCGACGCACCGGACGTCCGGGGATTTCGTCCCATATCGACGGCGACGCGGCCCTCTATCGGATTCCGAACGCGCACGAACTCGTTCAGGCCAGCGGACCAACCAACGTCATCCAACGGTGTACGGGCGCGCGTACGCGCCCCGGCAGCCTGCGTTCCTTGACGACGACGTTCCGTCAGGAGCGCCGGGGATCGCGGACCTCCCCGGCGCTCCACCTTGCCCTCTCGCTCCCGAGGGTGGCAGAGTGCGGGGACACCAGCCTGAGGAGACCTCCGTGATCCAGACTCGCACCCTGATCGTCTCGCAAGTGGCCATCGCAATCCTGCTCGCGCCGGCAGCGGCAACGGCCGGCTCGCTCCCGTCGTACGTCACCGAGCATTTCCTCGCGTACAAGACGAAGATCTCTCCCGAGACCGACTCGTTCGAGAAGCGTGGGCCTGTCCGACTCGCCGATCAGTTCCGCGAGGCCGACTACACGGTGGTCACTCCGAAGGCTCTGCTCCTGCCCGCCAACAAGAACGACGAAGGCGTCATCGATCCCACCACCCACCTGCTCGAGTACAAGATCAAGCCGACGAAGGGGACTCCGAAGTTCCCCGGCCTGAGCGGCGTGCGCGTCGTCAACCAATGCAACGATCTCGTGCTGACGGTGAAGCAACCCGTGAGCCTTCTCGTACCGACGGCCAAGGATCCGACCGACCCGGTCGACCCGCCCTCTCCCCCGGACCCCGGAACGCATCTTCTGGACCACTTCCTCTGCTACAAAGCTTCGGCCCAAAAGAAGCTGGCGGACGGCACGAAGCTCCCGAAGTTCCCCAAGGGCATCCAGGTCCGCGTGGTCGACCAGTTCGAGGAACGACTCTACGATCTCAAGTCGATTACGAAGCTGTGCAATCCGGTCGACAAGTCCGGCAACCCGGTGTTCCTCAGTGGAACCGAGAAGGGGAACCCCGCACCGCTCGACCCCTCCCCGATCCGCAATCCGACCGAACATCTCGTCTGCTACAAGGCCAAGATCGCCGGCAAGGAGTTCCCGCAGAGCGGCTGCGGCCCGACCGGCGCCCCTGGATCGAAGCTCCAGCCGAAGCAGGAGGCCCACGCGCCGAGGGCCCGCGTTGCCGTGAGCGATCAGCTCGGGACGCTGCGCCTCGACACGATCAAGCCGATCGAGCTGTGCATCCCGTCGGACAAGATCCTCTCGGGCTCGACTCCGACGCCAACCCCCACACCAACCGCCACGCCAGTCCCGACCCCGAGCCCCGTCTTCAGTCCCACGCCGATCCCGCCCTGCGGATTCAGCGCGCCGCTGTGCAACGGCGGCTGTCCACTCGGTGAGGTCTGTCAGGGTGTGCTCGAGCCAGATTTCGGCTCCCTCACTCGGTGCGGCTGTGTCCCGGACGCAAACCCGTGCTGGACGCAGTCGACATGCGGGAGCGGAGCGTGTCCGGCGCTGAGCGAGTGCCTACCGAACGACGTCGTCTGCAGCTGCTTCGAACGCGAATCGCAGCAGTGCGTCGACGACCAATGCAGCCCGCAGTGTGGCCTGAACGAGGTGTGCCAACCGGTCGCCGTTCTCGCCAGCAACGAGATCGTCTGCGAGTGCGGACTCGATCTCGATCCGTGCAACGACCTCCAGTTCCCCGCCTGCGCGGCTGGCAGCTGCCCGCCGCAATCGAGCTGTCTGTTGAGCGCTCCGGCCGGCTGCTTCTGCACCCGGTAGAGCGCCATCATCATGCTGAGGGGTGGCACAATCGCACTCGCGATGAGGAGCCGCCACTGCGATGCGGATTCTGCGAGCGAGTTCGAGCCAGCCCGAGGAGCTGGAGCCGAATCAGCTCCCGACGCGCAGGCGTCTCTCGGCGCGAACGAGTGAACGCAGCACGCGCGTCCGCGTCCTACCCCCACCCTCGAACCCGGTCACGAGGCTAGCCTGCTCCTCGATGTACAGCTTCGCGAGCACGGGGGCCTGATCGGTGCGGGGTGGAACGGTACCCGGGGGAACCGTTACCACGACTCCGACCGGGAATCGTCTCCCGGTCGAACAAGGGAGCCGCATCAAGTGGGTTGGTACAGAACCAGAACCGCATTCATCGGATTGAAGAGATTGGCCACGCTACCCGAGGAGGACAAGCAGGCGTGCATCGATGCGTATAAGTTCTTCCAGCGCATGCAGGCCGGGGAGAAGACCGAAACGGCGGACGAGACGAAGGCCGTCGCGGACTACTACAAGGTCTTGAACAACATGCTGTCGGTCTTCGACCTGGAGAAGCTCTACATTCCTCCGTTGTTGAACGAGTCGGAGGGCTTGTATGGCAACCAGCTGTTGTGCGAGCGGGCCGTACTCGAGGAGATGGCCCTGAGCGACCCCGAGGAGTCCCACCTGTTGGACATGGGATGCGGAAGGGGAAGGATCTCCCATCACTTCGCGACGCTGACCGGCGGCCAGGTATCCGGTTACAACATCGATCCCAATCAAGTGGAAAACGCCATCGATTGGGCCGCGGAATGCGCAATGAGCGATCGACTGCACTTCAAGGTCGGGGACCATCACGAACCTCTCGCGTACGAGTCGGAAACCTTCGACGGATGCTTCTCCTTCCAGGCGGTGTGGCCCTTCTTCAAGAAGGAGGAGTTGGGTGCTCACGCCAGCGAGATGTACCGTGTCTTGAAGCCGGGTTCTCGATACGCCTGCTCGGAGTATCTGTTGACTCCCTTTTTCGATTGGGAGAACGACGAGCATGTCGCCCTTCACAGGCTCTTCCTCCCGACTCTGGCTGCCACCCAATCGATGTATCCGGCCGACGTCTGCGCGGCGTTGAAAGAAGCCGGATTCGAGATCCTCGTTTCCGCGCCATCGAAGAGCGAAGCCTGGCCGCTCTGCGAGCAGAAGCGCGATCTGATCCTCATGGGCCGAAGATTCATCCGAGGCCTCGAGGCCGTCGGGATCGCACCCGCCTGGGTCGAGGAATCGATCGATCTTCTTCAGAAAGGCGGACAAGCCTGGACGGAGGCCGAACGAGCCAAGATAGCCGACTTGAACTGGCGAATCGTCGCCGAAAAGCACTGACCGACGACTTCGCCCGACCGCGGCCGTCCCCCGGGACGGCCGTCTCTGCACGCGCGGGGCGCGAGAGGATCGGCTTGGGCCAAGCGCGGGCCGAGCGAAAACCGGGAGCCCACCAGGCCCCCCCCGGTCAGTCCCGAAGCTGGCAGCGGGGCGAAAGCCCCTGCTACACGAGCCGAACGAGTAGAGCGGCTGACCGGGATTGAACCGGCGACATCCAGCTTGGGAAGCTGGACGTCAGGTCCGGTCACGCCCGTCCACCCGCGGGACCTCTCCTTGGTCTCCGCCATGGCAATGCCGCTGGGAATCAGCTCGCTACCGAAAGCGGCTTCGGGAGACGGCGCAGGTGCCCGCGGGCCACGCGACGAGTCGTCACTGTCACTCCGGAGCACCGTGGACGCGGAAGCCGAGTGCGCGCGCGGCGGTGGCAAGCTCAGCGTCGTGGGTTGCGAAAATCATCGATGCCTCGCGCTCTCGAACCCGAACCGCCGTCGCGAGATGCAACGCGTCCAGGGTGCCCAAGCCGGTCGGAAATGGGTCCGCGGCCCTTGCCAGGATACAGGCATCGAACCGGACGAGATCGAAACCTCGCAAGCGCTCCAGGATCTCTGCACGACGGTACGCCACTTCGTCGTCGTGGAGGCCCAGGCGAAGTCTCGCCCGATCGATCGTCCGGAGACATTCGATTCTGATCAACTCGCTCGACAGCGCGCTCGTGATGCGACTCCAGACTCGGAGTCGGCGCGGCTCTCCGAGTACAATTCGGAGCAGAACCGACGAGTCCACGTACGCGATCAACGGCGACCCCGCTCCTCCGCGAGAAGTTCCAGCGACGTCATCTCCCAATGAGCGGCCCGCACGCGCCGGTCGCGGATCGACGAAAACGGCACGCTGGCCCCGACGACGGTCGGCCGCGCGGGGGCCGCAGCGATGGGCACCACCCTCGCGATCGGGCGAGACCGGTCGGTCACCTCGATCTCGGCGCCCCGTTCAACCTCCCGCAGATGGCTCGAGAGCCGATCCTTGAGCTCTGCGATCTTGACCCGCTTCATGGCTATATCTAGCCATGAAGCATCTGCAGGTGCAACCCTACACGTGGTTGGGATCCCGCCACTGCCCATGGCCACCCCGCCCCCATCCAGCTTGGGGAGCTGAACGTCAGCACGCAGCCGCCCACCGCGCGCGCCACCACCTCACGCGGCGGACCGCCCCTGTCGTCCGCGGCCCCGAGACCCTGCGCAACGATCCGTGCCGATGCGGCAGCAGCCCGGAAGTGCAAGAAGTGCTATCTCGGCAAGGACACGCCCGAGCCGGCGGGCTGACGCGCAACGAGGGGATCCCGTGCCACGAACCGACAAACATCGGTGGACCTTCGCCGCCCGATTTCGGCGCCGGTCGTTCGGATGGAAATCGCAGCCCGCCGTGAAGCGTGTGCGGGAGGCCGTTTCCGAGATCAAGAAGGTCGCGCGCAAGGACCTCCTCCTGTCTGCAGACGGAGCGGTGCGTTTTCTCGAGAAGGTCTCGCCGGCACTCGAGCAGGTGAACAGCTCATCGGGCGCCATCGGTTCGGCCGTGAACCGGGCCATCGACGCCCTGGTCCCCATCATCGCCGACGCGCCTGCGGACCAGAAGACGCGCGCCGCCTGGCTCGAGCGCCTGTGGCAGGCCCACGCCGACGACCAGATCCCCTACATCGAGTCGCTCGCGGACTCGTGGGGGGACCTCTGCGGCTCACCCGAAGTTGCATCGACCTGGGCGGACGAGCTGATCAGCGTGGTCGAGACGTCGTGGAGCCCCGATCCGGAACTCCGCGGGTTCTTCCGCGGCACTTCGGCTTGCCTCTCGTCGCTCCTCGCCGCTGGGCGGCACGAGGAGCTGCTCGCACTGCTGGAGAAGGCGCCTCACCAGCACTGGCACGATCGACAGTTCGGCGTCCGCGCCCTGGCCGCAATGGGCAGGAAGGCCGAGGCGATCCGGTACGCCGAGGCTTCGCGGGACCAGGGCAATCCCCGGACCGCGATCGCGAGGACCTGCGAGGAGATCCTGCTCGGCTCGGGGCTCGCCGACGAGGCCTACGCGCGGTATGCCGCCGAAGCCAACATGGCTTCTTCCTACCTCACCTCCTTCCGAAACGTAGCCCGGAAGTATCCTCACAAGGCTCCGCGCGAGATCCTCCGCCACCTGGCAGACCGCACGCCGGGCGAGGAAGGGAAGTGGTTTGCGCCAGCGAAGGACGCCGGGTTGTACGACGAAGCGATCGAGCTGGCACGCCTCGGCCCCTGCGACCCCCGAACGCTCACCCGTGCGGCACGCGACTTCGCCGAAGCAAACCCGCCGTTTGCCGTCGAGGTCGGGTTGCTGGCGTTTCACTGGCTGGCTCTCGGATATGGGTACGAGATCACCTCCCTCGATGTCCGCGCCGCGTTCGCGAACACGATGAGGACGGCGGAGAGCGCCGGAAGCACCGAGGCGACCCGAGAACGGATTCATGGCTTCGTGGAGCCCGACGACTTCATGCGCAAGGTTCTGGGGCGCGACCTGGGGAGACGATAGGCTGCTCCGGGGAATACTTAAGAACGAAAACTTGACTAGTGGCCCCTCCTGGTAAAGAATTCTTTACTAGATATCGACCCAAGTCACGGGAACGTTCCAAGTGGCCACTGGTGATGAAGCCAAGAAAGACAGGCACCTACGAGCGAACCACGGTGAGTGGGGAGGTGGTGGCGGCCTTTCTTCCGGCGCCGCTGCCGCCCGCGCGACCCCGGCTCGCCATCGAAGGTCCCCTGGTCGGAAGGCTCCGTGCCGCCGAGCAGGCGCTGGTCCGGCTCGAAGTCGCCGGCGAGATGGTGCCGTCGCTCGACTGGTTCATCTACGCCTTCGTGCGCAAAGAGGCGGTGCTGTCCTCGCAGATCGAAGGAACGCAGGCCACACTCGTCGACCTGCTCACCTTCGAGGCGGACGGCGAGGAAAGCCCGGCGAACGCCGACATCGAGGAGGTCTGCAACTACCTCGATGCTCTCCGTTTCGCGCGGGCGCGGCTCGGCAATCCGCGGGGCTTGCCACTCACGATGCGTCTGCTCAACGAATCCCACGCCCACTTGATGCAGGGAGTTCGGGGCGCCAACAAGCGAGCGGGGGAAATTCGTCGCACCCAGAACTGGATCGGCGGCACCCGGCCGGGGACCGCTGCCTTCGTACCACCGCCTCCGCACGCTCTGGGCAAACTGCTCTCGGCGTTCGAGAAGTATATCCACGCCGATGATGCGTTGCCGCATCTGGTGCGAGCCGGACTGCTC
Organism: Deltaproteobacteria bacterium; assembly: GCA_029262355.1. GTDB lineage: Bacteria > Desulfobacterota > Binatia > UBA12015 > UBA12015 > VGTG01. Next base: position 38,338 of record JAJCZO010000366.1, read on the forward strand.
CACGTCCAGTTCGAGGCGATTCATCCCTACCTCGACGGCAACGGACGCATGGGGCGACTTCTCGTGACGCTGCTTCTCGAACACTGGGCGCTTCTCACGAAGCCACTGCTCTACCTGAGCCTCTTCTTCAAGCGACATCGCGACGACTACTACGAACGACTCGGTGCCGTCCGCACGCGGGGCGACTGGGAGGGGTGGACCGACTTCTTCCTCGAGGGCGTGGCGACCATCGCGGACGAGGCGACTGCTTCGGCGCGCGAGCTCTTTGCGCTGGTATCCGAGGACCGAACGCGGGTTCTAGGCGACTCCGGAACGTCCATCGCGGCCGTTCGCCTCTTCGAGCTACTCCCTCGCCACCCCGTCGTTTCGGTGGCCTTCGCGACGACCCACCTCAATGTCAGCAAGCCCACCGCCGGCCGCGCCGTTGGAGCCCTCGAACATGCGGGTGTACTCGTGGAGACCACCGGGAAGAAGCGAGATCGCTCGTGGGTGTACGAGCGCTACCTCGATCGGCTTCGTGTGGGCACCGAGCTGGAAGCACCCGGACGTCCGTAAGTGCGGCCCGACGATTCGGAACCCACCCGGACCCTCGTCATCGAACGAAACTCGCGCGCCTCTGCGTGTGGCCACGAGAAACCCTCAGCGAAACAGGCCCTGCCAAAGACGGCGACGAACCAAGCACGGCCCGCCTCGCTCCAGCTTGGGAAGCTGGACGTCGCCCATGGCAGACCAAAGCCTCCACCGAAGGAGACGAAACCGCGCCCCCTTGCAGACCCCTCACAGACGAAGTACGTCGCTGCGCGATTATGCACGTCGCGCTTCACGCCTCGCGGGCAGGCTCCGTCGGTTGCGCCCGAGACGGGTGAATGGACGCCTTCGCGCGGGACTTTCCCGAGCTGCCACGAGCGGAGCGAGAACTCGGAACCCAGCTGGCTCGAACGACGTTCCGCCATCACGCCCCCCCCGGCTGTCATCGCGAGAGAACACAACTGTAACTCAATCGCCACAAATCACCGGTAGGGTCTGCCGAGAACCTGAAGGACCGAGAGGAACGGAAACACAATGGGACACGGAATACTTGCGCCAACGCCGACCCGTGCGCGCCGCCTAAGCGGGGCAACTCATGGCAACGAAGTCGGATGCGCGTCGTCCGCCGTCTGCCGCCGCGCAGGGCGAACGGGCTCCGGGCGGCGTCGAGTCGCCCGAGCGAAGTTCCTGGTCCTCACCCTTCTCGTGGTCCTCTTGCCGCGTCCCGCGGTCGCTGGAGAGATCGACCCGGCCGTGCAGGCGCAACTCGATGCCATGCGCGAGATGCTCGAGCGGCAGAACGAGATGATTCAGCGGCAGAGCGACGTGATCGAGCGTCTCGAGAAGCGCCTGGATGGTGCGACCCCGGTCAAAGCGCCGCCCACCAAGCCGAAGCCGGCAGAACGCGCCGCCCCACAGCCGAAACCCACGCCTGCCCAGCCCTACTTCCAGCCCGTACAGCAAGAGGACCCCATTCCGCCGATCTCGCCCGATCAGCCTGACTTGATCGAGGCGAAGCAAGAGCCGGCGCAAGAAGAGGAGTCGACACTCGCCGGCTTCGAAGCCGGCTACGATAAGGGCTTCGTGATCCGTTCGAAGGACCCCGAGACGACCGACGCGGCCTTCGAGCTGAAGATCAACGGGCGCATGCAGTTTCGCTACAGCCTGTTCGAGCGCACGAGCGACGAATGGGTCGACGGGACGGGTCGCGTGCGGCGGATCCAGAACCGGAGCGACTTCGAGATCGAGCGCGCCCGACTGGCCTTCTCCGGCTACGCGATCTCGCCGAAGCTCCAGTACTTCATCAACCTCGACGGCGACACAGACGACAACCACAGCGTGGTCCTCCACGACATGTGGTTCAACTACGACTTCAACCGGTACTTCAACCTGCACATTGGCAAGGCGATGATCCCGGGCAGCCGTGACTGGCTGAACGGATCCACTCGGACTCGCTTCGTCGATAGATCTCTCGCGACCACGTTCTTCCGACCGGATCGGTCGATCGGCATCTTCTCGACCGGCGAGCCGCTGGACAACTTCTACTACGAGGTGATGGTCGCGAACGGAATCGCCACCAGCGACCTCAAATTCGGTGAAGTCGACAAGAACTTCGCCTTCTCGAGTACGATGTTCTGGGACCCCTGGGGCAACTACGGCAAGGGATACGTCGACCTCGAGGGGCACGAGGACCCAGCCGCGCTGGTCGGCGCCTCGTTCACGTACGCCGGCGTTCAGGGCCGAGACGTCGCGGGCTTGCCGGTGCAAGAGCTCTTCGCGCTACGCCTGGCCAACGGTTCCCGGGTCGTCGAAGAGGGACTCTTCGCGCCGGATGTGACGCTCAGCAGCCTGGACTTCTATCTCTGGGCGTTCGACGCCGGCGTGAAGTGGAGGGGGTTCAGTGCAAACGGCGAGCTCTTCTACCGCGTGTTGGACGATCTGCAGGGCGATGGGCCGATCCCCATCCAAAGCGTCTACAACTACGGCTTCTACTACGAGATGGGTTACATGATCATCCCGGAGCGCTTCGACTTCAACGTGCGAACGTCCCAGATTCTCGGGCAGTTCGGGTACGGCGGGGAATACGCCGGAGGGTTCAACTACTACATCCTCGGCACACAGAAGGTGAAGCTCTCGACCGACGTGACTCGTGTGGCGCACAGTCCGACGAGCAACTCAGGTCCGGGGTACCGGCCGGGCGACAACGGGTGGTTGTGGCGCCTCCAGATGCAGATCGCCTTTTGATCGCAGTCCGCATCTGACCGGCCGTGGACGACCGCTGCGTCGGACGAGTGCAGCGCCCACTCGAAATGTTCGCCTCCAGCTACGTGCCCCGATACGCCGCGAGCAAGCCGGGAAAGGACGGAGAGCGCACCAACCCGCTCACGCCAGCCGAGACACCTTCGAGAAACGCTGCGCGATCCGGGGCCTCGCCATCCAAGAGAACCGTCCCGTTTCGGATCGCAGTCAACAAGCTCGCTCCCTCATCGGCCAGATCCAACACCGCCCAACGCGTCGAGATGAACAACAGCTGAGGATCCGCGGGGGCCTCCACGACCTCCACGATTCCGAGACCGAACCGAAGGGCAACGACCTCGCCTCCCACCCTCAGCTCAACCTCCCTCGTCCCCAGGCGATCGCACATCGCCCGATACGCCTCGGGACACTCGCTACCGAGGGCCACGAGCGAAGCTCTCACGAAGTCTACGAGTCGTGTCCCCATGGCCGAGGTTCCATGCGGCAAACGATCCTGCGCCGCGGCAAGAGAAGAAGGCGCGCCCCCGAGAAACACGCGCCTCGGGGGCGCACCGCCCATCAGTTCGTCGCCTTGAACGACGTCGAATCGTTCTTCTGCACGTTCCCAAGGCTCGCCGTGAAGCAGCCCTTTTCGTCCGTATGGAGCTGCACGGTAGCCGACGTGGTCCCCGCCAGGCCCGGCGCCAGACTCGGCAAGTTCGTCTGCCCAGCGTTCGCTCGGTTCTTGCCCTTGACGATGAGCTTCGACTTGCCAGTCGTGCCCGCTTTGAGAACCATCTTCAGGATGCCGTCCTGGGTGGTGGTTTTGTCGTTGAACACCAAGCCGGTGGGGGCAAGAGGATTCCCTACCGACTTCCAGCACGGCTTCGTCCCGCAGATCTCGTTCGCGCCCCGAATCGTCATGTCTCCGACCAGGTTGTCGCCGTCGTCATAAACGCAAAGGGAGTACGAGCCCGCCGCAAAGTCGAAGGGGTCGCCGAGTTCCGAGCTGACGAGCGCCGGGCCCTTGGCCATCTTCACCGTCAACTTCTCCTTCCCGGCGGACTTCTCCGACACGATCAGAGCAGCCTTCCCGAAGCCGCCCGTGCAGCTCGAGGACGCCGTGGCCGGGCACCCGGAGCAGAGGACCCCGACATCCTCCTGATGGATGCAATTGTGGAATCCGAAGCCGTTGAAGGGGCAGTCGACGACGCGCGACTCGCCGCCGCCGCAGTTCACGTTATCCATCCAGATCTGACCCACGCCGGTCGGATAGGTGAATATCGGCGCTTCAATACCGCCCTCGAAGCCGAGCTGACGGCACGCGACCTCGGCGGACACGTTGCCGAAGAGATCGTCGCAAACGGTCCCCCACGCACCCGCGTGAAAGACTTCGACGCGGCCGTTCCGGCCTCCGTTATTGCCCGCAACCCGGATGTCGCCCTCCACGTCGCCCATCGACGCTGACGGCAGACCGAGGCAAGCAAGGGCCATGGCGAGAAAGATTGTCTTGAGTTTCACAGTGCACCTCCCTGGTGATGAAGCAGGCAACGGTTGGCGGAACGGATCGGCTCCATGGCCGAATGCCTGCGGCCGTGGGCTGTCTGAAGTAAGAGCCCTCCGTGGCCATGCCTCAGTGCAATCTCCGCGCCGCGCCCCGCAACCGTGCGACACCTACGCGCTGCCCGCTCAGCTCGGGGGTGCCGCCCCAACGCTGTCCAGAATCGGCCGCACACGTGACCGCCACGGCGGACACGTGTGGCGACCCCGAAGTTGCAACGGCCAGGGAATGTTGCCACGAAGGCCCCTGTGGATGCTTCTGCGATCGCAGCACTAGAGCGGGAACACGACCTGTACCGGAGGGTGCTCGAACTCGGCTGCCAGCAAGAGCTCCGACCCTTTGTCGGCGAAGCACTGGGACTTCTCTGTGAGGCCGCGGGGGCCCATCAGGGCTACCTCGAGCTGTCTGCCGGAGAGCAGCGCGACGAGCTACACTGGCATGCAACGCACGGCTTCTCGGACTCACAGGTAGAGCGTGTCCGCTCGGAGATCTCCCGCGGCATCATCGCCGAGGCGATCGCAACCGGGGAAACCATCGTCACGAGCTCAGCTCTGTCCGATGAACGCTTCGAAGCCCGAGCGAGCGTCCGCGGAGCGCGGATCGAAGCGGTACTCTGCGCACCCATCGGCAACACCCCGGTCCTCGGGGTCCTCTACCTCCAGCGGCGACTCGATCCGGGGGCCTTTGCTGAGACCACTGCCAAACTGGTCGAGACCATTGCCAACCACATCGCACCGTTCGCCGACCGACTCATCGCACGAGAGACCCAATCCATCGCCGCGGACCAAACACGAAAGCCGCGTGAGGGGCTGCGAAACCACGAGAGCCTCGTCGGCAAAAGTGAAGCCCTGGCGGCTGTGCTGAGCGACGTCGCCATGGCCGCTCCCCTCGACATCGGAGTACTCCTGACGGGCCCCTCGGGCACGGGCAAAACCGATGTCGCCCGGCTCATCCACGAAAACAGCTCCCGAGCGGGACGCCAGTTCGTCGAACTCAACTGCAACGCGATCCCGGAGTCACTCGTGGAGAGCGAACTCTTCGGTGCCGTTGCCGGGGCACACTCGACGGCTACGAAAACGACGGAGGGTAAGGTCGGTGCGGCCAAGGGCGGCACCTTATTCTTGGACGAGGTGGGCGACCTACCACTCTCCGTTCAGGGCAAGCTACTCCAGCTGCTCCAGTCCCGCGTCTACTACCCTCTCGGAAGTACGCAGCCTCTCGCTGCGGACATCCGAATCGTGGCCGCAACCAACGCGAACCTCGAGACCGCAATGGCGGAGGGGACGTTCCGCGAAGACCTCTACTATCGCCTGACCGTACTCTCGATCGCGCTGCCATCGCTGGCCGAGCGGCGCGACGATATCCGGCTCCTCGCGCTCCACCTCTGCAGGATGGCGTGTGATCGCTACAAGCTGCCCCGACTGACGCTCTCGGACGCGCTCCTGCGCGCACTGGAAACGGCGGAATGGCCAGGGAACGTTCGACAGCTCGCACACGCGATCGAAGCGGCGGCCGTTCGAACGGCCGCGTCCGGCGGCCTTCAGCTCGAGCGCGCCCTCGTCTTCCCCAAGGCGTCCACCGACAACGACGCCACCGAGACCAGCGGGCTCACGTTCCAAGAAGCGACGCGCCGGTTCCAGGCAGACTTGTTGAGAACCACGTTCGAGGATACCGGCTGGAACATCCTCGAGGCATCTAGAAGACTCGAGCTCACGCGCTCGCACGTCTACACGCTCATCAAGGCGTTCGGCATCGAGCGAAAGCGATGATCCCAGCGGGCCTCCGCAGTCCGCCCCGGCCCGCACGGTGCGTCGGCGCGCTTCTTTCGAGGACTTCCGGGCCGTAGCCAAGCGAATACCGTCACGAGATTCGGCGGATGCCGGCGATCCTCCTCTGGCTGGCACCGTCAACGGACGAATCGTGCAGCCGGTCGGGGGATCAGCACTCCTCGCGGCACGCGAGATCGGTTGCCGAGTTGCAGAACCAGCTCTCGGTTCCCCCGCCCTCCATACCGAGCCGAATCCCCTTCAGCCCGAGCGCGTCTGCACCAGGAGTCTCGCCCGAAGCGCTTCGAGATCCGCGCGCACGCCACGCGTCCGACCGAGTTCCCGCAGCCGCTTTCGCAGACGGTCGATGTGGATGCGGGCGCTCGTGCCGGTCGGATCAGCGGCCGGCCCAGGCAAGTACTCCCGGAAGAGCGGCTCCGCGCGAAGCTCCTCCCCACCCTCTTCGACGAGCTCGAACCCGGTCGGGGGCCTCACGCCGAACGTCACGTGCAGCGAGCGTCCCACCGGTGTCGTCGCGGCGTGGAAAAGTCCGCGCGGAAGGTAGAGAACGTCGCCCGCCGTCGTCACGACCTCGCAGGCGACGCGGTCACGCGCCAGATCGGAGGCCGCCTCGATGGCGCGCTTCCCCTGTTCGTCGGCATCGTCGCCGTCGAGTGGAAGCCGCGCACGCAGCGTCGAGATGCGCCACATCTTGGTGCCTGCGCATTGGACGATGAACGTTTCGTGCGGATCGAAGTGCATCGCGAACGGCGAGCCCGAAGCACCCGTCCAGTAGACGTTGGGCCAGACCAGGGCGCCGAAGCTTTGCGAGAGGGCCTCGCACAGCGCATCGACTTGGGGCGACAACCCGACGGCGTCGTCCCAGACGAGAGGATTACCAGCCTCGAGATGGCGGCGCACCGCCTCTGGATCCCCAGGGGTATTGGGCCCTACACCGAAGCGCGTCACCCCGGACGGGTCCGTCTGGAGAGCCGCCCGGAGCAATCCCTCTTCGGAGAGGAGACGGCGGCCGCGCTCCGCAGCCCCGTCGCGATGGAGCGCCTCGCGCTCGTAGATCCGGACGAAGAAGTCCGCCTGAGAAGTCGGCGCGAGGAGCGCCGCGAGATCCTCCGCCACGGACGTGCCGCGACTGCCTACTTCTTGAGAGTCGCGCTCGGCGGGACCACGATCTCGACCTTTCCCGTGGCCGTGTCGTAGATCTCCAGAGACCCGGTCGTCTCCTTGGCGCACTTCTTCTGCACCAGGATCTCGCCACGGACGGCGGCCCGTGCCCCGGGGGCGAGACCGAGCGTGCTGCCGTCGAGTTCGATGTGGCCCGACTTCGCGGCACCCGTGAGATCGATCGGCCCCTGTGCCGCCACGTCGCCGGCGGCGTCGTAGAGTCGAAGGACGGCGCCGCACTCCTTGCTCAGGTTCTTGGCGGCATTGAAGTCCGACCCGTGGAACCGAGATACCGTTAGCCGCATCGTCTGATCCGCGGTCAGTCCAACGGCAGCGAACCGGCCGAAGGGCTCCGCTGCCTCAGCGCCGGCGGCGCCTCCCACCAACGCAGCCGCGACGCCAAGCCCTGTCCCCTGAACCTTCCACTGACGAGTTCTCTTTGCCATGGACGTCAGAGTCGCACACCAGGGGCGCGCCGGGAAAGCCAAAACTGCGTCCCGCTCCTTGTTGCGTGCCGCCGCCGGGGCTCGGGATCCGCGATGAAATCGACCCTACTTCCGGCGAAAGGCGCCCAACGTCAGGCAGCGTGCGCTCGTTGCTGCACGAGCATGTCGCCTCGCTCTTCGGGCCCACTTCTCCCGTCCTCCCGTTTGGCATACCCTCCCAACCCATGGAAACTCGCCCCTACTTCGTGTTCGGCGACCTCCTCGCCAACGCCACCGCCGGTGCCTTGGTCGGCGCGATCAGCGCACTGATCTTCGGCCCGAGCTGGAACATGCTCGTGGCGATGTTCGTCGGAATGGCGATCGGCATGGTGCTCTCGCTCCCCCTCGCCCTTGGCCTCGGTGCGTTGTTCGGTGCGATGGAGGTCATGGTCCCCGTGATGACGACCGGCATGGTTGCCGGCATGGTTGTTTCGATGAGAGCCTCAATGGGTGATGTCGGCCTCGGTCGCGCGGCCGAGATCGGTATGATGAGCGGGGTCGGCGTGATGATCGCGACGTACCTCGCGAACGCGGTGATCAAGCGGAGGGCGCCGAAATGGACGCAGTGACCAAGGCGAAGTGGGACAAAGTCGCTCCGAACTTCGACGTGATGAGTGGCTACGGCCCCGAGAAGCGCTGGGCCCCGTACAAGCGCGAGCTCTTCTCCAAGATGGGCGACGGCCGGATTCTCTTTCTCGCCGTCGGCACCGGTCTCGACATCCCCTTCTTCCCGCCACGCAAGAGCGTCGTCGGAATCGACATCAGCGACAAGATGCTCGAAGTCGCGAAGCCCCGGATCGACGCCTACGACGGCGAGATCGAGACGCACCCGATGGACGTCCACGAGATGCCCTTCGGCGACGGCTCGTTCGATCAGGTGTTCACGTCTTGCACCTTCTGCTCCGTACCGACCCCCGTCCAGGGTCTGGCCCAGCTTCGACGCGTCCTGCGGCCGGGAGGCGATCTATACATGTTCGAGCACACGGGCAGCCGCTACTACCCGTTCCGACTGATGATGAACCTGATGACTCCGCTGACGAGCCGGCTGGGGCCGGAGATGAACCGAGACACGGTCCACAACGTCGGCGCCGCAGGCTTCGAGCTTCGGGAGGTCCAGCACGTGTATCTCGACGTGGTAAAGACCATCCATGCGACCGCCTGAGGGTACCGACGCCTCCTCCGCGGAAGGACCACCCAGTCCGACGACAGCCTCACCTACAGCAAGGAAATTCTCGACACTGCTCCTTCCCGCTGTCCGCGGACGCCCGTAGCGACGTCGCGCTCTCGACCGCGGGGCAGATGCCTCTGCTACCTAACCACGCAGCCAGACGAGTGCGTCCGCTTTCTGTTCCGTAGTGAAGTGCTTGATGTCGGGCTTGGTGATCGGGTCGATGATCCTCGCGTAGAGGTCGAGCCAGCCGGCATCTCCAACGATCGCCATGCGTTCGACCGCAGACATGATGGTCCCGAGATGCTTCAGCTTGTCGAGGATCATCGAGGCGTCGATACTCGGTATGGCCGACATCTCGGCGTAGACTCGGATCTTCGTTCCGCCGGCCTTCGCGTCATCGAAGCGTTTGTACACGGCTTCCACGAGATCTTCGCTGATCTCTCCCTTCTGGGTTGCGTAGGCGAGGAGCCCGCCTGCGGGGTCGTCGATGTGGAGCAGTCGAATTCCGGATTGTTCGTCTCCAGCCATCAGATCCTCCATCTCAGTTGGTTGCCGCCCGCGGCCTCCGATCCCTGCAGCTCGATGGCGGGAGGATTCAACGAGAAGCCGGGGTCGGGGAGTGTACCAAGCGGCCGGATGCAGGTCCTGCCAGCGACGGACGCGCGGGGAAGAGAACGAGTGGATTTGTCGGCACGAAACACGATATCCGCAGGCTCGTGCTCTCACATCTCCGCGTACTCGACCTGACCGACGGCGGGGCCGGCATTGCCGGTCAGATGCTCGGCGACCTCGGTGCCGACGTGATCCTCGTCGAACCACCCGAAGGCGTCCTGTCCCGTCGCCTCGGGCCCTTCGCCGACGACATCGAAGACGTCGACCACAGCCTCGAATTCTGGAGCGTCCACCGCGGAAAGCGCTCCGTTTCGATCGACCTCGAAGCCGACGCGGGCCGGGCACAGTTGACGAAGCTCGCGGCTTCCGCGGACATCTGGATCGACCAGCGTCCCATCGGGCAGCTCGACGCAGTGGGACTGGGCTACGGCGATCTCGCCCGACTCGCTCCGAGACTTATCCACGCATCCATCACACCGTTCGGAGAGATCGGACCCAAACGCGGCTGGGCGGCGACCGACCTCACGGTGACCGCCTCATCGCACGCGATGTGGCTGACCGGTGACTCGGATCGCGCGCCGCTGTCCTGCTCCGTACCGCAAGCCTTCCAGCATGCCGGAGCCGAAGCCGCGGCCATGGTGCTCTTGGCGCTTGCCGAGCGCGCACGGTCTGGCCGTGGGCAGCACATCGACGTCTCCGCTCAGACCGCCATGATGACGTGCTCGCAATCGACGTTGCTCGCACACGCCTGGAACGACCGGCCGCTGTCCCGCTCAGGAGGTGGGGTGAAAGTCGGCGACTTCCGCCTGCGCTTCGTCTACGAGTGCCGCGACGGCTTCGTCAATCTCACGTTTCTATTTGGCGAACCCCTCGGTCACGCAACTGCGCGCTTCTTTGCATGGATGGATGAGGAAGGCTTCTCCAACGACGAGCTCCGAGGTGAAGACTGGGTCGCCTACGGCGTGAAGATTCTCAGCGCAGGAACGACGACCGAAGATCACGAGCGGGTCCTCAGTGCCATCGAGACGTTTACGCGTACGAAGACCAAGGCGGAACTATTCGCCGCAGCCTTTGAGCGCAAACTGCTCCTCGTACCGTTGTCCGATTGCAGCGACCTGCTCCGCTCAGACCAACTCGCACGACGCGACTTCTGGGCATCGATCGACAACCCCGTCGTCGGACGCGAGATACGGCATCCCGGACCGTTCGCGCGGTTCAGCGAGACCCCGCTTTGCTTGGAGAAGCCGCCGCCGCGACTCGGCGAGCATACCACAGACGTTCTGGTCGCAGCGCGCCGCGACGTCTCGGTGCAACCCTCCGCGACCGGGCGCGCGCTCCCTCTCACGGGCCTCAAGATATTGGATTTCACCTGGGTCTACGCAGGCCCGGCCATCACTCGCATGCTCGCGGAATACGGCGCGACGGTCGTAAAGGCCGAGTCGGTCTCCGCGTACGACGCCCTGCGCGCGAACGGGCCCTTCAAAGATGCGAAGGGCGGGCAGGAACGCTCTGCGAACTTTGCGAACGTCAACATCGGCAAGATCAGCCTCGGCTTGAACATGAAGGCCGAAGGCGCGCGCGACCTCGCGCTCCGACTGGTCGACTGGGCCGACGTCGTCGTCGAGAACTTTTCGCCCCGCGCCATGAAATCGTGGAAGCTCGACTACGCGACACTCCGAGAGCGCAAGCCCGACATCGTGATGCTCTCGACCTGCCTGTCGGGCGCCACGGGTCCGGAAGCCGCCCTCGCCGGCTACGGCACGATGGGCGCGGCACTCGCCGGCTTCGGCTTCGTCACCGGCTGGCCGGACCGCCGCCCGGCGGCGCCGTTCATGGCCTATACCGACTATGTCTCGCCTCGCTTCAGCGCGGCAGCCCTTCTGGCCGCGCTCGAGCACCGCCGCCGTACCGGAATCGGCCAACACATCGACGTGTCCCAAGCCGAGTGCTCCATGCACTTCCTCGGCTCAGCGATTCTGGACGCTTCGGTCAACGGACGGGTCGCCTCGGGCCGCGGGAACGACTCGCTTCACTACGCGCCATCGGGAGTCTACCGCGCGCGTGGCAACGATCGATGGATCGCGATCGCCGCACCAGACGACGCCTCATGGAAGGCCCTCACCGGCGTCGCAGCGGCCGGCTGGGCAGACGACCCCCGCTTCGAGAACGTCACGGCGCGGATGGAGAATCGCCCTGCCCTGAACGCCACCATCGAGGCCTGGACGTCCAGCCGCGACGTAGAGGAGCTCGAATCCGCGCTCCAAGCCGTGATGGTGCCCTCTCACCGGGTGAGCACCAGCCCGGACGCTTGCGCAGACCCTCACCTTCACGCGCGCGGCCACTTTGTCGAGCTCGACCACGCCGAACTCGGCCCGATGCCCTACGAGAACGCGCGGTCGCGCTTCTCGGCAACCCCGGCACGGCCGACTCCTTGCCCGACGCTCGGGCAGCACAACAGCTACGTCCTCGAAGAGATCCTCGGCCTCTCGGAACAAGAGATCGTCGAGCTCGTGATCGCCGGGGCGATCGAGTAGCTGCGGGCACAGCGCCGGCAATACCCCGGCGACGCGAGCCATCGCTGCCCCGAACGATCCGCGATCAGGCCGTCGCCGG
>JAJCZO010000367.1 GCA_029262355.1 Deltaproteobacteria bacterium
TTCGCTACCTCGAGCAGGCGGCCGATCCAGAGGTAGCGGTTCGGTTTGAGGCGGCCATGGACCGCGCGTTCGACGCGATCCGGGTGGCGCCCGAGCGCTGGCCGCTCGTGGACCGGTCGTCTGATGAGCGCCGGTATCTTCTCGATCGTCCCTTTCACGAGTGGATGCTCATCTACTACACCGACGGCGATGTGGTCTGCGTGACGGCTGTCGCCCATGGTCGTCGCAAGCCTGCGTACTGGCACGGCCGTCGCTAGGATAACGGAGCGCTCAGTGCGGGTCGCCGCCGGGCTCGCGGTCGAGGTGGGCTCGTAGTGCGTTGCTGCGTCGGCCTCGCGCCCAGACGAGTCCGAGGCTGATGCCGCCTACCATGGCGACGGCGAGCCCGAGCGTTCCGAGTCGGGTGAGGAACGGGGTCCAGAAGGCATCGAAGACGGTCCAACCAAGCTGTCCGGTGAGCAGCGGGACCCAAAAGGTGTCCACCGAGCCGAGCAGGAAGATGGAGGCCACGAGGAGCACGGCGATCGCGATCGAGGCCATGCGCCCGCGGTGTGCTCGTCGAGGCGGGACACCGCTCGGTTGCTCGACGTCGATCGCCTCGCGGCAGGGGTTCGTCGATGGGAATGGGTCCTCGTCCTCATCGCTGAACTCGCGGACGATTGCGAGCGAAGTGGTTACGCGGTGCTGCCACGCGTCCTGGTGCTCGATGACCATCGCGCCGAGGGGGCGCTGGTCCATGCCTACGCGGAGCGAGCTCAGCGCGGAGAGCAGGGCTCCCGCGGACTGGAAGCGCGCGTCGGGGTCGGGCTCGAGCAGGCAGTCCACGATGCCCGCGAGCGATACGAGCTCGGGGTCGACGCCCGAGGGGCCGTTGAACTCGGGGCGTAGGTCTTCGATGCGCGGGCGGTCGTTTGTCTGGACTTGCTCGATGTGCTCGTTGACGCTGCTTCCGCGGAAGGCTTGGCGGCCGGTGAGCGCCTCGAAGAGGAGCGCGCCCGTGCTGAACAGGTCGAGGCGGGGGTCATAGATGCCGCCGCCGTCGCCGCCGAAGTACTCCGGTGCGGAGTAGGCGATGCGCCCGGGGTGCGCGCGCGAAGCGCGAAGGCGCGAGGTGTTCATCGTTCGGGCGAAGCCGAAGTCGATCAGGAACGCGTTGCCCCGGATATCGAGCATGACGTTGCTGGGGGCGATGTCGCGATGCACGACGCAGGGGTGGTTGTAGTAGATGTTCTCGGCGCGTCGGTCGGTGTGGGCCTCCTCGAGCGCTCCGGCGAGGTCGCGGGCGATGCCGACGACGGCTTGCCAGGGTAGGAGCTCTCGCCGCTCGTAGCTCTTCCTGATGACTCGGCCGAGGTCGGCGCCGTCGATGAAGGTGTAGACGAGACAGACGATTCCCTGCCCATCGCCGAGCTCGACGACGCGCTCGAGCGGCGCGATGTTCGCCGGGGGGAGCAATCGCAAGACGGCGGCTTCGTTGTCGAAGATGTCGCGGATTTCGCGCGGCGAGTGCTCCATGAGGAGCTGGGGGCTTGGGATCTTGAGGCACTTGAGGCGCGCTGCGCCGCTGGGGCCGGGCTCGCTGCCGACGAAGGTGAAGGCGGTCCCGCCCCACCCCACCTGCGCACGGACGGTGAAGGGGCCGAGCCTCTCGGGGAGCCGGTAGGGCCCAGCTACGCTTACGGGTCGCGAGGCGGGGGTGATGGCGAGGGACATGAGGGGCTTACGCCAGGGCGTCTCCGTCGCCGTCGCTCGAGGGGAGCCGCGCGGCGCGCGATGACGCGAAGACCAGGGCGTGTTGCCGCAGCTGCTTGAAGAGCCGCTTGCGGGCGCGGGTTCGCTTGGATTTCTCGAAGATGCCGATGGTGGCGCACGCCTCGGTGAGCGAGCGGCCCTCGATGAGGAGCTCGTGGGCGAGGACGCGATCGTCGTCGCTCTCGAGCCGGGCGAGCGCGAACTGCACGCGATCCCGGTCGAGCTTCTGCTGCTCTCGCTCGAGGTAGAGGTCTTCGGAGGACTCGAGCCCGAGGGAACCGTGAAGGAGCCCTGCGTAGAGCTCGTGGTTCACGTGCGCGCGCATATCCATGAGGCGCTGCCGGAGCGTCTGTCCGTCGTAGTCGATTCGCGTCGTGGCGTGCGCGGCTTCGAGCGCGGCAGCCCGCTTGCCCTTGGGCCGCTTGCGCATCTGTTGCCAGGCGGTCCAGACCTCGTCCTTGACCTTGCGGCCGACGAGGATTCGGCGGTTCTCCTCGGTGCGCTTCTCGGCGGGCAGGGCCTGCCACTCCCGCTGGCCTTGGACGCCGCCGAGGCGGCCGGCCAAGCGCAGCTCTTGGAGTTGATCGGCGCTCACGCGGTAGCGGCGCACGGTCCGACGGACCCAGGTGTCGATGAACGCCGTCTCCTGTCGCTGGTGGCGAGCTTCGTCGAGGGAGACCGGGGCGAGCGCGGAAGAGGGCGTGTTCATTTCGAGCCCTCGTCGTTTCCGCTCTGGGCTCCGTAGTGGTCGGCGATGCGTTTGCGTGATTCGACGAGCTCGGGGCTCTCCTCGAGCAGCTCCTCTGCGCGCTCTCGGAGCGCGGCCTGGGTGTGCTCGGAGAAGAAGCTGTGGTCTTCGAGGGCCAGCTTCATGAGCTCCTGGTCGGCTTCGCGGATGCTCAGCTCTCCGGCGCGCACACGAGCCTCGATCGAGGTGAGGATCTCTTGCTCGCGTCTCTCGCGGATGGCGTCCTCGTCGGTCGCCTCGAAGAGGGCATCGGGGATCTTCACGGGGCCCTGGTCGTCGCTCATGGGCGGCCAACGTAGCGCCAAGTAGGCAGGGGTTCACGGTGGCGCCAGGAGCTCGCTGCCGAGTCCCTGGCGCGAGAAAAGCGAGAGCGGGATCGCCATTGCTGGGGGAGCACCATGGGGAGGAGGAGATCTCCCCATGGCGCTCTCGCGGTCCATGGAGGCTCCGCCTTTTCTAGGACGTCCGTCGCGAAGCCGCGAACGGCAAACGGTAGCGGTGCGCCCAGGGCGGACCGCAGGGAGGGATACGAATGAACGAGGTCAACGTGTTCGGAGACGACGAGATGCGCATGGTGGAGCTCGCGCCCGATCAGGTGGTGGTCCGCCATGGGTGGGGGGCGCGCGCCGAGTCGAGCGAAGAGGAAATCGTCAAGGCGGAGGAGTTCTTCGCGAAGCAGCCGATGCTCCACCCGCCTACGGTGACGCGCCACGACGGGAAATGGCTCCTTGTGGCGGGGTTCGTGCGGTTCGAGGTTCTGCTTCGGCAGGGCCGCTCGCGAATCGTCCTCCGGTGGGTGGATGGAGACGAGAACCAGCTGCTTCTGCTCAACTTCGCGGAGAACATGGCGCGGGCGCGCTTGAAGTCTCACGAGCTCGTCGGGCGGGTGGCGCTGTTCCGGTCGCGCGGGATCCGTGCGGTCGAGATCGCGAAGTACTGCGACTACTCGCCCCGCTACGTTCGGCAGCTCGCCGCCATCCGGCGCGACGCGCACCCCGAGCTGTGGGCGCTCTTCGTGAAGGAGGTCCCCCATCTCGGCGTGACGACGATGCTCGATCTGGTGGCTCACCCCGCCGAGGAGCAGCTCGAACGATGGCTGGAGTGTCGCCACCGGTCCCGGAGGGTCCCGA
>JAJCZO010000368.1 GCA_029262355.1 Deltaproteobacteria bacterium
CCCTATGTCGACGGCGGTGCACTAGTCGCCTGGACCGAATGGAGGCCGAACGGCCAGGCCGACCTACGCGGCGTATTCATGGACACCTCCGGAACGATGCTTGCGCCCGGCATCGAAACGCTCGCCGAGGACGTCGTCGGCCCGATCGCGGTGGCAGGTCACGAGCAGCACTTCCTCGTCAGCTTCATGCGCGTCGACCCCGGTTCCATCGGGCGCCCGTCCGTACGTGCGCGGCACATTCCGGCCCCATGACGTGAGCCCGTCGCATTCAAAAGGCTCCGCTGCCGCGCGGCGAGGTCTGCCTCCAGAGCAACAAGTCGGTCCCCGTCTCGTTCGGTTGGACAGCGCAACCTGCTAGCGTTCCTTCGATGAGTGCCACTGCCGACCTTCCTGTCGTGGATCTTCGGACCGACGTCCGAAACGATGCGCTCCGGCGGGGCCTCTTGGAGACCGGCTTCTTCCATCTGCGTGACCACGAGGTCCCCTCCGACCTGCTCGGTGCCGTCCGCGAGGAAGCGGCACGCTTCTTCGCGCTCCCAGCGGACGGGAAGCACAAGTACGCGGGGTTCTTGCAGGGGTATGCAGCGCTACGATCAGAGGACGTGGAATCGGGATTCGGTACGGGCGAGTACGGCGGTGGCGACCTGTGCGAGAAGTTCACGATGTGCCCTGAGCCGTCAGCGTCGGAACGCGTGGCAGCAGGGGGATACTACGATGCGCCGGAAGCGCATCCCTTCTTCGGCGAGAACCCCTTTCCGACCGACGAGTTCGGCCGCGTGTGGCGCTCGTACTTCGACCACATGCAGCGGCTCTCTCGTCGTCTGATGGCTGCGGTACGCACGACCCTCGGGGAGTCGACCGAACGGTGGAAGGACTCTCTCGACCACCCCTGCGACTCGCTTCGGTTCCTCAGCTACCCCGAGATCGAGTCGTCAGGCCCCCGCATGGCCGCGCACTACGACGACAACGTCCTCACCCTGCTGCATCAGAGCTTGCCTGAGAATGGGTTCGGTTCCCTCCAGGTGATGCCGCCCGGAGAAGACCGTTGGCGTGTGGTCGAGCCGGACGACCGCTACTTCGTCGTGAACGTCGGCGACGCGCTCATGTACTTGACTGAAGGACGTGCCGTCGCGACCAAGCACCGTGTCGTGAACCCCCCTCCAGAGAACCTCGCGGGCAGCGCACGAACGAGCCTCGTCTTCTTCCATATCCCGAACTGGAATTGCCCCCTACGGCCGGTCTTCCCCGACGTGATCGACCATTCGCTGGGCCAAGCGCGCAGCGATTTCGGGTTCGACGCGCTGCGGGATCCAGACGGGACGATTCCGTACTACCGAATCCTTCAGCGCGAGTCCGACCTGGGCTTCACCAAGTAGAGCCGCGCGACGGCAGGCTCATCTCGCCTCCCCGACCGCGCCCAAGAACCCAGCGAATCAATGGAACCCTGCAAGCACACCACGTTGACCCTCGTTCAAGCCGACACGAAGCAGCGGTGCCGCGAATGCCACCTCGTCCTCTCCAAGGAGGAGCTTGGGGATTCGTACTGTCCGGAATGTTTCGAGGCGAGCGACCGGCGCAACTACGACTTCGAGGAAGTCGACGACGGCTCGGAGGGTAAGGCTCGGTACTTCTGCGAGGACTGCGGAGCCGAAGTCGGCTGAGAGATCACCATGCATCCTCTGCCATGGGCCCGGACACGGCGGCATGGCATACCTGAGACCGTGGCGATCGCGCTGAATACGCTTGAATACGCCCGTCGGCTACGGGAAGCTGGATTCACGGAGCAGCAGGCCGAAGGGCAGGCCCAAGCTCTGGCCGCCGCCATGACCGATACTCTCGCGACGAAAGGCGACCTGACGGACCTCGACGTGCGCACCAATGCGCGGTTCGACACGAAGTTCGAAGCGCGCTTCGATTCGCTTTCGATGCAGCTCGTCGAGGTAGAACGTCGCACGGAGCTTCGTCTTGGCGAGCGTTTCGCCGATCTCGAGAGACGAATGACCGTGCTACTGCTCGCCGGTGTCGCCGCAGTATCGGCGCTAGTCCGGCTCCAGTAGAGCCGTCCAGCAACACGCCTTCGATCCAGAGAGCAGCGCAGGCGACGGCCATCAACTCCCAACCAGGCGTGGAAAGAGGCGCAACGCGTTGCCCCGGTGCATCGCGTCTCGCGCGCCGTCATCGAGAAGCGGGTTCGAGTCCAACCGCTCCGCAAGCGGCTTGATGAACGGCCCCGGCGTGAACGGCCAATCGCTTCCGTAGAGGAGCTGGCTCGGGTCGACCAGGTCGAGAAGACCGCCAAGTGTCCCCTCGGTAACGAACCCCGCCAGGTCGTAATGGAGATCCCCGACATGGCGATGCGGCTCGATTCCCAGGGAACCAACCTCGGGGATCATCTGGCTCATCACATCGACCCGAGATGCCACGGACGGAAGCGCACCTCCGCTGTGCGGAACGATGATCTTGAGGTCCGGACAGCGCTTCAGCGTACCTGACAGGATCAGGTGCGTGACCGCACGCGTAGTGTCGAAGAGGAACTCGATCATCGGCCGGGGGTAGCCGAATGAGGTCTTCTCGAAACACGCGGGAGACGTCGGGTGGATGAAGACCACTGCTCCGCGTCGGTTGAGTTCATCGAAGGCCGGATCGAGAACCTGGTCTCCTAGATAGACGCCCTGAGCATTCGTCATCATCACGACGCCATCCGCCCCGAGCTCATCGAACGCGTACGCGACTTCTCCGAGGGCCAGGTCGACGTTCGGGAGGGGCAGGCTTGCGAACAAGCCGAATCGTCCCGGATGGTCGCGCACGACCTGAGCGCCAAGCTCATTCACGTGCCGGGCCAACGCAGCGGCCCGCTCGTCATCTCCAAAGTGAACACCGGGCGACGAAACGGAGAGCATGCTGACGGCGATCCCGACCTCGTCCATGACCGAGATCGCTTCTTCCGCGCTCCAGTCCGGTAACCGCGCGATGCCATCGGGCTGCTGGTGACCACAAGGGCATGCTCGGACTGGCGACTCTCTTCGAGATCGTCTTCTCGTGGTGTAGCGGTATGCTCCGAGGCGGGTCCACCCGGGCTCCGATCACAAGGAGAGAACATGACTCCACGCCGCTTCCCCAGAAGAGACTTCATCCGCATGCTCGGGGCCGGAGCCGCCGCCACGGCCGCCGGAACCTGGGCGCCGGGATGCGGTTCGAGTGCCACGGGCCCCACGACGGACTCCGGCAGCCCGGACCGAGTGCTCGTCATCGGAGCTGGGGCAGCTGGGCTCGTGATCGGGAACGCGCTGCGTGCGGCCGGCCGGGAGGCTTTGGTCCTGGAGGCGCGGGATCGCCTCGGCGGTCGCGTCTGGTCGCGCGACGTGGGTGGCGTGCCGGTCGACCTCGGCGGGATGTGGATCTCCGGGTCGGAAGGGAACCCCGCGACGTGCATTCTGAACCACGAGGGAATTGGTTGGGAATCGGCTGAGCCTTTCGGGCTGGATACCAAGGCGTACGACGCGGTCCTTCAGCGCGAGATTCCGATCGAGGAGTTGGCGGGCGTGGCGGTCGTGCTCGTGGAGTTCGAGGAGCAGATCCCAAGCCTGACTCGGGAGCTTGGACCGAGGGCGTCGATGGCCGAAGCCATCAACGTCTACCTGGACCGCTCGGGGCTCGGCGAACCGGCGCGGCGTTACGCGGAGCTTGGTCTTCGGACACAGGTCGAGACAGATATCGCGCAACAGTCCGAACTCGTTCCTCTGTTGAGTTTCGAGGCGAGCGGCAGCGCGTTGCCGGGCGGAGAGCATTTCCCGAACGGGAGTTATCGCGGGATGGTACAGGCTCTCGCGCGGGGAGCCGACATGCAGCTCGACACGGTCGTGTCGCGGATCGAGCATACGGATGACGGCGTATCGGTGGAGACGTCGCGCGGGACCTACACCGGATCACACGTGGTCGTGACCGTCCCACTTGGCGTCCTAAAGGCCGGCGCGATCGAGTTCTCTCCGGCGTTGCCGACCCCGAAGCAAGTGGCGATCGACCGGATGGCGATGGCACAGCTCGAGAAGGTGGTTCTTCGGTACGACGACGCCTTCTGGCAGACCGCGGGCAGCGGCAACCTCCTGTACGCCAGCCAAACCCAAGGCGAGTTTCCGTTCTTCGTGGACTACACGCAGTACGCCGGCGGGGCTCCGACGCTCCTGGCGTTCTACTGCGGGGATTTCGGGCGCGCCATCGCGTCTCAAACCGACGAGGCGATCGCGGCACGGGTCGGGGCGATCGTGGAGGAACTCGCGCCACGATCCGGTCCGGCACCAACAAATGCCTTCGTCACGCGTTGGAAGAGCGACCCCTACGCCCTTGGATCCTACGCCTACTTCACTCCAGACTCGGCGGGCGCCGCCGACGCGCGCGCCCTCGGCACGCCGGTCGGCGAGCGCCTGCTCTTCGCCGGCGAGGCCACGAGCGTCGAGTACAACGGCTACGTCCACGGCGCGCTGCTCTCGGGCATCCGCGAAACGGAGCGCCTGCTCGGCACCCAGGGCGCGCGCCTCGACTCGGGCCTGGTCGTCGGGCTGGGTTGCGACGAAGAAGCCTGACCCCGTCCTGTCCGGAAACCCGGCCCACCCGATCCCCGCGCCGCCTTGGTGAGATGCGGACGCATGGCGGGCCCAGGCACCCGGGTCCTCCTGAAGTAATCCCAGCAGCCACAGAGGATGGAGAGGAAGGGGTTCGGTGTCCCCTCTCCACGCTGAGGTGGTCGGGTGAGATTTCGATCCTATCGGCGCAGACCTCGTCCTGGCCTCGGAAGATCTGATCGCTGGGGGTAAGCCGCGGCCTGACCCTCGAGATCAACAGAAGGAAGAGGAAGTGCATTTGCAGATTCTTCAGTGCGCAGGAGGAGTTGCGCGATTGGCCGATTCGTCCGAAATCGAGTGCTGACGCAAAGTGCTGACATGAACCGCTGAGGCAGAGTTCTCGTGAGGGCGAGAGCAAGCGCCAGTCATGCTGTGGCGGGAGATGCCAGGGCGGCCTACGCCGATCGGCGAACTGCGACGAGATCCTCGTCGTCGACCGCCCGCACGTCATGCAGGGTGAGCGTCACGAGTGCCCTCGTGCGCCCGGCGGCGGTCACGAGCTCGACATCCAGTCCGTCCGGCTCGTAGACCTGCACTACGGCTCCGAGATCGCCCTTGCGGAGGCCCGCGCTCGGGGATGTCGGTTGTCAAGACAACGGTATCGAGCGTCTTGAACTTCATTCTCCCGCTCCGCCTTCGCGTATCCCGTGGAGAACGGTTGGCTGGATGGAGAAGGTGAGCGCCGACCCGTCGGCGAGATCGGCCATCCTTTCTCGAAGGAACCATTCCGGCGGAGTAAGGAACTTCGCTCGCGTTGCATCGAGCACATCGTCTCGGGGTGCAGAGAAGGTAATCCGCCCTTCACCGCGAACGCTCTCCCAGGCGTAGATTCCGTCGTCGAGAGAGGTGTCGACCTGGAAGCCGACTCGGGCGTCCAGGCGAGCGAAGTCCGTCTTTCGCCCCTCCCCGGAGATGCCGACGAGACAGCCGTCCAGCAGGGCGAACCCGAACGTCAGCACGTAGGGCACGTCGGCGACGAAGGCCACGCGAACGAGGGGTGCTCGTCGGAGGACCGACTCGATCTCGACGTCGGTGAGGCGTCTTACGGCCATGGTCGATCGAGCCTCATGGCAGCACCGTCGCAAGAAGGGGCGGGGATGTCCACGATCGACAAGCCATCTCACTCGTGTGAAAAAGCGACAACGTCGACGATGTCGAGAATCGTACGAGATGCCCTCGTCTCGAAATGGGCGGTTGCAGCGATGGTGCTGATGCTGGCGTGCACGGCTCCGCCCGAGCGTCCTCCAGAAGTTCCGGTCGCCTTCGACATGAAGGCAACATCTTCCGCCACCACGAGCATCTCCGAGCTTCCTGACGGGCGTGTCCAGATCCGCGTCGAACACGACTTGCTACGCGGCGTGACACCCGAGATGCTGATGTGGTTCTACGAGAACCTACCCGCCGCAAGCGTCGATCTCGGGGGCCAGCGTTACCCACTCTACCGGATCTGGCATCCGCGTGATCATGTCGCCGTGACCGTGGTCGAGCCTGCTTCGAGCGAGAGTCTGGGGCTGAGCAAGGGCGCCACCATTCGAGTTCAGGAGTTCGTGGGCGACGACGTGCTCGACATGACGGCTACGATGCACCGGAGGGACGAGGGCGGGACCCGCCTCGTACGATCGTTGGGGCCGGTCGAGTTCATGAGCTTGGAGCACAGCTTCCGCGAGAGCGAGGGAGGCGTTCGAGTGGTCTCGACGGGCGTGATCGGTAGCACCGTCCCCATCGTCGGTCCGTTGCTCAACCTGGTGGCGCGGCGGATGACGTCGAAGGAGCAGATGCAGCGTCTATTTCGTCACATGATCGAAGAGTTTGGAAACCTGGAGTTCTTTCTTCCGGCGCTTTGGTCGCAGCGCGATGCGGCGACACTTCGTCTGTCTGCAAGACCCGCCTCTTCCGCATCGGAGTGACGCGGCCCTCCTCCGTATCGGGACGGTCGCCCCGCCACGATCTCGACGGCACGATCCGGCCGGTGAGCCTCGCGGGAAGTGAATGCCGGAGGTGGGACTTGAACCCACACTTTCTTGCGAAAACCGGATTTTGAGTGCGGGGCGAGTTGGTTGTGTGGTAGGTAGAAAGCCCTGTGATCACAAGTGCTTACGAGATCCTCGACGACGTCCGAAAACGAGTGCTGACGCAAAGTGCTGACATGAATCGATCAAGTCGCAGTCGGGTTGATGTGAAGGGGCTGCTACCTTTGCATAGTGTCGCCGACGGTCCGACGAATCGGTTCCTTCAGATTCTTCTTCTTCAGCAACGAGGGGTTCGAGCCGGCACACGTTCATGTTCAGAAGGGCCGGGCGCTGGCGAAGTTCTGGCTCGACCCCGTCCGGCTCGCGAAGTCGACGCAGTTCGCTGCCCACGAACTCACTCGCATCGAGGCCCTTGTTCGCGAGCACGAAGCGGTGTTCTTGGAGGTTTGGCATGAGTTCTTCGATCGCTGAAGTTCGACCGCTCGCAAGCGACGTGTCGGTCACCGCAGACGAGCTACGGGTGGTCTTGGTTGACGGCAGGCGCGTGTCGGCCCCCCTTGCCTGGTTCCCTCGGTTGCTCGAAGCGAGCCCGGAGGCACGCAAGCACTGGGAACTGATCGGCGACGGGGACGGAATCCACTGGCCCGAAGCGGATGAGGACCTGAGCGTCGCTGGGCTCCTCGCTGGTGCACCCGCCATCGGAGCAGCGAAGGGCGCGGTGTAGGGCTCTTGCCTCCGATGGGGGGCTCGATCGTCAGTTGAGCCGAAATCGGGAACTGGCCCGGTCGGGTGAGCCGCCGGAGCCTCTCCAGCCGCTTGAGTAGAGGTAGATCGATGCCGCTTCTTCGCATCAGGGACGTGGAGCGTACGCGTCCGATGAACCCCGCCTGGTGATCCGCTCGGTGTAGGTCGACAATCGGTCTCATTTGGAGGGACCGATGGGATCAGGGAGAAAGGTAGCGGGGAGGACACCGGCGGCGG
>JAJCZO010000369.1 GCA_029262355.1 Deltaproteobacteria bacterium
CACGCCGGCGGCGACAGAGACGCCGCCGACGGCTGCCGGCGCAATCGGAACCTCCTTTGATCTCAGGCGAATTTCGGATCAGCCATCTCGCGAGGCTCAGGAGTGCCGCGAGATCGGACCGGGGCGCCGGCGGAGATCCCCCAAAGAGGTCCTCGGCGTCGAGGACCTCGAGAGCGACGCGGCGGGGGGCGGGCTCGAGGAAGCAGCAGACTCGACGCGAGCGTGGATGGACGTTCTGTCGCGCGGCCCGTTCGGTGCGACGACCGCAGATCTCAAGGCCATGCGACCCCGAACTCGGTCGCGTCGACGATCCGCCCAGTCAGCCCCGTCGCCTTCTGTGAAGCGAGGAACAGCGTCGCCGGCACCACCGACTCCGGGGTCGCCCAACCCGTCCAGTCGAAGTCAGCCCCGAGCTCCTGCCTGCTCTTCTCGGTCTTCACCGCACCCGGGCGCAACGCGTTGACCGCAATGCCGTCGGCAGCGAGTTCGAGCGCAAGCGCAGTGCTGAACCTCTCGAGCGCGGCCTTCGCAACCGAGTAGGTGAGATACCCGGGTGGCATTCCTTCCACCAACGGGTCCGCGGCCCCCGACGACATATTGATGATGCTGCCGCCGCCAACCGCGCGCATCGCGGGCAGCACGGCGCGGCAGGCCGTGTAGAGGCTTCGTACGTTCACCTGCATCGATCGATCCCACTCCTCGGCGGTGATTGCATCGAACAGACCGCGGGTCGACGTCATCGCGTTATTGAGCAGAACGTCGACGCGACCGAATGTTCCGACCGCGTCCGCCACCATGCGCACGATGTCCTGCTCGACGCCGATGTCGCATTGAGCGGCGATCGCTTGCCCACCCTCGCCCACGATGCCGCGCGCGGTCGCTTCGATCGTGCCTGGGAGCCCGTCGGGACCGGGCGCGGCGTCTCGGCTCCGGGCGGCGCAGACGACCTTCGCGCCCGCCCGGGCGAGCCCGATTGCCAGCGCCTTGCCGATGCCACGCGATGCGCCCGTGACGATCGCCACCTTGCCGTCGAGCCGAACCTCATCCGCCATCGGTCGAAGCCTACCACCTCGGAAAGGGCATTGTGATTCGCCCGCCTTCTTCGTGATTCACTCGGCAGTGGGAAGCCCCAGCCAATGGCGCAGAAGCACCGCTCGACCTACAGGTCGAATCCGACAGCCCGCACCGCTCCGGGCGAACTCCAGGCCGGGGTTCACCGAGACGCGCCGGAAGCAGAAGAAGCGGCTCGGGCCACGCGACGCGCTCGGCCCTCCCCGAAACCCAAGACCCCGACGTCAGCCCAAAAAAGAGGGACCAACCGAGACCGAGCAGCCGCCCTTCTCCGACGTCATGTCGTCGCAGAAAGTCCCCTGAAATGTGGTTCGAACGCCCCTCGCACGGCCCAGGTCTCCCGCTGCAGCGCTCGACGCCAGGGCCCCGCCGAGGCCGGCCGCCAACCAGCCCCGAGAAACGACGTTGCCCCGAGCGCAAAAGGACCGTATGATGGTGGGGTCGGTCAGTTCGACCACCAACGGCCCGTCCTCAAGGCGTACGCCGCGGGCCTTCGTATCTTCGAGCTGACCACGAGGGCGTCCTCGAGCCTTGGAGAAAATGGCTCCCGGTTCGCTCCGATGCTTCGGCGGCAAGACCGCCGCCGGCAGGCATCGCTCACCGGTTGAAAGCCAGGACCCGAGCCTCACCGCACCCTGCGGAGAGCGGCTTGCGTCCGAATAACACGGAGAAACATGAACGATTCGATGGAAGCACTAAACCTCATCCCGGCCCTGTCTGACGCAGTCGCCGACCTCGGCTTCGACGAGCCGACCCCGATCCAGTCCAAGGCCATCCCCGTCGCCCTCGAGGGCCGCGACCTCATCGGTTGCGCCTCGACCGGCACCGGCAAGACGGCGGCCTTCCTGCTGCCCATCCTGCAACGTCTGAACGAGGGCAAGCCGGGCCGCTGTCGCGCCCTCATCCTCTCGCCCACCCGCGAGCTCGCGCTCCAGATCGATGAGCAGGCGCTGGCGCTCGGTTACTACGTCGGCCTGAGCGCGGTCGCGGTCGTCGGCGGCGTCGACATGCGCCCCCAAGAGCGCGCACTGAAGGCCGGCAGCGACATGATCGTCGCTACCCCCGGCCGCCTCTTGGACCACATGCGCTTCGACTCGGTCGACCTGAGCGGCATCGAGGTTCTCGTTCTCGACGAGGCCGACCGCATGCTCGACATGGGCTTCCTGCCCGACATCAAACGCATCTTGAAGCAGCTGCCAGCGACCCGCCAGAACCTCCTGTTTTCCGCCACGATGTCCCCGACGATCCGCAAGCTCGCCGACGAAATTCTGAACGACCCCGTCATGCTCAGCGTCGACAAGAAGCGACTGGCGACCGGCATCGAGCAACTCGTGTTCTCGGTCGGCCATGACGACAAGGCCGGCCTCTTGACCAAGCTCTTGCGCAAAGACTCGGTGACGTCCGCCCTCGTCTTCGTCAAGCGCAAAGCCGACGCCGACCGACTCGCCCGACGCGTACAGAGGGGCGGCCGGGAAGCCACGAGCATCCACGCGAACCGCACCCAGGAGCAACGGCTTGCGGCACTGGAGGCGTTCCGGCGGGGCGACTGCTCTGTCCTCGTCGCCACCGACGTCGCCGCACGCGGCCTCGACGTCGATGGGATCTCGCACGTCGTCAATTTCGACGTGCCTCATTCCTCAGAGGACTACATCCACCGCGCTGGCCGCACCGCGCGCGCGGGCGCCCTGGGTGAGGTCTACACCTTCGTCGCGCGCGATGAGCGCGAGAAGATGGCGGAGATCGAGAAGCACCTCGGCGTCACGCTCCCCCGCGGCGATAGCGGCGACCGTGCGCAGGAAGACGATGCTCCCCGTGGCGAGCCGCGCCGCCGGCCCCGCCCATCGGGCCCGCCCGCGTCGGCAAAGCCCGCGGGCGCCGCACAAGAGACGACCGGAACCGGCGAGGCCAAGGCCAAGACGGCCAGCAGCAAGCGCCGCCGTCGCCGTCGCCCCCGCTCTTCGCCGGCAGCCGCACAGCCGTCCTGAGCAAAGCGTCGTAACGATCCGTCGGCCCTCGTGCGCACCCGCGTCGAGGCGCCGGCATCGATCGTCGCGTGTGAGATCGGCCGAGTCTTTGCCCCCATGGCCGGCGCGTCGGGCGACGCATGCCCCGCCACGGCCTGAGAACGCCGTCGGCGCAAAATGAGCGTTGGGAATCCCTCGCTCGTGGCTCACGACGTCCAACCGCTCACGCAAGAGGACCAACGAGAGCTCCGCTACCGTGGTGCCCAGACACGTTCCGATGACGGAAGCGCCACTGCGACCATCCGCCCCTGGGCTTCCGAGCACCGTACCCTTCGCGGGGGAGGTTAGAGCTTCGCCGCGCCCGCTGCTATGGCGCGAGTGCGGACCAACTACGAATCGAGGGCATGGCGATGGAGCTGGATTTCACGACGGAACAGCGGGAGTTTCGCGACGAGCTACGCGACTACCTGGCCAAGATGATGGGCGACGAGCTCACCGGCGAGCTCGCCGCCGGCGGTCGAGGTGAGGGTGGTGGCCCCGAGTTCCGCAAGGCCATGAAACAGATGGGCCGGGACGGCTTCCTGGGCCTCAGCTGGCCCAAAGAGTACGGCGGCCAAGAACGTTCGCCGGTGGAGCAGTTCATCTTCGCCGACGAGGTCCAGGCAGTGGGCTTCCCCCTGCCCTTCCTCACGCTCAGCACCGTTGGCCCAACGCTCCGAGAGTATGGGAGCGAGGAGCAACGCCAGTACTTCTGCCCGAAGATCCTTGCCGGCGAGCTGTTCTTCTCGATCGGGTACTCCGAGCCCGGCGCGGGCACCGACCTCGCGTCGCTGCAGACCAGCGCGGTTCGCGACGGCGACGAGTGGGTCATCAACGGCCAGAAGATGTGGACGAGCCTCGCGGGGTACGCCGATTACATCTGGCTCGCGGCGCGGACCGATCCCTCGGCGAAGAAGCACCGGGGCCTCTCCATGTTCCTCGTCCCGACCAGCGCGAAGGGCTTCTCCCGCCAACCGATCCACACCGTCGGCGGCGTGTCGACGAATGCAACGTTCTACGACGACGTACGCGTCCCGGCCGAGAACCTGATTGGCGGCGAGAACAACGGCTGGAGTCTCATCACCGGCCAGCTGAACCACGAACGAATCTCGCTCATGACCGTCGGGCTGATGCGGGGCAACCTGGAAGCCGTGACGGCTTGGGCCCGAGATACCGACATCGACGGCGCGCGCGTCCTCGACAAGCCCTGGGTCCAGCAGAATCTCGCGCGCATCTACGCGAAGGTACAGGTCCTGCGTCTCATGAATTGGAAGCAAGCCTGGGCCGCCACGCAGGGACAGCCAAAGATGGCCGATTCATCCGCGATCAAGGTCTACGGCAGCGAGCTCAGCATCGAGGCGTATCGCGCGCTCCTCGAGGTCACGAGCGCCGCGGGCATCATCGCGCGGGGCAGCCCGGGCGCGATCCTTCGTGGGAAACTCGAATCCTCCTACCGAAACGCGCTGATCCTGACCTTCGGAGGCGGCACGAACGAGGTGCAGCGAGACATCATCGCAATGGCCGGCATGGGCATGCCCCACTACAAGGAGTGACGCGGTGGACTTCAGTGTTTCAGACGACGAGCAATCCGTAGCGACGCTGGCGCGAGAGATCCTCGAGGATCTCTCCACGAAAGACCGCCTCAAGCAGTTGGAAGCAGACAAGACGCCCTACGACGCGACGCTGTGGGACGCACTCGCAACTGCGAGCCTCCTCGGCACCGACATGTCCCCGAACCACGGCGGCACCGAGCTCGGCTTTCTCTCCCTCTGCCTTCTCCTTCAGGAAGTGGGACGAACCGTCGCCCGCATCCCTGCCTATCCAGCCCTCGTCCTCGGGGCGCTGCCGCTCACACGGTTCGGCACGGATGCCCAGAAGACGGCTTGGCTTCCGGGGATCGTATCGGGCAAGCACCTGCTGACCGCAGCGCTCACCGAGTACGCTTCCAGCGATCCCCTTGCACCAGCCACGCGAGCCGACATCGACGGCGACGGCCATCTCCTGACGGGCTCCAAGGCGAGCGTCCCCTACGGCGAGCAGGCCGAACGCATTCTCATCCCCGCTCGGGTCAGCGACGGAACGGTCGCTCTGTTCCTGGTCGATCCGACGAGCGAAGGCGTATCCCTCTCGCCGCAGACGACGTCGGACGGCCATCCCCACGCCCAGGTAGATCTGACTGGCGCCCGCGTTTCGGCTTCCGACCGCTTGGGGTCGACCGAGACCGGCACGGAGGTCCTCCAGTGGACCGTGGAGCACGCCGTGGCCGCGCGCTGCATGATGCAGCTCGGTGTCGTCGAACGCGCCCTCGAGATGACCGCGCAGTACACGCGCGAGCGCGTCCAGTTCGATCGCCCCATCGGGAGTTTTCAGGCGGTCCACCAACGCGCCGCCGACGCCTACATCAACGTCGAGGCCGTGCGTCTCAGCGCGCTCGAAGCGGCGTGGCGACTCTCACGAGACCTCCCGGCTCGCGAGCACGTGGCCGTTGCGAAGTTCTGGGCCGCGGAAGGCGGCCAATCCGCCGCGTTCGCGTGCCAGCACCTACACGGCGGAATCGGGATCGACGTGGACTACCCGCTGCACCGCTACTTCACCTGGGCGATCCAGATCGAGCACGAACTCGGTTCGGCAAAGCACCAGCTCGAGCGACTCGGCGGGCTCATCGCCGAGAGTGGAATCCCCGCGGGCTAGGTGTTCTCCGAGAAGTCGGCGACCAGCACTTCCATCGTGACGTTGATCACCAGATTCAGCTTTTCATCGAGAATTTCGTAGAGCTGCCCGTCGTTCGAATGGCACCCGAAGAAGGCGACACCGCCCTCTTCGCCACCGCGCTCGAGGTGCGGGCTAGCCTCATCGACCGTGAGCGCGTAATCTCCCGCACGTCGGACCCGCGGTCCGCTACGCGTACCGTCTGGGTGGAGATCCCAGAGATGCTGCTCGCCCTCGAGCACCAGAATGGTCGTCGTTGCGACGTGCCGATGGATGGGACAGTGCCCCCCGTCGCCGGCCCACCGCACCACCATGTCCAGAGTCCCGGCCCCGATGTCATGGCCGAGAATCGTGTAGTCGTGGCGCACCTTGTACGACTGGTCGGGCTCGCCGGTAACCTCTCGCCAGGCGTAACGAGTGGGATCAAAGCTGCGCTGCACCATGGGCTCTCTCCTATCGAATTCCCGAGCGGCGCCCCAGCACCAATCCGTTCAGCGTGCCGTCCGCGCGCCATTTCTCGAGAATCTCGACGAATTCCATCGGTTCGCCCATGTAGAAGAAATTCTGGCGACTCACGTCCGAAGGATTACCCTCGCTGTTGTAGTAGCCTGGGGTACATTGCTCGGCGAATCCGGCGCGGCCCTCGGCGAGCCGGAGTACCGCATCGACCCACTCCGCCTCCGCCTGCTCGGAGACCTCGAGCGTGTCGATCCCCCGGTCGAGCGCCTGCTCCACGACGTAGGCGATCTGCTTCGCCTGCTCGTTGATCATATACGGAAAATTCACCGTCAGCCCGCTCTGCGCGATACTCATCATGAAGCAGTTCGGGAATCCGTGAATGTGCAAGCCATGGAGCGTGCGCACGCCGTCGCGCCACTTTTCTGTGAGCGTCAGCCCCTCGCGTCCCACCAACGGGTACCCAGAGCGCCGCGAGTAGTCCGTACCCACTTCGAACCCGGTCGCGTAGATCAAGCAATCGAGCTCGTACTCTTGCCCCGCCACCACGACGCCACGTTCCGTGATTCGCTCGACTCCCAAGCCCTCCGTGTCGACCAGCGTCACGTTCTCGCGGTTGAAGGTCTGCAGGTACTCGTCGTGAAAGCACGGCCTCTTGCAGAATTGGCGATAGTAGGGCTTTAGGGCCTCTGCGGTCGCTGGATCTTCCACCAACTCGGCGACGCGCGCCCGCACCTGCTCCATCTTCATGAAGTCGGCGATCTCGACCTTGGCTTCCACTCCCTGCGGCGAGAGATCTCCCTCGTCGTCCGACTGCATGACGAACAACAGGTTCCGGATGATGTCGGTCCATCCGTCATTCACCAGGTCCTCGTCGGCGAACCCACCCGCGGTGAGCGTCTGGAAATTGTCCATTCGCTTCTGATGCCAGCCGGGCTCGAGGCGATTCGCCCACTGTGGGTCGGTCGGGCGATTGGCCCGCACGTCGACCGAAGAAGGCGTACGCTGGAAGACGTAGAGGTGCCTGGCATTTCGTCCGAGATGCGGCACGCTCTGCACGGCGGTCGCACCGGTGCCGATGATGCCGACGCGCTTGTCGCGCAATCCAGGCAGATCTCCTCCGGCGTCACCACCCGTGTACGCGTAGTCCCAACGACTGGTATGAAACGTGTGCCCCTGAAACGTCCCGACTCCCGGAATCCCGGGGAGCTTCGGTCTCTGGAGAAACCCGTTCGCCAGACACACGAAGCGGGCCCGCATCGAATCGCCGCGATTGGTCGAGATGATCCACCGCGAGCCGCCTTCGTCCCAGCGAAGGTCGGTAACCTCGGTCTGGAAACACGCATTGCGGTAGAGGTCGTACTTCTCCGCGATGGACTTGCAGTAGGCGAAGATCTCCGGCGCGCGGCTGTACTTCTCCTTGGGCACGTAGCCGAGCTCTTCCAACAGAGGCAGGTAGACGTAAGACTCGATGTCACACGCCGCTCCCGGGTAGCGATTCCAATACCAAGTCCCGCCGAAATCGCCGCCCTTCTCGATGACTCGAATGTTCCGAACTCCGGCCTCTCGAAGCCGTGCCCCCGCCAGCAGGCCACCGAAGCCCCCGCCGATCAGGGCGACGTCGACCTCGTCCGAAAGCGGGTCGCGGGTGAAGCCCGGTTCGACGTACGGATCGTCGACGAAGCGAGCGAGCTCGCCCGTGACCTCGACGTATTGTTCGTTGCCGTCTGGCCGGAGGCGCTTGTCGCGCTCCGCCAGGTACCTCTGACGCAGGGCGTCGGCGTCGAATCCAAGGTCCTTGTTCGGCGTGGTCATCTTCGGTTCCCTCAGTTCGGGTGGCACCTATACGCGATGGGGAGCAGTCACAGAAGGGCCTGGCCGGCGTTCGCGTACTCGACTTCTCCGGCCAGATCGCCGGGCCGTATTGCTCGAAGCTCTTCGTCGATGGCGGCGCCGAGGTCATCAAAGTGGAGCCCGCTGGCGGCGACCCCGTGCGGCGCTACTCCGCGACCGACGCGGATCTCAACGGCCGAGACTCCGCGCTCTTCACCTATCTGAACGCGGGCAAGCAGTCGGTGATCGGTTCGGGCGGCGACCCACACGTCGAGTCCCTGGTCTCCGAGGCCGACGTCATCATCGAAGCACACGGCCTGGAGTCGGACCCGGAGCCGGTCGTCGACGTCGCTGCCATCCGCGGCAGCCACCCTCATCTGGTCGTCTTGTCGATCACGCCCTACGGCCTCACGGGCCCGTGGGCTGATCGGGCGGCTACCGAGTTCACACTTCAGGCCGAATGCGGTTCGATCGGCATGCGCGGCCTCCTCGGGAAGGAGCCGTTCCAGGCCGGGGGCCGAATCAGCGAATGGGCCGCCGGGGTGTTCGGTGCAGCCGCCACGCTGCCTGCACTCTTCCGCGCGCGTACGACCGGCGCCGGAGAGCACATCGACCTATCGATTCTCGAAACCGCGAACATGGTGTTCACGAACTACTCGGACACGATGAATCGACTCATGAACGGGAGCCCGGCCGACCCGGTTCACGCATTTCTGGCTCCGACCGTGGAGTCGCCGTCGATTGAGCCGACGGCGGACGGCTACGTCGGGTTTTGTACGAATGCGCGGCAGCAGTTCCTGGACTTCCTGCTTCTCATCGAACGCCCCGACCTGCAGGAGGACGAAGAGCTCTGCCAGTTCGCGGGGCGCGTCATGCGCTTCGACGAGTGGAACGCGATCATGCGCCCATGGGTCGAGAAACACACAACCCACGAGATCGTCGAGCGCGCCTCACTGCTCCGAATCCCCGTGTCACCAATCGGCAACGGAGAGAACCTCCAACTCCAAGAGCATCTGCGCGAGCGCGGCGTCTTCCGCCCGGCCGCCGAGGCGGACTTCGTTCAGCCACGACGACCGTACCGCATCGACGACCTCGAGCCGCCCCCGCTACGGCCCGCACCCCGAATCGGGGCCAACACCAGCACCGGGTTCTCCACGCAACGTGCGCCCCTCCCTCCCGCACCCGCCGGTGCTCTCCCGCTCGCTGGCCTCCGGGTACTCGACATGACTGCGTGGTGGGCTGGCCCATCCGCCTCGCATCTCTTGGCGACCTTCGGCGCCGAGGTCATCCACGTCGAGTCGGCGGGCCGCCCCGACGGCGTTCGCATGCTCGGCGGGATGATGGCCGGGCATTACGAGAATTGGTGGGAGGCCAGCCCACACTTCCTGCATGCGAATACGAACAAGCTCGGCATCACGATCGATTTGACGAAGCCGAAGGGGCTCGAGCTGATCGAAAGCCTCATCGTCGCGTCCGACGCGGTGCTCGAGAACTACACGCCGCGCGTCTTCGACAACTTCGGCCTGAACTGGGAGCGCGTGAGAGAACTGAACCCCAGAGCGCTCATGATGCGCATGCCGGCGTTCGGGCTCACAGGCCCGTGGCGCGACCGAACCGGGTTTGCACAGACGATGGAACAACTCTCCGGCATGGCCTGGTTGACCGGCCACGCCGATGACCAGCCACGAATCCCACGTGGCCCGTGCGACCCCATGGCCGGAATGCACGCTGCGTTCGGGTTCCTGGTCGCACTCGCGGGACGCGTCGGGTCGGGCCGCGGGCACCACATCGAAAGCACGATGGTCGAGAGCTCGCTCAACGTTGCCGCCGAACAGCTCCTCGAGTTCAGCGCGTACGACGCCCTGATGCAGCGTGACGGCAACCGCTCGCTCCTCGCGGCACCGCAGGGATTGTACCCCTGCGCCGACGGCCAGCCGGGCGCGGGGAGCTGGCTGGCGCTGTCGATCGCAACGGGCGAACATTGGCGCGCACTGTGCGCAGCGCTCGGAGAGCCCAGCTGGGCGAAGGATCCCTCCCTCGCCACGCACCGCGGTCGTCGGTACGCGCACGAGGAGATCGACGAGCACCTGCGCGCCTGGACCCGCCAGCGCGTGGGGGCAGAGGTCGCCGACGACCTCAGGGCCCGGGGCATCCCCGCCTCACAAGTCGCGAACCCCTGCTGGCTCTTCCGAGACAACCCACAGCTTCGCGCGCGCCGCTTCCCCGAAGCGCTCGAACACCCGGTCGTGGGAGCCATGCCCATGCCCTCGATGCCGTTTCGCTACGCGAGCGTCGACCGTTGGCTCCGCACTCCCGCTCCGACCGTCGGGCAAGACAATGCGCGCGTCCTCGGCGGAATCCTAGGCCTCTCGGCCGCCGAGCTCGGAGAGCTCGAAGCGGACGGCATCATCGCAACCCGACCCGTGGGAGTCTGACCACGCGCTACTGCGATCGCAACACCGAGAGAGGACTGCCGGCCGCGGTCGGTCGGCCGACCGCCCCACCCAGCAGCGTGCTGATCGTGAAGCTCGCGCCCGCAAGCAAGGCGTAGTCGGCTACCGGCGGCACAAACGGGATCTCGAAGACGAACCGCATCAAGGCCCACGCCGCTAGCACGGACAGGCCAGTACCCAGGAGTGCCGCGAGCGCTCCGAGCGCTACGGCTTCCGTCGCGACGATCCGACGGAGCACACCCGAAGAAGCACCCAGCGTCCGAAGGAGTAGGACTTCGCGCGTGCGCTCGTCGCGTGCCATCGCCGCGGCCGCCACCAGGATGAGGAATCCGGTCGCGAGGGCGAACAGCGCGAGTACGCGTACGGCAAGCGCGACGCGATCCATCATCGTATCAACCGCGCGTAAGATCAGGCTCGCGTCGAGCACCGACACGTTGGGGAAGTCTCGCACCAGATCGCGCTGCATCTCGGCGCGCACGTCGGAGTTCGCATGGCGCGCGAGAAAGACCGTCGTGCTCGGCGCCTGCTCGATCAGCCCGGGCGGAAAGAGTGCGACGAAGTTCGTCGCAAAGCGTCCCCAGTCTACGGCACGCACACTCGCGACGACACTCCGAACCGGCACGCCCTGAATGTCCCACGTGATCGCGTCCCCGACGCCGACCCCCAGCGCCTTTGCGATGCCCGTCTCGAGAGAAACCGGAACAGGCTCGGAATGCCCGGCGGCCTCCGTCGTCCACCACGACCCCTCGACGATCGACTCGCTCTCCCGCAGTGCCGTCGCGTACGAGAGTCGATACTCGCGAAGCAACGCCCACCGGGCCTCCCGATCGCCAGGATCTACCGCAATCCGTTCCGATACCGCCTGATCGTCGACCCTCGAGAGACGAGCGGAGACGAGCGGTGCCCGATCGAGAATCGCAGCGCCCCGTGCGCCCAGAAACACCTCCAACGGACCAACCTGGTCAGGCTGCACGTCGAACAAGACCAGGTTCGGTCGGTCCGGTCCGGAGTCGAGCGCCAACTGGTGGAGCAAATTGCTCTTTACTCCGTGGAGCGTCGCGACGAGGAACAACCCAAAGCCCACGGTGAGCACGCTGGACACGGTGTGGTTGCGGGGACGGAACAAGTTCGCGAGCCCCTGGCGAAGCCAGTAGGGCGAGCGCCGCGGCGTGTAACGTCGAAGCGCTGCCGCAAGCAGACGCGCCGCGGCCGCCAAGAGACCGAGAACCACACCGAGGCCCGTGGCAAAACCCAGCCCCACCAAGGCGGTGGGGGCCTGCCAGCAGGACACCAGCACCAGACTCACGGCGAGGGCGACAAACACGCCGGCCCGCCCGCGGACGGACATCGGCTCCGCGACGAAGTCGGCACGCAGCGAACGCAGCGGCGGCACCCGCACCAGATCAATCAGCGGGCCCACGGCGAAAAGCAGCGTCACCCACAACCCCAGGGCGACGCCGGTCAGGACAGCCGTAACCTCGAAGCGTGGCACGACGTCCACCGGAATCAGACCGGCGAGGAGCACCGGAAGGCCCCATTGCAAGCCGACGCCGAGCAGCGAGCCGATTCCTCCAGCCAGCCCGCCGAGCGCCAGCGCGAGCAGCCCGTAGACCGCGAAGATATCGCGCGACGATGCACCCAGCGACCGAAGCATCGCCGTCGTGTCGAGCTTGTCGCGCACGAGAACCCGGACCCCGGCCGCCACACCCACGCCACCCAGTGCCAGTGCAGCGAGTCCAACCAGCCCCAAGAACCGCGTCATCATGCCGACCCCACGCGCGAGATCCTCTTGTTGGCCGGCGGCCGTCTGTACACGCACGTGCGCGTTCTCGAGCATCGAGCGGTTCGTCTCGATCCACGCGACTATGGCGGGATCCGGTGCGCGAACGAACAGCAAGTACTCCACCAGACTCCCCGGGCGAACGAGCTCTGTTGCCTCGACGGCACGGCGCGCGATCAGGACCCGAGGTGCGATCTGCGTCTGCATGCCAAAGCTGCCCGGCGCCTTGGCGACCGTCCCGACGACTTCAAAACGCGTCGCCCCTATCGTGAGGCCGTCGCCCACGGCGATTCCGAGTTGCAGGAGGAGACTGGGGTCGACGACCGCCCGGGGTAGGTCGGTCGCATGAACGGCCGCCCACGCCCCCACCGGCTCGGTGGCCACCGCCCCGCGCAGCGGATAGGCAGCGCCGGCCGCCTGCACGTCGACGAGCCGACTTCGCCCGGTCGCCGGCGCGAGAGCCATCGAGCCGAAGTGCGTCTGCTCGACCGCTTCTCCCCCGGTTTCGGCAAGCAACGCGCCGAGGCGATCGCGAACGTCATCCGTCAACGGCGCCCGGCGTGACAACCGAAGATCGGCGCCCAGGAGCTTCGCGGCCTGAGCGTCAATCGCGTGACCCGTCGTCGCACGAAGTCCGTGGAGCCCGACGAGAGCGGCCACACCAAGTGCCATGCACGAGCCGTACAGAAACAATCGACGTCGGGAGGCGCGTAGCTCGCGCCTCAACATCGCCGCCACGAAGGGCCGATTCAGGCCACGCACTCGATGCTCTCGACCCGCCCACCAGCGAGGCGCAATATGCGACGGGCGCGGCGGGCGAGCTCCAGATCGTGAGTCACGATGACGAGCGTCGTACCTCTCTCGCGGTTCAGCATGAAGAGGAGCTCGATGATGCCTTGCCCGGTCTCACCGTCGAGATTCCCCGTCGGTTCGTCGGCGAAGAGCACGCGCGGGTCGTTCGCGAACGCGCGCGCGATTCCCACACGCTGCTGCTCGCCGCCGGAAAGCTGCGCCGGGTAGTGACCGACGCGCTCCGCCAGTCCCACGCGCGCCAGCAACTCGTGCGCCCGCCCATCGCGCTCCGCCGCGCCCGCAGGATGCCCCAGAAGCTCGAGAGGCACCAACACATTCTCGAGCGCGGTCAGAGTGGGCATCAGCTGGAAGCTCTGGAACACGAAGCCAACCGACGAAGCCCGCAGCGCGGCGCGCCCGTCCTCGTCCAGAGCACTCAGCGGCTGCGCGGCGAGCTCCACCTCACCCTCGGTCGGGAGATCGAGACCGGCGAGCAGACCCAGAAGCGTCGTCTTCCCGCTGCCCGACGGGCCCAGGATCGCCAACACCTCGCCCGCGCCGACCTGGAGATCGATCCCGTCGAGAACGGTGAGTGGCGCGGCTCCGCCCGGCCGTGGGTAGCGCTGACAGAGATTCCGCGCGACGATCATTGGCGATGCAGATTCGGACACCACGATTTCGAAGACTCTACTGGCTCAGGCTGCTCCTCGCATGTGCCGCTCTGGGACCGGCCCTGCCGGCCACCGCCGACGATCGAGCGGTCGTGGTCTTTGTTGGGACGAGCCTGACGGCCGGCTACGGCTTGCCCTCGGACGAAGCCTACCCCGCGCTCGTGCAAGAGAAGATCGACGCGGCCGGCCTCGAGTACCGGGTAGTGAACGCCGGCGTGAGCGGCGACACATCGGCCGGCGGCCTGCGCCGCATCGACTGGCTGCTCAAGATGCCGATCGCGGTCCTCGTTCTCGAGCTCGGCGCGAACGACATGCTGCGCGGGCTCGACCCGCAGACGATGCGCGCCAACCTGCAGCAGATCCTCGATCGCACGCGCGTCGCACATCCGGACACGAGGTTCGCGATCGCCGGCATGCGCGCACTCCAGAACTTAGGCGAGGGCTTCGTCGCGGAGTTCGAGTCGAGCTTCCCGATGTTGGCAAAGAAGAACGACGCCGTGCTGATCCCCTTCCTACTCGAGGGCGTCGCCGGAGACCGCGAACTGAACCAGGCAGACGGCATCCATCCGAACACAGAGGGACAACGAAGGATCGCGGCCCTCGTCTGGCCGAAGATCGAGCCACTGCTACGCCCCAGATGAGGCACGGCTCATCCCGCGCCCCCGGAGCGACGCTGCAGGATCTCGACCACGCCTCGGTCACCGTCGAGCCGCACGCGGTCGCCGGTCTCGAGGACGACCGTCGCGTTGCCGGTATTGAGAACCGCTGGCAAGCCGTACTCGCGCGCAACGACCGCTCCGTGTGAGACGGCGCTGCCAACGTCAGTCACCAGCCCCGCGATGATCGCGAAGTAGGGCGTCCAACCGACGTCGGTAATCGCCGCGACGAGGATCTCTCCCGTTTGCAGCGCCTCCGCCTCCGCGAGCGCGCGCACGACACGAACGCGACCTTCGACGCAGCCCCGGCTGACGGGCTTGCCAACCACGACCCGCTCGCCCGACTCGACGACGGGAGCAGAGTCCGGCTCGGGCAACCCCACGCTGACCTCGGGAAAGCGCAGGCGTTCTTGATAGACCAGGAGTTCTCGCCGGTGAACGGCCTCGTTCGCCAGCCGGTGCCCCGGCGCGGCCTGAGCGAGCACTCCGAGCTCGTCGTGGAGGAGGAAAAAGAGAGCGTCGTCGTCTACCAAGCGGCGCTCGCCGACCAACTGGGCGGCGAGCGCACGATACGCCCGTTTGAAGTGCACGGTCGTGGCCACGACCAGAGACTTCGAACGTTCGCGATTGCGCACGGCCGCGTGGGCCACCGGCGCCAGCCAGGCGAGTCGACCGAGCCCCGCGGGCGGGGCCGGCCGGAGTTGCCCTTGCGTCGGCTCGCTTCCCGGGTTCTCCC
This sequence comes from Deltaproteobacteria bacterium, assembly GCA_029262355.1. Lineage (GTDB taxonomy): Bacteria > Desulfobacterota > Binatia > UBA12015 > UBA12015 > VGTG01. Next base: position 15,161 of record JAJCZO010000369.1, read on the forward strand.
GCCGTGCCCGCAGCTGCGACTGCAACGAACGGATGAGCGGGCTCGGGTCATGAGCCCATTCGGGCTGACGCACGTCCAGTTCTCGAAGGCTTCGGTGACCGTGACGGGCGATGTAGTCGGCGTAGACTCGCCCCGCCTCGCCGGAGTCCTGCCCGTCGAGCCACGCGACTGCGTCCGACACCTCCCAGCCAGAGAACGCGTCAGGGGCTCCCGTTCTCTCGAGCGCCTCCAGGAGCCGACGCGCCCCCGCGGCGATGTCCGCGCTCTCCACCCCGTCCGCACCGGAAAGAAGATGACTCACGGCTGCGTGGTGCTCGGGCGACGGGTCGCCCTTCCCGGCCAAGACCCGGAGCAAAATGGGCGCGAGCGCGCCGGCACCCGACGAAACGGTCAGATGTCGGGCGTACGATTCATAAAGACCCTCCAGCGCAGCATCCACGTGCGTCCAGGTCTCGTGCGCATCGGCCCCGACGGGGATCTCGCCCTCGCGGACGAGCCGCTCCATGCGCCGAATATGCGGCTGCGCCCGCACCACCGACCAGATCTGCCGGGCCGCACGAGGCAGTCGCACCCAGAGAGGCGGGGCCTCAGGCGCCACCACCTCGGGGACCAAACGGCCGCAGATCGCGAGGCTCTGCTCGTCCGGGCTCGAGCCGGTCACCGCACTCGCGAACCGGGCACCTTCGCTGAGATTGATGAACAGGTGGCCGTGGCTCATGCCGACGTACACGTTCTCGGGGGAGCGCCCGGTACGAACGCCCACCGCAATCATGTTGTCCTGCCAGCCGACGTCGATGCCCCGCGCACACGTCGCGAAGGTCAACGGGGAGACGGCGCCCGGCATCATCTCGCCAATGTTGCAGCGCGTGTACACGTCACGGTCTTGTATGGCGGGCGTATCGAGCACCTGGGGATCGAGGCCCAGCGTGGTGATGGGCCTGGCCTGAAGCCAGTACAGCGTTCCGTCCTGGTCGAGTGCCCACTCGAGGTCGAGCGGCTCAGCCGCGGCGGCTTCTGCCTCGCGCGCCTCGGTCGCGATTCGGTCGCGCTCCTGTTCGGTCAGAACCGGGCGTTCGCCCGCCAATTGGCGCGGCTCCCAACAGCGGTCCGAGCGGCGCCACTCGTCGTGGTCGGGGCTCGCGTGCCCGGAGACCAACGCCTCCCCCAGGCCGGCCACCGAGTCGAGAACTAGGCGTCCCCTGCGATTCGTGACCGGATCCGCGGTGAAGCACACTCCGGATGCCCGCGCCGCGACCATCCGCTGGAGGACGATCGACATCTGCGCGTCCCCGGGCGCGGCATCCCGCGACTCGCGGTACGCCGCCGCCCGGCTGCTCTGCACCGACGCGAGACACCGCTCGATCGCCTCCCGAAGAGCCGCATGCCCGTCCACATCGAGGACGGTCTCGTACTGTCCCGCGAACGATGCGCCAGCGCCATCCTCCCCAATCGCGGACGACCGCACCGCGAGGGGTCCAGGACCGAGCTCCGCAATTCGCGCCTCGAGGTCCACCGGAAGCTTCCCCGGGGAGGCGCCTTCGAGCACCAACGTGGCCGGGATCCGGAGACCCATCGCGCGCAGGCGAGCCAGCCCTTCGGCTTTCCCGCCGACGGCCCGCCCGGCGATCTCATCGAGGGTGAGAATCTCCGCCATGAACCGACCACCGTAACCGCGCGCCCCCTCCGTGTCCCGTGGCACGCGCCCCGGCTGGGCGGATATGGCCCCGAACTGTGAACAGTCGCCCTGGCCGTCACAACGAGTCAGCAGCTTGCGCCAACGATACGACCCGCGTGGTCACCGGAGGCGCCGCGGGGTTGTCGAGCCAGCGCAGCACCATGAACCCACGAGCGCGCCCGCCCGTGTCGACCCAATTCACCGCGCCGGGGTTCTCCCGCGCGGCCACCAGCCGCACGCTTCCGTCAGGCCGAGCGACCGCGCGCGCGTTCGTGATCGAGCTCGGACGGCGCCGGGGCTCGATGCACTCGTGCCAGACGGTCGTGAGCGTAAAGTTCCAGAACCGCGTCTCCGGCGGCGCGAGCTCGAGGACCAAGGCCTCGTCCGCTGCGAGTCGCCACGAACCGATCATGTAGAGATTGTCCGGCGTCGTATTTTCGGACCCGAGCTCTTCCCCATCAGCCGTCAGAAATTCGTTTGGATGATCGAGCATCTCCGGCTTCACCTCGCGATGAAGCGTGATCATCTTGGCGATCGTGAAGGCAGCACTCGTGTATTGCACGGCCACCTCGGCGTCAGTTGGCCGCTGGGGCTGCGCCGGCGGGCCAACTCGCTCGATCGATAGCTGGGCCGGTGTTTCCGAGGCCCGGTCAGAGAAGTACTCGCGCACGACGAGGGCCGAAGAGTCATCCGGGATCTGCACCCACCGGTCCCCGGCCAACTCGGCCGCGCTGGGCTCGCTTGCCGCAAAGACGAGAGAGAAAGCACCGTCCCGGCCGAGCACGAGCTCGCGGTCCGGCACGTTCGTCGCCATCCGGCGCGGATTGAGCCCCGTTCCGGCAAGAATCTGGAAGCCGATGTAAGCGCTCGACCCCCGACGCCCGCTGACTCGATACGTGTGGCCTGCGTCGATCATCGACAGGTAGTACTCGCCGTCCGGATTCGGCCCGCCCACGAAACGCACCGACGTGTCCATGGAATAGAAGCGCGGTGCATCCGCATGGACATCGAGGTTGAGCTCGAGTGCCATCGTCGTCACGCGCCCGAGCACCCGCAGGCCTTCGAGGCGCTCGGCATCGCCCTCGGCGTCTTGCTCGACCATGGAGGCCATATCGTCGAGCATCGTGTGGAACAGCTTCCACGCTTCAGAGGTCTGGGGAATCGACATCGCGGCAATCCACCACGGCGCTCCCCCTTGCTTCAAGTCGCGGGATGGCAAGTGCCGAACGGCGCGAAGATGAGTCCGCCCAGTCTGAGAAAAATCACCCTAAATTGGAGTAAGATTACGCAAACAAAGTGGCCATCAGTTGCTGGGCCTCGTCGTGGTACTTCTCGAACGAGATCGTCCAGCGCGTCTTGCGACGGATGATCGTCTTGAGATCGCTATCGATGTGGAATCGCTCGATCTTCGACACGGGCAGCGGCGGCTCCATGAAGGAGAGAATCTGATCGTCGCCACCGATGCGGCCCCGCGCGTCACAGAGCACCCCATCGACCTCAATTGCCACGTGGAACAGATGGAACTGCCCCCGCTTGAAGTACTCTGGCGACTCGGCGTCGTGGACGATCACCATCACGGCCTGCCGATCGGCCTCGCGGGCCGCGTCCGCCACGGCGATTGCGAACATACCGCAGTTGCCGTCGAATCTGGAATCTCGCCTGCTCATCGGATTCGAGTATCGAGCCTCGCCATCATAGCATCAGAGTCGCGTTGGCCACCATCCGTGCAAAGACGCCATCCCCGCGCGCCCCGCTGCGTGCACGAACGCCCCGCCGCCCCGTGACCAAAACCGAAGACATCAGAAATTGCCGTACCGTCCGAGATCGAACAACCCGGCCTGCGTGGGCCGTCGCCTTTTGAAATCCGCGGTCATCCAGTCCATCATCGCCCAGAATTCCGGGCTGGTTCTCCGGACGCCATAGCGCCCCGCCAACTGCTCCAGTGCCTCCTGACCATCGACCGCGACCAGTGCCGCCTTGAATGCTCCCAACTCAGCCACGTCCACGTCGAAGGCGAAATTTGGGTAGCTCCCGAGGTAGCCCCGGACGATGGTCAGAGTATCGTCGGCCGGCACCAGACGCGCCGCCTCGTCGAACATGTAGGCGACGTTCGTGTGCGCGCGGTTGTGTACGAGCGTGTAGGCGACGGCCGCGCTGCCACCGCGCACCCGCAGCCGAGTCACCTCGGGCAACTCGGCGACCCAGGGACCTCGGATCGACGCAATCTCGACCAGCATCTCCTCGACCTTGGCCTCCAGCCGGGTCGCACCCGGCCTCCGGCAGGGCTTCTCGGCACAGCGGTTCAGAAGGTCTGCAGGACCCGCCACCGCGCGATTGCGCTCGAGGATCTGCAGGATCAACTCCGTCTTCACGTCCGGCCCGGCGTACGACACCTGCGTGCCTCGATCCGTGTCGCGAAGATAGGCGACGTGTTTGTAATCCAAGCGGTTCGTCGCGTCCACGTACCAACGAGCATGAATCTCCTCGCGCCGGTCCGCCGGCAAGTAGGAGATGAACACGTTCTCGGCCTGCATCCGTAGGTGATCCATGTACAGACGCGTCGATGCCTGATGAGCAACGTTCCCGAAGACGTCGAAGCCTGCAACGAGATCATAGTAGATTCGCTCGAAGATCGGGTAGTCGATCATCCACGCGGTCTTCGGGACTGCGCCAACCCACCCGCGCAGCACGGTCGCGTTGTCCCAGTGGCGGAAGACCGTGAGCAGGGCGTTGTCGTTCTTCCCGTCGCCGCCCCAGACGGACTCGAGGGTCGGGCCCTCCGGAGCCGCGGCCGCGTAGTACTGTTCCCGACGATCGAGGTACTCCCGTTGCTCGAGACCATACCCCAGGAAGAATTCGCCCAGGGCCAAGTGGCTCAGATGCTGTGCCGGCAGGCTCAGGTCCTTCTTCGACTCCTCGAGAAAACGCGGATTGGTCACCGAGACGTCATGATCGGGATCGACGAAGGCAACGAAAAAGTTGTCCTCGATGACGTTGACGGCGACCTGCCCGCGACAGACCGGCCCCCGGATGAACGTCATGACGAAGTAGTGCGCGTCGTCGAGCATGTACTGGTAGCGGGCTCGCGCCGGAATCTCGGAGAACGCAACGAACGGGTTGCTCGCCGCCGAAGGCTCGTAGCTCGGGAACGCGGTCGGCGTCCATTCCGATTCGAGAAAGAGCTTCGTCAGTCGCGCCTTCTTCCGGTCGCCGAGCTCGTACACCGTATGGGTCTTGTGGAGAATCGTGCTCTCGACCGGACGCAGTCGGTACCAGAACTTCTCGACGCCGGGAGCGTCGTACGGACGCCGCGTGGCGATCTCGACGATCGGCTGGCCCGGCGGAGTCGTCGACCGCACGATCCTGAAAAACGGCCCCCGCGGCAGCACCTCGAAGTACAGGTGCGCAAGGAACCAGTGTTCGTACAGGTAGCGCGCCGTCACCCGCTCCTTGAGCGACGAACCGTTCAAAAACGTCTCCCAGTCCGCCACCTGCTCACGTGCTCTCGCCGATGGCTGCGACGCCGACTTCCACGGGGCCCCTGCTTCGAGCCACGCCGACAGCTGCTCGAGCTCCGACGTCGGCAGCGACGCCGTACCGTAT
>JAJCZO010000370.1 GCA_029262355.1 Deltaproteobacteria bacterium
ACACATCGCCCCGCCCGCCGATAAGACACCCCCGTGCCGAGCGGTCGGCGCGACGACCACGCGTCGCAGCGACCAAAGGACGCCGGGCAACCAGGAAATCGTCGCGAGGTAGGCCATGTTGTCGACGGCCGCTGCGACGACCGGGAACGAGCTCGCAAACGTCACGGCGGCGACGATGCTGCCGCTTCGGACGATGCCGACCGACCGCGCGAATCCGTACGTGAACAGCGCGGCGAGAAACACATGGACTGCCGAGTGCAGAACCACGGCGACGTGCGCCGGAAACGGGAGGAACGCGAGGAGCAGAGGATACGACGCCCCCGGGCTGTGAAGTGCCAAGAACGGTCCGCCGACAACTTGATAGGGGTTCCACAGGGGAAACTGGCCGTCGAGAAGCGCGCCGCGCAAGAAGGCCACCGCCGGCCAGAAGTACGTCGTGTTGTCACTGTTCGATGGAGGCAGATCCGCGTACGCAACTCCGAGAAAGAAGAGCGCGGTCCATGCGAGACAAGCGAGAACGGCACCGGCGTCGCGACGGGTCATTCGCGCATTCTGCCTGACCATGGTTCGATCACAACTCGAACGCAGCTGTCGTTGCGCCAGCCTCTGTCACACGACGGGCCGGATCGGTAGACTCACCGGATGAGGCGTTCTTGCACCGCGTGGTTGGTCCTCCCGCTCCTTCTCTCTGGCCCAGCGGCCGGAATCGCCGGCGAACCAGCAGCGACTCCCGTTCACACGCCGCGCGAGACCGGCGGCCGACCGAACATCATTCTCCTCATCGGAGATGATCACGGCTACCCGTACTTCGGCTTCACGGGAAGCGACATCGTCCAAACGCCGAACCTCGACGCCCTTGCTCGGCACGGCACGACGTTCACACGCGCCCACACCACGGCGAGCACTTGCCCGCCTTCTCTCAACACGCTGCTCACCGGGCTCTACCCTACTCAATGGCAGACTCGGGTCAGGCAGCTACGTCTGACCGGCCATCCGCGCCTCCGTCGTCACCAGGCGATCGAGTACGTCGCCACGCTTCCAAAGGTACTCGAAGAGCGTGGCTACGTTAGCTTCCAGGCAGGGAAGTTCTGGGAGGGGCCAGCCACTCTCGCAGGCTTTACTGCGGGCACCGTCGTAGAGCCCGAACAGGCGTACAAGGGAGGCGATCACAACTTCGGCCGCCAATCGATCGACCCCGCGCTTCGGTTCATCGACGAGAACGCCGAGCGTCCGTTCTTCCTGTGGTTCGCGCCAATGCTTCCCCACACACCTCTCGACGCGCCGGAACGCTACCATGCGCCGTACGTCGACGCGGAGATCTCACGCGCCGAGAAGCTGTACTACGCCAACTGCACCTGGTTCGATGACCTCGTCGGGAAGCTCGTCCGGCATCTCGACCATCGCGGCCTGCGCAAGAACACCCTCCTCGTCTACATCTCCGACAACGGGTTCGACCCAACCGCGACGCGGCACCGAAACAAGGGGAAACACTCGATGCACGAGCAGGGGTTCCGAACGCCGCTCGTTTTCAACTGGCCGGACCACGTCCCCGAGGGCAGGGTGGTCGACCAGTTCATCTCCTCGACCGACGTGTTTCCTACGCTATGCGGCTTTGCAGGCGTAGAGGAGATTCCGACGGGGCGCCACGGCACCGATCTTCGCCCGCTCCTCAACGGTGGTCGAGTAGCGGAACGAGCGCACCTGATCGGCAAAATGCACCGGAAGGTGGCGCCAGAGACCCTCTCCTACTACGTCACCAACGCGGACTGGCACTATATCTGGAACGTGCAAACCGGCGAGGAGCAGCTCTTCGACAAGAAGAAGGATCCGCAGGAAGATCGGAACGTTTTCGCGAACCACCCGGAGGTCGCCGCGAAGCTGAGAGCGCAGATCGCCCCATGGGAGCGTGCCGCGAACGCCCCGTTCGACGTGTCACGACAGGACAAGCCCCCCCCAAACTGACTGCTGCGATGCCCAGCGAGCCGCGGCGACCAACGTGTCCTGAATCAGTGGAGCACTACACCTTCTCGGCGGCAGTGCAGGCAATCAACCACTGCCCTGCGAGCCCAGCGCTCCGGTGTGTGCCGATCTCCGCGACCTCCGGGCTGCTCGCGATCTTCACGAAGGCCTCGCGGTTCGGGTACTCGACGATCGCGACGACGTCGAAGTCGACATCGCTTTCGCCAATCACCTGGGAATCGGCCCGGCCCATCCACAGGAAGCGACCGCCCTGCCCCTCGACGATGCCACGCATCTTGTCGGCATAGCGTCCGTACGCGTCGGCGCCGCTGCCCTCCTCATCGCCCTCCGCCCGCTCGTTGAACTTCAACAGGTTGAGCATGACGACCGGGCTACCCTTCGGCCCCTTCAGTAGGTTCTCGAACTGCGCGGCCTCGGGATACTTGGCGATCTTCATCGGGGACTCCTTCGCAAAGAGATGAGATAGATTCCGGCGCCCATCTTTTGGCAGAGATAATGCCATAACACAACTCGGACCACCTCCCGACACAGGATTGAATCGATCACCCTCCGTCCCACCGAGCGCGATGATCTGGTCGATTCAATGGACAAGATTCATCGGGCCGCAGTAAGACCGCCGCTCATGGATTTCGACGTCAAGCGCGAAACGCGAGAGGCCGCGAGACGCAACGAACGAACCGACTCCCAATCGAGGCGACGCATTCGCACGCTCGCTCTTTGGACCGGCGCACTACTGGCAGCGCTCGGAGTCGTCTGCGTCGGGATCGCAGTCCACCTGCGTGTTCTCGCAGCAAGTCCCGAGCCGGTCTTCGTGATCGAACGCGACCTCGAGATCGCCGCCAGCCCCCAAGCCGTGTGGCGCGTACTCACCGACTTCGAGGCCTACCCGGACTGGAACCCGTACGTCCTCGCCGTCGATGGAGACGCCACACCCGGCGAGACGATCGCCATCACGATCTTGCAGGAGAACTGGCCCAAGCCACTCACGGTGCACCCAAGAATCGTGACCGTGAATCCACCGCGCGAATTGAGATGGCACGGCAGCCCGCTGATGACCGGATTTCTCGAAACGGACCACTACTTCCAGCTCGAAGAGCTCGGACCGAACCGCACCCGCCTCCACCACGCAGAAGAGTTCCGCGGCTGGCTCGCGCGACGCATGGACGATGAAGAGCATCACGCGCCCACCCGCAACGCGTTTCAAGCCATGAACGACGCCCTGGCAAACCGAGTCACGGGCGGACCATGAGCGCACCGCGACGCACCTTCTCCGTCACCGCGTCCGCTCTGATCCTCGCGGTCTTCAGACGGCGCTCCATCCTCCCTCAGAAGAAGTATCCCCCACCCTCGAACCACGCGGGAGCCGGAGCATCCTTGCGTCGATGGATCGATGAGTAGTGCGTGATGATCGCCTTGCGCAGCAACGTCGGGTCGCGGGGTGCAGCGCCGCGGTGTGTGAGGTGCCCGTTCCAGATGAGCACGTCTCCCTTCGCCGCGAGGAACTGAGTGGCCGTCGCTTCACGTCGAGCGATCTCTCTCTCCAGAAGCGGGCAGATGAACCCTTCCGACGTCTTCGGCCACTCCCCGGTGCGATCCTGGGGAGGAACGTACCGCAGGACCTTGTCGCGGCGGAGAGCGGGCCACCGATGCGAACCCGGGATGAACTCGAAGGGGCCGGCATCCGGTGAGATGTCGTGGAGTGCGAACCAGACGGCCGCGTAGTGGTTATTGACGCTGGGCGGGTTCAAGTAATCGTCCTGGTGCCAGTTGCGCTCAGTGCTGATCCACCCAGTGAGGTTCAGGTGCATCCCCATCGGCTCACCGATCAGTTCTTCCAACGTCGCCATCAGAGGGGCGTAGAGGCAGAGCGCCTTGATCTCCTCGACCTGACGATATGGATTCACGGAGTCGTAGCCCCCCAGGGCATCGACGTTCTCACGAACGCAGCAGTACGCGTCGACCAATTCGTCGGGGAGGAAGCGCGGGAGGATCAGGTAGCCCTGCTCGCGCCAAAATCGCTGTGACGTCGTGAGGTCGCTTTCGTCGAGGATCCGGCGGTCGAGGCGTGGAAGGTCCTCATCGCGAATCTCTTCGGTCAGGTCCTCGAGGCTCGGCGCCTCCAAGGCAGGCACCCACGCCGCCTCGAAGCGTGCTCCGCGCAGCAGCGCTCGACAGCCCGCCGCGACGTGAATGCACGGGCGCAGGCGCGTCGCGCGATGCGATACGATGCCGTCGATGAGGAGACACTCCCAATCGGACGAGCCCGAGCTCGGATCCGTCCACTGATGATCGCTGATCCCGTCGTCGACGGAGAGGCGAACGGCGCCTGGAGTGTCCGTGCAAACCCAGAGGCGGAAGACGTAGTCGTTGCTTCGATACGCTTCGGCCTCGCCGGGCAGGTCCTGCAAAAGAACCCCCTCGCGGTCACTCCCACAGACGACTTCCAGCGCTCCTGCACCGTCGGCCGTCTCGGCGTGGCGAGTCTTGCTGGCTCGGCCGTCCGATCTGAATTCCCACTGGGTCGTGCAGAGGTCCCCCGTGTCGGGTCTGGCCCCTGGGGTGCCGGCTGGCATGTCGACTCGATGGATCTGCGTCCGCTCGATCGCATTGCGCAAGAGATCCTTCGCGCCCAGATAGGCGCGCCGAGCGAGGCTCCGCGTTCGACCATGAGGAGACGCCATTCTCTACGAGGCTTCTGCGGGCGCCGTGCCGCCGACCTTCAAGACCATGAAATCCCCTTCCAACGACACGAAGTGCCCGCGCACACCAGAACGCCACGACCGAGCTCACCCCGAAAGGCCTGACAGGGCAGCACTACACCGGTTCCACCGCACCTTCCAACGAGATGGGCTCCCCCCGCGCGGGAGCTCAGCATCGTGGAGGTTCGACCCATGGGTCCCCCCGCGGTCACGTACAGCGTCCCCGTTTCGAGCTAACCGCGCGTTCCTTTCTCTGACAGCATCCCGCCACCGAAACCGGAACACCCGACGACCTCAGAAGAGACCGGCCAATGCCTCGCGCTTCGATCGCTGCCGTGACCGGCGCTTCGTTGATCGTCAACCTAGACCGACGAGGTTTCGCATCTTCTTTGGTCGCTGGATCAGGTCGGCAAGAGTGTAGCCGTCGAGCACCGTCAAGAACGACTCGACAGCCTCGCCAAGAGCCCCTTGAAGGGCGCACGCCGGTGTCAGGACGCAGTGGTTCCTCTCCCCGCTGAAGCACTCGACGACCGAGAATGCCTCGAGCGCCCGGACCACCTCACCTACGCGGATCGCCTCCGGGACACGAGCGAGCTCGAGTCCACCGGTGCGCCCTCGGTGGACCAGCACGAAATCGTGTCGACGCAGCTCCTGGGCGACCTTCATCAGGTGATGGCTCGACAGTTCGAACGCTTGGGCGACCTGACCAACCGTGGCCGTTTCGGGACGGCGCAGAGCCAGGTACATCAGCATTCGCAGACCGAAGTCCGTGTGTCGGGTCAACTGCATAGGAAATTTCCTTGACTTAAACCAGTATCTTTTATACCAGTTTTCACTCTACCAGATTAATTCTGCCAACGCTCGAGAGGAGAGTCTCCAATGCAGAACGGAATCGGCGAGGCGGCACACCAGAGCCTCGTATCACAATTCTACGCAGCGATTCGGCGCCACGCCGCGGTTGGACCGACCATCGGCCGCAGCGCCGAGGAGTTTCCGAAGGTGATCCGCGCCGGAGTCGGGCTCATCGCTTCCGCCGGCCTCCTTTGCGCGCCAGCGACGGGGTCGGCCGAGTTGCCGACGCCAAAGGAGACCATCGACGCGGTCCTCACCTATGCCCCGGAGGTCCCTCCTCCAGTCGGCGCGCGGGCGGCGAAAATCGTCCGCGCCAAGATCAGGGCTGGGCGCAAGACGATGCCCATGAGCAACCGATACGAGTATCCCTACTGGACCCTGAATGAGCATAGCCCTGGGCCCTTTCTGCGCACGCGCGTCGGCGACGTTCTCGAGATCCACATTTCCAACGATGATC
>JAJCZO010000371.1 GCA_029262355.1 Deltaproteobacteria bacterium
GTGCCCACCACGAACACGTTCCTCGATGTGGTGCGTGAGAATGTCATCGGAGCGGCTCCTCGTTTGGCGGGGGCGACGTGCCGCACCCGATCTCGAAAGGATAGGTTCCATCTCACCGACCGTGTATGATCTAGGTCATAAAGTGCCGATGATTGATGGACTTTCCGGTTTCTCCGCGCTCCCGACATCCGAGCGCGAGCGCATCGCAAACGCGACGCGCGTCGTGCAAGCGGCGGATGGGCGCACCCTCTTCGTCGAAGGGCAGCCGTCCGAGTCGCTATGGGCGGTGGCCCACGGGCTGATCCACATCGTGAAGCGCCGCCCGGATGGCCGCCGCGTAGTGCTGGATGTGATCCCACCGGCTGAGCTCTTCGGCGCCGTGGTGGCCCTTGAAGATCGTCCCTATCCCGCGACGGCCATCGCGGCCGAGCCGAGCATTGTCTGGCGCATGCCCGCCGTGCTCGCACGCGACCTCTGTCGCGATCACGCTGAGCTTCGCGGCGCGATCCTGTCGCAGGTGACGAGCCGCCTTCGCAGCGCGCATGACCGCGTGGGCTCGGTCGCTCTCGACCGGGTCGAGCGGCGCCTGGGCAGCATCCTGCTCGTTCTCGCTCGCAAAATCGGGCGCACGGAGGAGGGCCGCGTGACGTCGCTCGACGTGACGCGACAAGACCTGGCCGACATGGTCGGCACGACCGTCGAGACGACGATTCGCATCATCAGCCGCTGGCAGAGAGATCAGATCGTGTCGTCGTCCCGGGGGCAGATTCGTCTCGAGAATCCGGCGGCCCTCGCGAGAATCGCGGGACAGGCGCCCGGGCGGCAGGCCTGAGGCGATGCAACGACGCCATAGCGGTGCAAAGCGGTGAAGGCCGGAAGAGCGGTGCAACGAGCGGTGCAACGGTGCAATGACCGGGAACCTTCCAGGTAGCGTGCTGTTGCGACGGGAGTGCAGGTGGCCTCGGTCGTTGCGCATTCGCCGGTCCGGCCCGCCTTGCACGCGGGGAGCAGAAGCAGCCCGGAGAAGGCCGCGAAGGTGAGGAGCGTCCCGAGACGCTCCGGGGCTAAGGGGCTCACCCGTCTGGGCGACGCGGCCCGCGGCGTCCTCCGGTCGGAGTGACGAGTCGCTTTCGAGACACGGCGCGGCGCTGAGTGCGGCCGTGGAGTCGGTGGCAATGCCTATGGCGAACGCGGACGCGAGTCACCGGTGACCGTTCGACTGCTGAACTAGCCCGGCTATGCCCACATGGGCTAGTCTCGACCAGTCGCGACCCGGATCCAGCCGAACCATGTCGAGTACGAGTCTCCGAACCTCCAACGTCCTTCCCTTCGTCGCGTTGGCAACCGCGTACGCTGCGACCGGTTGGCTTGGCCTGAACGCTGCGATGGAGCCCGGGCACGCCAGTCCCGTGTGGCCCCCCAGCGGTATTGCGCTGGCGGCGCTCCTCCTCGGAGGTGTTCGGTTGTGGCCGGCCGTCGCGGCTGCCGCCGTGGCGATCACCTGGCTGGCGGGACCACCCCTGCTGCCCGTTCTGCTGGCGATTCCCGTAGGGAACACCGCGGAAGCTTTGCTGGCATATTATTGCCTGCAGCGTGCCGGCTTCTCGACGAAAATGGAGTCGGTCCGCGACGTTCGGCTGCTCATCCTCTGGGCCGCCGCTCTGCCTACGATGGTGGCTGCAACGATCGGTTCCACGGCGCTCCTCGCCACGCGAACGATCTCACCGGATCTCTACCGCGAGACCTGGTGGACGTGGTGGAGCGGCGACTTTCTGGGAATTCTCATCGTGACGCCGTTGATCCTCCTGTGGGCGCGCACGGATGCGAGTGAGCGTCGCTATCGTCGTGGCGAGCTTTGTCTCGCGCTCTTTACCGGTGCGGTCACGTCGGTTCTCGTGGCGTTGGCTTTCCCAACGACTCTTTACCTGACCGTCATCCCGCTTCTCTGGGCCGCCGGCCGCTTGGGCATCCGCGGCGCGGTTTCCGTCTCGGCGATCGTTTGGCTGACGTTCATGATCCTCGATTTTGCATTGCATACGTGGTCTTCCGATGCTGCGCAGTCGGCGGTATTCCGACAACTCTACTTCGCCGTCTTTGCCATCATCGGGCTGACACTGGGTGGGGCGCTCGTCGAGCGGGATTCGGCGAGAGCGGCGGTCAAGGATCGCGACGAGTGGTCGCGGACGGTTCTCGAACTCGGCTCGGACCTCGTTGCTGTGATCGACTCGCAAGCCCGAATCAAATTCATCACGGCCTCGTCCGAGCGAACTCTTGGGTACCCGCCCGAGGAGATGATGGGCTCGCCTGTGCTGGACTTCATTCACCCAGACGATCTCGAGCGGGTCGCTTCGGTGCTCGAGAAGATGCAAGGGTCGTCGCGCGGCGTCACGATCCGGGCGCGCGCACGTCACAAGAGCGGTGGTTGGCGAACTCTCGAAGCCATCTCGAAGAACGCCCTGGAGAACCCGAGTGTCCGGGGAATCGTCGTGTGCTCCCGAGACGTGACGGACCAGGCAGTGGCGGAACGCACGCTGAACGAAGCACGTGACTCTGCGATCGAATCGGCGAGGCTTCGTAGTGAATTCCTCGCCAACGTGAGCCACGAACTCCGCACGCCGCTCAATGTGGTTTTCGGTATGACCGACATGCTTCTCGACACGGAATTGTCGTCGCGCCAGCGAGAGCACGCAGGCGCTGTCCGCGGGAGCGCGGCCGGTCTCTTGCGCCTCATCGACGACATTCTGGATCTCGCAAAGATCGACAGTGGGCGGCTCGAGATCGCTCCGCGAAAGGTCGACTTCGACACCGTCGTTCGAGAAGCCGCCGCCACGCTTCGTCCGAGAGCTGAGACCAAGGGCTTGGAGTTCGACGTGGCGGTGGCCGAGGAACTCCGTGGCGTCGTCTGGGCAGATCCAGAGCGACTTCGTCAGATCCTACTCAACTACGTCTCCAATGCGGTCAAGTTTACCGACCGGGGACGGGTCTCGGTTCGAGCGACGTTGGAGCGAGAGACGGACGATGCGCGCTATGCTCTGGTCGAGGTGACGGATACCGGCATCGGCATCCCGAGTCATCGCATGAACCGTCTGTTCAAGCCTTTTTCGCAGGTCGATGGCTCCATGAGCCGGACGTACGGTGGAACGGGGTTGGGCCTCGCGATCTCCAAGCAGCTCGCCGAGATGATGGGCGGTCAGGTCGCAGTTCGCAGCGAATCCGGAGTCGGAAGCACCTTCAGCTTCACGACGCGCCTGGCCAGGCGGGCGGCTTCGGAGGCCGCGGCTGCGGCTGGTCGCTCGTGAGGAGCTTCGGGCGGATGGCGGCAACCTTGGTGCTCGCTGGGGCCGTTACGACTCGGGCAATTGCTCGAGGCATCTCCGCCGGGCCCTACCCAGGCTTTCGCGCCGTGAGCGTTCGGTGATTGCGCGACGACTGCCCTGGGGCGACGATCGTGACGTCCGTCTTCGGCACGCCGATGCACATCAGGCATGACCCCTCGGGTACCGGGAACGAGGGTTCCACGCTGTACCCGACCTCACCTTCCTCGAGTTTGAGCATGCAGGTGCCGCAGTTGCCGACGCGACACCCGGACGGCAAGTCGAGTCCGTTGGACTCGCCGAGTTCGAGAAGACTGGAATAGTCGCCCGACCACTCGAAATCCTCGTCTACTCCGTCGAAGCGTATCTGGTGCGATTCGGTGGTGGCGGCGGCGCCGACACTTTTCACGGATGACGGACCGAAGGTCTCGTAGTGGAGTCGCTCCGCCGGGACGCCCCATTGCCCGAGCCCGGTCGTCAGATCTTCCATCATCGGGGACGGACCACAGTAGAAGAAGTCGTAGCGTTGGTGGCGGCCGAGATGCGAGCGCAGGAGGTCTACGTTGACGCGTCCCGCGAAGTGGTAGTCGCGGCCGAGCTGGTCGGTTGGCTCGGGATCGCTGTAGCAAACCCGGAGGTGCACGTTCGCGTGCTGGCGATCGTGGAAGTTCATCGTCTCCTTCTGGACGTGATCGCGGCCGGAGCGTGCACCGTAGAAGACCCAGATCTGTCGGTGTAGATGTCGCGGAGCGACGGCGTTCAGCATCGCGAGGATCGGGGTCACCCCGATGCCCGCCGCGATCAGGACGATGTCGCGGCGCACGTGACGAGGATCGAGGACGAAACGTCCGGACGGGGCGCGGACCTCCAGCTCTCGGCCCTCGCGCACGTGGTCATGGAAGAAGTTCGAGGAGATGCCCGGAGGTGCGTCGGGGGCGCTCGCGGGCGGCGGCACGCGCTTGATCGACACGCGGTAGTGGTCGCGATGCCAGGCGTCGGAGAGGCTGTAGCAACGCGTTACCGGACGCTCTTGTTCGGGGACGTCGAGCCGGAACGTCAGGAACTGGCCGGGCTCGAAGCGCCCGAGCCTCTTTCCGTCGACCGGGACCAAGTAGAAGGAGGAGACATCCGCGGTCTCTTGCTCGCGCCGGGCCACCCGCAATGTGCGCCATCCCTCCCACGCCGGGCGCGGTTGCTCCAGGAGCGAGATCCGATGCTGCAGCTGCTTCAGTACGCGTAGGGACTCGAGGGTCAGAAGCGGCGAGAAGAGGAGCAGCGTCTCGTCCCAAGTCCCTTGCGGTCCGTACGAACGGTGAAGGAAGAGAAGTCCGGCGGCCGCGTAGGCGAACCGGTGGAGGCGCTTCCACCAGCGGTAGCGCAGCAAGTGGATTGCCCAGTCCGTACTGGTCGACGCCATCACCGAGACGATGCTGAAGGCGCCGAGCCCAGCGAGGAGATAGGGATAGTTGGCGATTTCTCGCAGGACCTCTTCGCCGGCCGCTTCGCCAATGAAGAAGAACGGGATGTGAGAGCAGGCGTAGAGAAAGCTCGATACGCCGATCGCGCGCCGGTGGTGGTTCAGAGCCCCGACCAGGCGCGATCGCGGGAACAGGACCTTGAGCGGCGTGAGGCAGAGAACGAAGAGGAACAATCCCAAGGCGGTGTTCCCGAGGAAGCGCTGCTCGCTGACATCCGTCCAGGCCTGAGGGGCAAGGCCCGACTTTTGGTGCACTAGGATCAGCAGCGGAGCCACGAGGAGCGGCCATGCGAACCAGCGGCTCGAGACCATCCCGACCACGGCGTTCTTGATGGACTGCATACGTCTCTCCCCGTCTCAGAACTGCACGGTGAGCGCCGAGCGCAGGCCCCACCCGTTCGAGATCGACTCCTGGACGGTGTAGCTGCCGCCCACGGTCCAGACGAAGTTCTGAAGGAGGGCCTGCTCCCACTGGAAGCCGACCGCACCTTGCGCGCCGGTCGGGCTCGTCGTGCGTAGTCGGGTCCCCGCCTCGAGGACGAGTTGCTGGCGAAGCGCGGCAAAGAACATTTGGTACCCGAGCGCCGTGCCAATCGACCGAACGGCGCTGTCGTCGAGTGCGGGTCCGAAGTCGCCGAGTCCGGTCGCGGCGAACAAGATACCGGTCTGACCGAGTGGCCCCCCAGCATCGAAGTCACGCGCGGCGGAGGTGAAGTGCTGGAACCCCCAGAAGCCGTTCAAGTAGAGGACGTTGCGGGTTCGACGCGGGTTCACGGCAAGCTCGGCGAACAGCAGGAGCCCGGTGTTCACGGCGTCTGAGGAACGGTCGAGCGCCGCCGAGCCGTTGGCGCGAAAGGTCGAGTGGAGCCACTCGCCGAACGTCTGGCGTGCGGAGCCGCCTACGTAGAGCCCCGTGCCGCCCTCTTGCGAGCCCGTCACGACGGCCGCGTCCAGATCGACGATCGTGTCGGTGTAGTTGATCGTCCCGAAGAGGCCGAGGAGCATCGAGGCGTCCTGGCGCTGGTTGTCGCCGCGATTCAGGTAGTTCCAGCCAAACACCGTACGCACCGTCGCGCGGTTCCCGCCGAGAGCGAAGATCGTCGGCCGGGTGAGGCCGATGAGATCGATCGTGTCGTCGATCATCTGGCCGCCCTGGACGACCAGTTCCTGGCGGCCGATCGAGTAGTAGGCGTTGGTCCAGTTGCCAAAGCGCCGCTCGAGGTTGGGGAACAGGCTCGATATCTTGCCCTCGAAGAAGAACGTGCGGACCCGACCGTTCAGGGCGTCGAGCCCGCCTTCGTCGGGGTTGAACTGAAAGCCGCTGAACTCCCCGTCCTCGTCGAGAGGGCGAAAGCCCAGGAGTACGCGCTCGGTCGGAGAGAGGTTCAGGTTCGCGTAGACGTCGAGGCGGTTCACCCACTGCGAGACATCCTGTTCCCCGTCGTCGAAGGTCTGGACCCCGGTCTGAAAGGTGCCGAAGACGAAGAACTGCGGCTGCCAGATCGCGCCGGTCGGGATCTCGAAGCCCTCGGTGATCTGGCCCGGGTGAAAGAACGGCGGACCAGCGCTCAGGTACGGGCCGGGAATGGTCTCGGGGACGAGGTCGACCTGCAGCCCGTAGACTTCATCGCTGAATCGCGGTTCCTTCCACCGTTCGATGGGCCCGGGCGGCTGCGGATCGCCGGGCCCCGCCGCGTCGAAGGCCCGGGCGGCAGAGAGCTCTTGCTCCGCTCGAACCGGGCCGCTGCCCGCGAGCAGCACGGCGAGGACGGCCCCCAGTGCGCCGCAACGCGCGCGATTCCGATCTCGTGATCTTCCGGTCACCACAAGCCACCTCAGAAGAGCTGCTCGAGGTCTTGCACCCATGAGTGGCGTGAGAGCTGGGGCGGCGAATGGAGGATCTCCTCTTCGGTCGGCCTCAGGTCCAGCTTGGTGTCCGTCGCGCCGATCTCGAGTTTCCGAGTCCACAGGCGGAGGGCGCCCTTCACGATGCGGTCGGCGACCTCGCGGGTCGAGAGCCGGTACAGAAAGCCGACCTCGCCGATCTCGCCGACCAGGTTGGCGGGCACCATCTGCGAGACGAGTTCCAACTCGAGTTCGTACGGCCCCCGGCCGCTGAGTGCGTCGGTATCAATCTCGTACTCCGCCCAACGCGAGCCGTTCGGCGGTAGGGAACGAACGTGCTTGCGTGTGCCGCTCGGGTTGCCTCGCAGCAGCGCAGAGGCCGTGTCGGGGCGAATGAAAGGCAACGGGCTCGGGGAGAAGTTGATGGTGAGGATGTGTTCTTGCTCGCCGCCGCGGAGGTTCGTCAGGAGGAACTCCGATTGGAGCGAGAAGAGCTGCTCGTCCGCGGGAAGAATACCGTCGTGCACGTACCGAGAGTGTAGGTCGCGCACGTCACCGTTTGGATCGCGATCGCCGGACTCGAAGACGGTCGTGCCCTCGGCGTCTCGGACGATGGCGTGAAGAAAGACGAGGCGTTCGGCGTCGAACCCAGTCGGCGCGGAGTGGCCGTCGGTTGCGTTGCGAACCTCGATGCGGAAGCGGAGGCCGTCCTGGTCGTTCTGATCGACGATCAACTCGCCGAACTGGTAGCCGCGGCGCATCAGTTGATAGCGCCGAACGTTGATCTCGGCGAGGGTTTTCATCTGGCCGTCCAGGAAGAGGCGGCCGACGGCGCGCTTCAGGTCGGTCTTCCAGGCGTCCGGAATCACGCGGTCGATGGCCCACTCTTCGGCTTCGTGGATCTCGTTGCCCCACCCGCCGACGTAGTCGAACTCGAGCCAGTCCTTCAGCTCCGCGACGTTCTTTGCAAACGTGCTGTGCGGGAACATCGCGGGATGCACGATGGGATAGTCGGGGCCTGCGAAGTAGTGATACGCGTGCTTGCGCTTGGGAAGCGCGGTTCCCTCGATGACGGCGATCGGGATCTGTGGATAGCCACTCTTGATGCCAGGGGTTGTCCCCATGTGGCAGTCCTGGCAGGTTTCGCCGCGCTCGTACGCGGGCGAGCTCTGGTACTGCGTGAACGCCTCTTCTAGTCGAAAGTCGTTCTGGCTGTTCACGTCGTGGCACATGGCGCAGAAGATCGGATCGTCGAACGTCCAGAGCGGGTCTGCGCCGTCGTGGATCGGGGGACCTTTCTCGTCGGGCGCCGCCGCGACGTGGTCCTGTTCGAGGACGCGCTTCAGCGTCTGGTCGCCGATCGGTCCATACATCGGGTCGTAGATCGGACCTTCCGCGTAGCCCTGCCGGCCGCTGACGCGGCGGTAGGCCTTGCGGATCCGATGACATGTAACGCAAGTGACTCCCTCGCGTGCGACGGCGCTACGCTTCTCGTTCGATTCGAACAGCGGCTCGTCGAGCGCCATGCCTGCAGTCGTGTGACAGCGGATGCAGAAGTCACCGTTCGTGCCGGCGCTTCGTTTGATGAATACGCCCTGCATCGAGTTGAAGATTGGGCTGATCTGCGCGTACGCGTGAGGTGAACCCGACCACTCGCGGTACTGATTGGGGTGACAGACCGCGCACTCGGATGCCGAAGGGAACCGCTCGCGCGCGAGCAGCGCGTGGTGCGCGCTCTCGGCCAACTCGCCTGCGGATGGGCGGCCCAGGAGCCCGACGTCCTTGGCGAGGCGCTCGAGTTCCTGCTCGGCCTCCTTGGCGAGGCGCTCGAGCTCTCGTGCGGCGCGCTTCGCGAGCGACTCGATCTCGTGCTCGACCTCCGCGACGGCGAGACCGACGTCAGCCTTCACGTCGTGGGCGGCGACCTCGACGTCGGAGACCGCTTTGTGCCCGATTCGCTTGGCCGCAGCTTCATCCGCTCGGATCTTGCGCTCCGCATTCACGCGGGCTTCTCCCTCGAGGTGCTCGCCCTCGGCCTCGATCTCGCCGACCGCCGCTTCCACTCTGGCCTCGATCTGCTGGACCTCGGCGCGCGCGGCGTCCTCGGACCGCTGGATCTCGTCCTGGATTCTCGCGCCCGTAGGCTCGGCCGCGACCGGGCTCAGCCACAGGAGAACGAGAAGGACTCCTCCCCCGCACGCTCCGCAC
>JAJCZO010000372.1 GCA_029262355.1 Deltaproteobacteria bacterium
TCGATGAGAGGGCGCTGGAGACGGAGTCACGGAGCGGACTGAGGCACCGACGTCGTCCCGAAAGGGGTCGGACAACAGCTACTCCCCGCATCCTACGGCCACCGCGCCAGCGTCCTACTCTACCCGAAAACCCGCGCGGGAGGCGGGTTTCCGACTGCCGGAGGTGGGACTTGAACCCACACCTTGGGTTGAAAAGACTACGTTTTCTCGGGGCCGAGTGTGTCAGGGTGTGTCCCGGTGGGTCATAGCCTGGCCCCCCGGGGGCCAGAGATTCTCGAGTTGCGCAGTGATCGCCGGGACCGTGCCCCTCGCTGAACTGGGCCGATGTATATGGATGCAGCCCGGCGACAAGCTTGTCGGTTCCGCTCGACGTTTCGTCCCCGCCGGCGGATCGGGCGACTGCCGCGGGCCGAACCGGTAATCGAGGGCTCCGTTGCTTGAAGGATTCCCTGCAATTCCGTGGCGGATGGGGCTGGTAGCCAGCACGGGGCTGAACCGCCCGGTCAGAAGAACACTTGGACCCCTCCCCGGACCGCGAACGGCATTCCGGCGGTGAACGTGAGGTCGTCGACCCCATTCGCCGCAACCATCTCCGTCGGGCGACTCCCGACTTCTGGGCACGGCTGACCAGACGTCTCCTCGTTCCGTAGACACGTCGCCTCCGCGAACTGCGACTCGTTCCAACTCGTGTCGGTCACGTTCAGGAACGCGAGCGACAGCTCTACGTTCTCCCAGCGATAGCGTAGGAGGATGTCGAAGAGAGTCCACCCTGGTGCGATGATGCTGGAGTCCTCGGTGGCCGGGCGGTCGTGGAGGTGACGGAAGCGGAACGCGGCACCGAAGCCCTCGTAGTCGAACGTGAGTCCTCCGTTCATGTAGAGCGTCGGGGCGAGCGGAATCGCGCCGCCGTCTTTGAGACGAGGCGATGCCCAGGCGAGGTCGTAGTCCAGATAGACCCAGTCGGCGAGTTGGTATCGGCCGTAGAAGTCGACGCCCCACCGTCGCGACGCGCCTGCCGGGACGAAGTTGCCGCCCGCGAGGTCGACCTCCGCGTCGACGTCGCCGCCGTCGCCGGAAAAGACCAGCTCGTCTTCGAGATCCAAGATCCACACGGCGGATGCGACGTCGAGACCTGGCAGCCACGTGCCGCGAAAGCCGGTCTCGCCGCCGACCGCGCGAACCAGCCCGTCACGCCCGGAGCGGACCACCGCTCGGGCGTCATTGGAGTGAAAGCCCGTACCGAAGTTGAAGTAGAGTTCGGTGTGCTCCTCCTCGAAGGGCGAGACGATCACGTTCAGCTTGGGGCTCACGATCCCGTCGGTCTGGCGACCCTCGAACTGAACTGGCTCAAAGTTCCGATCGGGAGCCTGCGACAGTAGCCGGTTCTCGACGTCGAAGAAGAAGAGATCTCCCCGCAATCCGAGCTGCGCCCGGATCCATCGGGCCGGAAAGAACTCCGCCTTCGCGAAGCCACCAACGGAGTATTCCTCCACCTTGGCCTGGTTCACGGTGAAGAAGCTGTTCCGACGTACCTGACGGTCGAGTGTCAGGCTCGGGAAGTCGCCCCGCGTGTAGACGCCGACCTGACCGACGTAGGGCACGACGCCCGTCTCGCCCTCGTGCGAGTATGCCACCTGGCCGCCGTAGAGGAGGCGTTCGTCACGTTGGTAGATGCCGTCGCCCGAAATGTAGTTGGCCGAGGGATCGAGCGGTTCGCATCTGGGATCGTTCGGGGTCCAGTCTGCGCAGGTGTCGATGATCTCTCCCTCTGGCGGGGCGACGAATCGGAGCCCGGCGTCACGAAAGAAGGTGAAGTTCGACCACAGGTCCATTGCGTAGTGCTGTCCCCAGACCTGGGCGTAGAGGCGGTCGGCTTCGGCGGGTTCGTAGGTGTACTGGAGATTCACGATCTCGCGGTTCGTGCGTCCGCCCTCCGTGGGGTCGAACGAGCCGAAGCGACCGATCTCACCGCCCTCGATCGCGCGCTGCGGTATCTGACCCGTGGCGTCCCAGTCGGCCGCGTAGACCTGGCCCGAGAGCGTGAGCTTGTGGTCGGCGCCGGGCTCCAGAGTGAGCTTCACGAGCCCGTTCGCGCGCCAGAAGTTCTGTGGCTCGTCGAACCAGGCATTCGTGTAGTAGCCCTCACCGGCTACGAGGAGCTTGCTCCAGCCGAGGTCGGTGGAGGCACCGAAGACGGCCCGCGCCGTGTCGAACGACCCTCCCTGTGTGAGGATGAAGTTCTCCTCGAACTCCTCCTTGGTCTTGAACGCGAGTGCTCCGGAGACTGCGAAGTCCCCGAACTCGGCAAAGTACGGTCCCTTGAAAAGTCGGATGCCCTCGATGGTCTCGGGGATGAGGTAGTTCGAGTCGGCCCACCCCTGTCCGTGCGCCTGCGAGACGAGGTTCACCGGCATGCCGTCGGTGAGGAGCAGGAAGTCCGTTCCGTGGTCATTGTCGAAGCCTCGAATGAAGTACTGGAAAGCTTTGCCGCCTCCCTGGTGCTGGACGACCAGGAGCCCCGGCACGTTGTTCATGACCTCCTGTGTCGTGGAGTGCGGACGCAGGAGGTAGTCGCGCATGTTGATCTCGCTCGATGAAGCGGCCGTCAGGGGCTGTCGTGAAGCGGTGACCACGATCTCGTCGACGCCCTTCCGGCGGTCTGGCTGCCCATCGACTTCTCCGGGTCCGTGGGCCTCGGCGGGCACGTCCGCCAGGACCGCGCACGCGACGAGACCCACGACCCGCTTGAGCGAGCGGTTCATGGGAGGATCTCCTTCGGTTACTGAGCCCGCCGTAGCCCGCGTGAGTAGCGTCGAGGTGGGGCAGCGTGCTCGTCTCGAATCTGCGAGTAGTGAGCGAAATCAGATTCAGATGATCGAAGGAGGTGGTCCTCGCGCGCACGGGGCGGTTGCGCTTTCGAGCTTCGGGTCGAGCGCGACAGCCGGAGCGACCGATGTCGTCGTGAGCCTGGCCTGCGGGCGAATCGGCCCCGGCTTCAGGCTTCGTTGGTAGGGGTCGTAGGTGTGGTGGTGGCCGAAGGCTTCTGCACTCGCGAGGAACGGGCCGTCGCTCGGAGAACGCTGCTCCGAAGCAGTCGCGTGCGCTTGACCGTGGTGTCCGGTGTAGACGGCCCGCGAGGACGACTCATGGGCCTCGTTGTGGTGATGGAGCCCCGTAGTCGCCTGAGGTGAGCCAGGATGATCGTGCGCGGTGTCCGGCGCGAGATGGACGTGACCGTGGTCTCCGCCTGCGTGATGGTGGACTTCCACCGCGACCCGGGGTGCCACAACGCCCGCGAGCAGCAGCGCGCAGAGCAGGGTTCCTTTGAGGCGCGTTCTCGCAGTCCCGCGCACGGCGTAGGGGCTCACGGCGGACAACCTATCCAACGGCCGCGTCGTGGTCGAGTTGTGTGTTCTCAGAACCCCTCCGCGACACGATCACGCCGCCTCCGCCCACGCGTACCGATGCTGGAGGCCACCGACACGCGGCAAGGAGATGACTTGGGCAGAAGCGGAGGGGCGCGGCCCCAGCTGTCGCCCAGACGGAGCGTCTCGCGTGCGCGTATGGACGCGGTCCTCGTTGTAGGAGCCCACGTACGTAGAGAGCAGGCGCTTCAGATGTTGCTCATCGAGCACGACGACATGATCGACTAGCTCGCGGCGGCACGTCCCCACCCATCGCTCCGCGTACGCGTTCTGCCACGGGCAGCGGTAGGCCGTGCGAATCGGCTCGGTGCCGAGAGCCTGGATCGCCGCATCGACGCGAGCAACGAAGATCGCGTCTCGATCCGCCCGGCGACGGTCTCGTACACGACGCCGACGGCGGCCCTCGCTCGCGTCTGACCTCCGGTCTGCCCGCATCCCCCTATCGCTCCGCCAAGGAGTAGGAGCCGCTCCTTGCCCACGCTTTCCTCTGGCTGGATTTCGAAGCCCGGGCTGGTCTATCTTCGCCCGACCATGCCTGCGGCGCCCGCCGATCCTGTGACACGGTACGTGAAGACCGGCGATGTCCACATCGCCTATCAGGTGGTCGGCGACGGGCCGATCGATGTCGTTCTGGTCCCGGGGTTCACCAGCAACCTGGAGGTCATGTGGGAAGGCGCCGCCGCCTCTGGCTGGCTCAGGCGATTGACCTCGTCGTTTCGGCTGATCCTGCTCGACAAGCGCGGGACGGGGCTATCCGATCGGGTGCCGAACGATGCGTTGCCGACTCTCGAGCAACGGATGGACGACGTGCGGGTGGTAATGGATGCGGCCGGCTCCGAGCGAGCCGCGTTGCTGGGCTTCTGGGAGGGCGGGCCCATGTGCATCCTGTTCGCGGCGACCTATCCAGAGCGCACGCGGGCGCTCATGCTCTACGGGACGCCGGTTCGGTTCCGCCGTGCCGACGACTACCCGTGGGCGCCGAGTGACAGGCAGAGCTTGGAGTTCCAGGAGACGGTCCACGAGTACTGGGGGCAGGGCCTCGTGTACGGGGCGCTGGCCCCCCACCAGAGCGGGGAGAAGCGGGTCCGCGAAGCTCTCGGGCGGCTCGAACGCTTGAGCGCTAGCCCAGGCGCGGTGATCGCGCTGTCCAGGATGAACCTCGACATCGATGTCCGCGAGGTCCTGACCACAGTCCGCGTACCGACGCTCGTGCTGAACCGGCGTGAGGATCCGGTGCAACCGGTCGAAGCGGCGCGCTACTTAGCCGAGCGAATCCCCGGAGCCCGGCTCGCACTGCTGGAGGGCAATGCGCACCTCCCGTGGATAGGCGACAGTGACGCCCTGGTCGACGAGATCCAGACCTTTCTCACCGGCGCTCGGGAGGACTCGGT
Organism: Deltaproteobacteria bacterium; assembly: GCA_029262355.1. Classification (GTDB taxonomy): domain Bacteria; phylum Desulfobacterota; class Binatia; order UBA12015; family UBA12015; genus VGTG01. Next base: position 4,817 of record JAJCZO010000372.1, read on the forward strand.
CGACAACCGGATCCTCGCGACCGTTCTCTTCGTCGACATTGTTGGCTCGACCGAGCGGGCGGCCGAGATCGGCGACAGCCGGTGGCGGGACCTTCGGGAGAGTTTCTACATCTCGGCGCAACGCAGCCTGCGCCGCTTTCGCGGCGTCCAGGTCGACACTGCCGGCGACGGCTTTCTCGCCCGCTTTGATGGCCCCGCCCGTGGCATCCGCTGCGCCGAAGAGATGCGCCGGGGGAGCAGGGAGCTGGGGCTCGAGATCCGCGCCGGCCTGCACACCGGTGAGTGCGAAATCCGTGGGGAGGACCTCGCAGGCATTGCCGTACACATCGGTGCCCGGGTTGCGACGCTCGCGGATCCGGGTGCGGTCCTCGTCTCGAGCACCGTAAAGGACCTCGTCGCCGGATCCGGGATCGAGTTCGTGGACCTTGGCGAGCAGGCGCTGAAAGGCGTCCCGAGCGTCTGGCGGATCTATGAGGTCGCAGGCCGCGAGACGATCGCGCCCTGAACGTTTCTGACGATGCACGCCGTGAATCACTCCGGATTCTCCGGAGCCAAAGACTACGTTTCCTGGGGGCCTAGCGTGTCTCAGCGTGCCACCGACTGGCCCCGGGGGCCAGAGATCTTCGCCGAGCCGCCTGACCGATGCTTCGCGCCCGCCGTCTGCTCGGCCGACGGGCGTGTATATGGGGATGTACACCGGCGGTAGGCGTGCTTTTGATTCAGTGGATCGGCGGGCAGATTCAGGAGGAGCCGGGGGACCGAGGTGTCCGCCGATCGGAAAATCGTCTGCAAGGGCACGGCGGATGGAGCTGATAGCCAATACGGGAATGTTGATCTACGCCCACCACGAGGCCGCATGAGGACGTGGCCGAGTTTTCGGACAGGACGAGGTGCGCACCTCTCTCGCTTCTTCCCTTCTTTGCCCGCGGCGCGTCAAGACGGGGCGACACACATCGCGATCGGCGAGTGAGCAAGATCACAGGCGCAACTTTATCGCGGCTGCACCTTACGACAGGCCGGCAATTGGACGATAATGGACCCGATATGGCGACCGGCGGGTCCTTCCTACTTTGTCCTCCCCGCTTCTACGGCGTCGAGTACGTCATCAACCCGTGGATGGAGGGGAACGTCGGGCGAGTCGATCCCAACCGGGCGGCCGCCCAATGGGCAGACCTTCGTCGCCAGCTCGAGGCGCGGGCCTCGGTCGAGCTCCTCGAGCCGCAGGCGGGGCTGCCAGACATGCCTTTCGTTGCCAACGCTGGCCTCGTCCTCGGCGACGTTTTCGTGCCGGCGCGGTTCCGGTTTGCCGAGAGGAAGGGCGAGGAGGATCATTTCCTGGCGTGGGCGCAGCGCGCCAGCCTGGCGGTCGTCGAGCCGCCGCCCGGTGCCTCGTTCGAAGGGGAGGGCGACGCGCTCTTCCAGCCGGGGGAGGTCTTGCTGTGGGCGGGATACGGCGTGCGTTCGTCGCTCCATGCGTATCCGGCGATCGGCGACGCCCTCGACGTCGAGATCGTGCCGCTGCATCTAATCGACGAGCGCTTCTACCACCTCGACACCTGTTTCTGCCCGCTTCCCGGTGGCGGCGTCGTGTACTACCCCGACGCGTTCGACCGCGACTCGCAGGATCGAATTCGTCGGCGCGTACCGGCGGACAAGCGCATCGAGGTCTCGAAAGAAGACGCCCGCGGTTTCGCGTGCAACGCGATCGTCGCGGCAGGCGCGTACATCGCGAACCACATCGGCCCGGAGCTGCGGGCACGTCTGGCTCGCTGTGGGTTCGAAGCGATCGTATGCCCCCTCGACGAGTTCATGCTGGCGGGCGGCGCGGCGAAGTGTCTTGTCCTCCACACGGATCGCCCCAAGCCCCAGCGTATCGGCGAAGTACCGCCTTCGAGCATACGGGAGCGCGTCGTCGAGCTCGTCGGTCACCTTCTCGACTCCGGGTTGATGACCCAGGTGCTCGATTGCATCGATGACGGCGGGGGGAGCTTCGAGATCGAAGACTTTCGCGCCGGGCTCCGACACGACCAGGATTCCGTTGCGCGTGTGCGCGTTGTCGCACCGGCGGCCGAGCGCCTCGGAGAGATCCTCGAGCGCCTGATCCACATGGGCGTGCGCGTCGTCGACGACGGCAACGTCGAGCGTGAGGCGCGCCTCGCGCCCGCACCAACCCCCGGAGTTGCTCCGGACGATTTCTACGCCACCACGATCTTCCCCACCGACGTGCGCGTCGCAGGCTCGTGGCTACGGGCGGAAGAGCAACGGATGGATGCAGTGCTCGTCGTGTACGACAACAACGGGTCGAGCGCAGTGCGCTGTCGCTTGATGCGCGACCTCGATGAGGGAGACCTGGTCGTCTGCGGAGTCGAGGGTGTCCGAACCCATCCTGTGCGTTCCTCGCCCGCACGGGACGACTCGTTTGCCTTCATGACCGCCGGGGTCTCGAGCGAGCGGCGGGTGGAGCTCGTCGTCGAGCGGATCGCCTGGGAGATGGAGCGGATCCGGGCGCGCGGCGGACGGGTCGTCGTCGTGGCGGGGCCCGTCGTGATCCACACCGGGGGCGCGCGGTACCTCGCTCGTCTGGTCCGGCGCGGCTACGTGCAGGCGATCCTGGGCGGAAACGGGCTTGCGGTGCACGATGTCGAGGTCTCGCTTTTCGGGACGTCTCTCGGGGTCGATTTGGAGCGTGGCGCCGGCGTTCGCGGCGGCCACCGACACCACCTTCGCGCGATCAACCTCGTTCGTGCGCACGGCAGCATCGCGGGCGCCGTGAAGGCGGGAGTGATCCAGAGCGGAATCTTCTATGAGTGCGTTCGAAACGACGTCCCGTTCGCGCTCGCGGGGTCGATTCGCGATGACGGCCCGTTGCCCGAGACGCTGATGGACCTGTGCGAGGCGCAGGCCGAGTACGCAAGGTTGGCCCGCGACGCGGACATGATCCTCATGCTCTCGTCGATGCTGCACTCGATCGGCACCGGGAACATGACGCCGGCCGGGGTGCGCCTCATTTGCGTCGACATCTCGCCCGCGGTCGTGACGAAGCTCGCCGACCGGGGATCGGTCGAGTCCACGGGCATCGTTACCGACGTTGGTCTGTTCCTGACGTTGCTCGACAAGAGCCTCAGCGGAGGTGAGATCGTCGAAGCCGAAGACGGAGGATCGACGTGCTGACGCCGCGGGCCGACGCGTGTCCGCCTGCGCCGGTGGGCGCGGCACCGGCCGGCAGCGAAGCGCGCATCGGTCAAATCGGCGGGGAGATCCTCGCACGCACCGAAGACGCTTCGGCGGTCTTCGGCTCGCACTGGTGGGAGCAGCAGGTCTTCTCGTGGACTCTGGCGCACCCGCAAGTGCGTGCAAGACTTTTCCGATTCGTCGACGTACTTCCGGCGCTCGCCTCGAGCCACGACGTCGCCGGACATCTTCGGAGCTATCTTCTCGAAGACGCACACGAGCTACCGCGTGCCCTCGAACTCGCTCTGCGCCTCTCGTCGCCCGGCTCGCCCGTGGGCGACATCGCTGCGTTCGCCGCGCGCCATAACGTCCGCCAGATCGCGCGGCGTTTCATCGCCGGTGAGACCGTGGCGGAGGCGACCGACGCGATCGACGGCCTGCGAGAGCGCGGAGCCGAGGCCGTGTTGGACGTACTGGGCGAGGTGGTCACCAGCGATGCGGAGGCCGACCGTTACACCCGGACCTATCTCGATCTGATCGCTGCGCTGCCGGGGGTTCACGTGGCCCTGAAGCTCTCGTCGCTCGACCCGGCCTTCGACGCGGTCGCCCCCGAGGCCGCTCGGGCGGCCGTCGGTGCCCGACTGCGAGCGATACTGCGACATGCGGCCGACTCCGGTGCGCACGTGACGATCGACATGGAGCAGCACGACAAGAAGTGCCTGACCCTGGAGATCTTCCGGGCGATCCTCGGCGAGGACGAGTTCCGCGGCCGGGCTGACGTGGGGATCGTCCTGCAGGCCTATCTGCGAGACACCGCGGAAGATCTCGAGGAGCTGCTCGACTGGGTGCAGTGGCGGGGTACGCGGATCCTCATTCGCTTGGTGAAGGGAGCGTATTGGGATCTGGAGACGACGCTCGCGATCCAGCGCGGATGGCCGGCGCCCGTGTTTGGGCAGAAGTGGGAGAGCGATGCTGCCTTCGAGCAGCTCGTGCGGCGCCTGCTCGTGAAGCGCGAACTGGTACGACCGGCCATTGCCAGTCACAATGTTCGTAGCCTCGCCGCGACATTGGCGGCCGCGGAGTTGTATGGAGTGGCGCCGTCGGGCTTCGAGATTCAGATGCTGTACGGGATGGCCGATCCTCTGCAGGACGCGCTCGTGGATCGCGGGAACGCCGTGCGCGTCTACACGCCCTACGGGCCGCTCGTGCCCGGCATGGCCTACCTCATCCGGCGGCTGCTCGAGAACACGTCGAACGAGTCGTTCCTGCGTCACTCGTTCGCGGACCATTCGCCCACCGCGGAGCTTCTTGCGAGCCCGATGGCGGCGGGAAGGACGAATCCGGCCGTACCCACACCACGGTCGGTCGATTCGGAGGACGACATGGCGGGCTTGAGCTTCCAGAACGAGCCGAACAGTGACTTCTCGCGGATCGAGACGCGCGCGGCCCTGGCGGGTGCCTTGGATTGCCTTTGTGGCGAGCATCTCGGCAAGGACCATCCCGCGCGCATCGGACACCGCGAGGTGTGGACGGGCGACTGGATCGAATCGTTCGATCCTTCGCAGAAGTCGCGCCTGATCGGGCGGGCTGCGCGCTCGGGCGTTGTCGAGGCGAATGAGGCCGTTGCCGCCGCGCACGACGCGTCGCGCGGATGGCGCGACACGCCGGTCGACGAGCGTGCTGCGATCGTGCGCCGCACGGCCGGGGAGCTTCGTCGACGGCGTTTCGAGCTGGCCGCGTGGCTCGTACTCGAAGTCGGCAAGGGATGGCGAGAGGCCGACGCCGAGGTTTCGGAGGCGATCGACTTCTGCGAGCTGTACGCGCTTTCCGCCGAGCGACTGCAGGGGACCGCGCGGGTGCGGCTGCTACCCGGTGAAGCGAACGTTCTTCTCCAGGAGCCTCGCGGTGTCGCGGCGATCATTGCGCCGTGGAACTTCCCTCTCGCGATTCTTGCGGGGATGACGACCGCCGCCCTCGCGACGGGGAACACGGTCGTCCTCAAACCGGCAGAGCAATCGCCGATCATCGCTGCGAAGTTCTTCGAGGCGCTGATCGCCGCGGGGCTGCCCGACGGCGTTGCGAGCCTCTTGCCAGGAATGGGAGAGGACGTCGGTGCGCGCCTGGTCGAGCATCCCTACGTCGCTCTGATCGCATTCACCGGGTCGCGGGAGGTTGGCCTCGGAATGCTCGAGACGGCGGCGCACGTCGGTCCGGGCCAGACGACGATCAAACGCGTTCTTGCGGAGATGGGGGGCAAGAACGCGATCGTGGTCGATGCCGACGCGGATCTCGACGAAGCCGTTCGGGGCATCGTCGACTCCGCATTTGGGTACGCCGGGCAGAAGTGCTCGGCCTGCTCGCGCTTGATCGTCGTGGAGGCCGTGCACGATCGGCTGCTCGAGCGGTTGGTGGACGCCACGCGCAGCCTGCGCGTGGGGCCGCCGTCCGATCCCGCGAACCAAGTAGGCCCCGTGAGCGGGGCAGGCGCGGTCGAGCGGATTGCCCTGGCCGTGAGGGACGCGGGGGAGCCGCTGTTTCGTGCGGAGCTGGCGCGCGACGACGGTCACTACGTTGCGCCGATGATCTTCGACCGGGTCGATCCGCAGTCTCCGTTGGCGCGCGAGGAGATCTTCGGGCCGATCCTCGCGGTCCTTGTGGCGGCGGACTTCGACGAGGCGCTGACGCTTGCGAACGACTCGGATTACGCGCTCACCGGAGGGCTGTACTCTCGCGACCCGGAGCACATCGAACGCGCGCGTCGCGAGTTCCGCGTCGGGAACCTCTACGTGAACCGTGGCATCACCGGTGCGCTCGTCGATCGCCAGCCGTTTGGCGGCAGCCGCCTCTCGGGCGTGGGCGCGAAGGCCGGCGGCCCCGACTATCTGCACCAGTTTTGTGAGGCGCGGACCATCACGGAGAACACTCTGCGCCACGGATTCGCTCCGGAGGAGCTGCGCTGAGCCGCTGGGTCCGACTCGTGCTGCCGTTCGCCGTCGTCGTCGGGAGCTACGGGTGCGTCCGCGACGAGCCTCCGGCGCCCTCTGATGCGCGGAGTCGGTCGGTCGAAAAACCGGGACGGCTGCGCTTCGGTACCCGCCGCCCGTCCATCTGATAAGGTCCCCGATGATCATGCGCGTCGCCGTCTTCCTCGTGATTTTCTTCGCCTTGGCGACACCCGGTTTGGGCGAGCCGCTCTCCGAGGCCACGCAGAAGAACCTAGAGCGGAACTGGCAGCTTTGCCTGGTCAAAAAGAAGGGGCCGTTCTCGGCCAACACCTGCGTGTGCCGGGACGGCAGCCAGGAGATGGTTCGCAAGGTGAACGGCAAACTCGTCATCCCCTGTGGTGGAGCCTTCGTCTGGTGTGAGGCCTTTCGCTCGGACTGGGGGCGTGCGCTCGCCGAAGAGGGCGTGTGGATCGGGAACCTCTTCCAACGTGATCTCTACGAATGGGAATCGATCGACGATCCACAGGCGCTCGTCCAGGGCTATGCGCTCGAGCAGTTCGTCATCGAGTCGAATCCGGGGCACAAGCTCGACGAGCTCCGGGCGTACGGAGGCTTGTCCGGCGCGGAGTACGAAGCGCGCGCGCTGCCCCTTTTTCTCGATCGCCACGTCACGCGGCCCGCGTACGATCCAGACGCCCACCACCTTGCGACCTTCGAGCTGCTTCGTCGTTTTCGCGTCCGCGACGATCAGAAGGAGATCGTTCGCGTGAGAAACGCGTCCAGCGCGATCCAGGCGAAGAACCGAGACTTCAAGCCATACAGAGATCGCACGCACAATCAGATCTCCGCATCCCTCGTTCCGATCCTGAAGGAGTATCGCGCCGGGCTGTCGGCGGGAAACGCGCTCGCCGCACCCACCGGCGAGTTGATCATCGCCATTGAAGTCTTGGTTCTGCCGACGGACGAGACGTTGCAGGAAGCGATCGTCGCCGTGCCCGACGACCGGATCCGCCACGAGCTGCAGGAGTCGCTGGTAGGATTCGAGGGAAGTCCGGCAGACCGAACGACGGCTCTCGGCCGTGTCTTGGTCTCGGCGCGGCGGGCAATGAGCCACACGGCTTCGCGCCGACGACTCCTCGAGGTCGGGGTCGACGCATACGGCCTGCTACAGAAGACGATCGAATCCGCGCCTGCCGCCGAACGACGGGATCTAGCGCAGGGGAGTGCAGTCGACGCCGCGTTCGGAGCCGGGCAGCTTACAGAGACGCAGTGGGGAGCGTTGCGCTCCGACGTGGCCGCCGGCGATGCGTCGGCGATGTCCGCGCTTGCGGAGCGCATGACCCGGAACGTGGAAGGAGCCTACGCCACCGTGCTCCCGCAGTGGCGGCATGTCGCGCCCTCGGTCGAGCGCTTCGCCGCGTCGGTCGTTCGCGGCTCGCCCGCCGGGCTCTCGGCCAAAGGAGAACAGTGATGGCAAGACGGCGAGAGACAGCTTGGATCCTTGGCGCGTCCCTCTTTCTCGGCCTGGCCGCCCTTGGCGGATGCGGCGGCCCCTTCGGCTTCATTCCCGGTGGCCGGCTCGATGGGGCACCGGCGCGCTGGGACCGAACCTGGAGCAACGTCGGCGAATCCGGGATCGCGGAGATCGAAACCGATCCAGGGGAGCCCTACTCGGTCACCGTTGCCTACACCGTCGTCGCGGGACAGCTGTACGTGAACGCGGGCGGCTCGGAGAAGCGCTGGGCCCGGAACACCGTGGACCATCCTGACGTCCGCCTTCGAATCGATGGCGCGATCTACGACCTGCGTGCGATCCGCGTCGAGGATTCGGCCGAGATCGCTCGCTTCGGCGACGCTTGGACGGGCCAAAGCTGGTTCAGAAGAGACCCGACCCAGTTCGAGGAGGTATGGATCTTTCGCCTGGTGTCGAGACCCGTTAGCCCCTCCCATCAGTAGGATTCCACCGAGGAGGGCATCATCTTGGGCAGCCTCAGCCGAGAACAGATCGAACACTACGAGGAGCACGGCTACGTCGTAGTACCCGGAGTCCTGAGCGGCGAGGACATGCAGCGGTATCGCGAGCGCGCTCGCGCCATCTCGCTGGGCGACGTACCCGAAGAGGCCCGCAACCGAGTGGTCCAGGACATCGCGTACGCCAAGGGCCAGCTACCGGTTCCCAAGGATGCGCTCTACTTCCCGTTCGAGCCCCACGACCGATGCGTCGGCGTCTGGATCCCGCTCGATCCCGTCGGCGAAGCGAACGGCACGCTCACGGTGGTGCCCGGCTCCCAGAAGATGAAGGTGCAGCGCCACGGCTTCCGCGACGGAATCAACTTCGGTGCTCTCGCCGCCGAGGGCATCGAGGGGAACGCCGAGTTCCACGAAAGGGCAGTCGCATTGGATCTTCCGCCGGGAGATTGCGTGCTCTTCGCAACCCGCACTTTGCACCGCACCGGAGGCAACCGTACGAACGGGCATCGCCGGGTCATCACGCTCCACATGGCAAGCGCCCGCTGCAGACCGACGAGCGACACTCGTCTCGACGAGTACGGCTTCACCAGCGTGCGCGGAGACACCTTCGAAGGATGCCTACAGCCGCTGGAACGCCCGAGCCTCCAGCTGGCAACGGGGCGTGGGCGCCGGATGGATCGGGCGTAGGGTTGAAGGTGAAGGCGCTTATCTGTGCCTAGGGGTTGGACCAAAAGTCCTGCGGCCGTGATAGGGTGCCCCACGAGGAGCGAGCTCCGTGGAGGCGTCGGACCAACAGATCTATTTCGGGGACTTTCGCCTCGATCTCGCCGACGAGCGCCTTTGGAAGGCCGACTCCTCGATCACTCTCGGCAGTAAGGCCTTCGCGCTCCTTGCGTTCTTGGCCGATCGACCGAGCCGTCTCGTGACCAAGCGGGAGCTTCTGGACGCGCTGTGGCCCGATACCTACGTGTCGGACGCGGTCCTCAAGGTTGCCGTCGCTGAGATTCGCCGCGCGCTCGACGACGATGCGCAGTCCCCGTGTTTCATTCAGACCGTCCATCGGCGCGGCTACCGGTTCATCGCGGAGGTCCTCGCCGACCCCGAAAGCTCCGGCTCTGCCGATGCCGATACGGTGCCGTCATCGCCCGCGCGCGTCTCGCTCGCGGGGCGGGCCACGGTTCTGGCCGACCTCGATCGTCGACTCGAAGCGGCGCGGCGGGGCGAGCGCAGTGCCGCGTTCGTCACGGGCGACGCTGGGATCGGGAAGACCGCGTTGGTCGACGCCTTCGCCGAGCGCTGCGCTCGTGAGGGCATCTCGGTGGTCCGCGGGCAGTCGCGCGAGAGCTACGGCGAGGGCGAACCGTACCTGCCGATCCTCGAGGCGATCGGCGCTCTCTGTCGAGGCGAGCTCGCGGACACGGTGCTCCCGATCCTGCGCCGATACGCGCCGTCCTGGCTCGTCCAGATGCCCTGGATCGTTGAGGACGGGCTCCGCGACGAGCTCGAGCGCGCGGCGCGCGGCGCCCAGAGCGAGCGTATGCTGCGAGAGATCGCCGAAGCGATGGAGGCCATCGCGCGCGAGAACCCACTTCTCGTCGTCCTCGAGGATCTGCACTGGAGCGATCCGTCGACGCTCGACGTGTTCTCTACACTTGCGCAGCGACAGGAGCCGGCCGCGCTGCTCGTGGTCGGTACCTACCGTGCGGTCGACGCCACGATCGCCGACCATCCGGTGAGAGAGCTCAAGCGTCATCTGGTGGGGCGCGGCCTCTGTGCCGAGATCGGGATCGAGCCACTTTCCGAAGCGGATGTGGCGACGTTTCTGCGCCAACAGCTCGGTCACGACGCGCCCGACGAGCTGACCGCCCTGATCCACCGACGCACCGAGGGGAACCCACTGTTCATCGTGAGCTTCTTCTCGAACCTCGTGGCCAAGCAGTGTCTGCGGGAAGACGAGAATGGCTGGGATCTGGCGCGACCGGTCGCCGAGATCGAAGCCCTGCTGCCGGACGAGCTGCGAGAGATCCTCGAGCGCCAGGTCGACCGGGTGGATGTCGAAGTTCTCCCGCTACTCGAGTGCGCGAGCGTCGTCGGTCGCGACTTCGACTCGCGCAGCGTGGCGGGCGCCCTGGATCTCGACGGCACGACCGTCGGGTCGGCGCTCGAAGAGCTGGGCCAGCGCCGAGATGTCATCCGACCGCTGGGCGTCGTGCGGGGCGCGGACGGCGGCTTGAGCGGACACTACGAGTTCAGCCACGTGCTTCACCAGCACGCGCTCTATGATCGGATCGGCCCGATGCGTCGCGCCGATCTCCATCGACGCGTGGCCGAGCAGCTGGCGCTCGCGAAGGCGGGGCCGGCCCGGCTGGCTCATCACTACCAAGCCGCGGGCCTCGACGAAGAGGCGATCGCCCACTTCCAGCGCGCGGGAGAGCAGGCGCTCGAGCGCCGGGCGAACCGCGAGGCGGTGCGCGACTTCGGGGCCGCGCTCGAGCTGCTCGAGAAACGGTCGCCTTCACCGGAGCGCGACCAGGGGGAGCTGGCGCTTCGGATCGCGATCGGGCCGGCGTTGGGCTCGGTGATTGGTCCCGGCTCGCCGCGTGTCGCGGAGAACTACCGAGTCGCGAGTGAACTCTGCCGTCGAGCCGAGCTTGCCGAGGCCGGTCTCGTCGTGATCCCCGTGCTGTTTGGGCTCTTCATCTTCTATCTCGCGCGGGCGCGCTTCGAGGAGGCGGGGGGGGTGGCCCAGCGGCTCCGTCGGATCGCCGAAAAGGGAGGCGAGCCGTTCCTGCTTCAGAGCGCGTACCTCGTGAGCGGCGCGGCCGACCTGTACCGCGGGCGGCTCTCGGACGCATCAGACTGGCTCGACCGTACCCTCGAGCTCTCCGACCCCGACGTGCCTCTCGTATTCGGTCACCCGATCCCGAGCCTGGCGTGCGCGTACTCCGGCTACCTGCGCCAGCTCCGCGGGCGTCCGCACGAGGTGGCGGATTTCGTGCTCCGAGCGATCGACGGCGCGGAGCGCGGGGGCGACCCGTACAACCTCTTGATCCTCTTGCAGCTCGCGGCCGGACTCCAGCGCTGGCGGCGAGACGTCGACGCGACCCGTGACCTCGCCGATCGACTGCTGGCCATCGCCGACGAGCAGGGGTTTGATCCGTGGCGACCCGTGGCCGGGTGGTTCCACGCGTGGGCGCTCGCCGAAGAGGGCAACGTGGAGGAGGGGATCCAGGCGATGCGTGAGAGCCTCGACCAGTATCAGGCTACCGGGACCGAGACCGCTCGCACGATGTACGTCGCGGGAACGGCGGAAGCGTGCCTTGCGGCCGGGCGAACCGACGAGGGGCTCGAGCTGGTGGAGCAGGGCCTCGCGCAGGTCGAGCGCTCCGATGAGCGATTCTTCGAAGCCGAGCTGTACCGCCTTCGAGGAGCACTTCTCGTCGCAGCGTTTCCGAAGCGGCCGACCGTCAAGGGCCGCAAAGCGGCGGAAGAGGCCGTACGACGCGCGATCGAGGTCGCGCGTGAACAGGATGCAAGCGTCTGGCTGCTCCGCGCTGCCCTTACGTGGCATGATCTGAGGCAGAAGGGGGGAGACGAGGCCGAGGCACAGTCTCTCCTGCGAGAGCTCATCGCCCGGTACCCGAAGAAGGTCTCGTGGCCGGAGCTAGACGAGGCGCGCCGCCGCGTCTCGTCCAGCTCCGGCCAGGTGACGTGAACGAGCTGACGTCGAGGGGCGGCAAGGCGTCCACGTGATGTCGACGGTGGCACACTGGCGATCTCCTAAGATCCGCGGTCGACTCCCGATCCGCCGCGTGTCTTACCGAGCATGAACGCGAGCAGCTCTTCGGTGGAGTCGAAGGACGCCCTCTTGCCGGAGGACACGCATTCGACGCGTCCGGAGGGTTCTCGCGGCGGGGAGCCTTCCCTGAATCGGACGACGAACACGGCGTCCGGATCGAGCCGGGCGGGGCCGCCCGTCTTGGTGTTCTGATCCTTCATAACGGAGGAAATAGCCCTGGAACGCTCCGCGAGTCCTAAGCGAACGGTAAAGCTGCGGTAATTTCGGCGTCCGGGGCCCGACGGCCCTCCCCTCGGGGGCGCTTCGGGGGAGCGGGACGCCGGCCTTCGATGTCGCGGGCCGTCTATCGGGCGACCTTGCCGAAGCCCCGGCGGCGTTTCTGAAGGAACACGCCGTCGGCGATCGTCCACTCCTCCGGGAAGACGCCATCGTCCACTCCGGCCGGCACGGCCGACGTTGAAGTTGGCGGCTGTCGATGACGTATTGGCCATCGAGCGCGCGCGCTCAGTCTTCTCGATCGAGAATCGTCTCGTACCAGTCGAACTCGGAACGCCTGATCCACCCTGGCATCTTCGAGCCCTTCTCCATCCGCTCGATCATCGCCGGCTTGAGCTGCTTGCGCTCGGCCATCTTCAAGAAGATGGCGCCCGCGTTCATGTGATCGAAGAAGTCGCGCTGCCAGGACCACTGGTAGTTCCCGGCGTAGCGGAACCAGGAACCACCGGTCCCAGCGATCTCGTAGTTGTTGCCCTCGGGGTCCTTGTCCGGAGCGAGTTGGCGCCAGACGCCCAGCACCTCGCCCTGTTGCTCGTCGATCAGCGTGCGAACATACGGGTACGTCCAATGCTCCAGACCAGCCATCTCGGTGCCGAAGACCCAGTCGTGGATCTGCTGACGACCTCGGGCAGCGAACTCCCAATCGGCACCGTTGTTCCACGTGTAGAGGGCGTCGTCGGTGTAGAAGTCGGCCATCGGCGACCACGCACCCGTGCGTCCGCACGCGTTGTTGGCAGCGACCCACCGGCGGAGCATCTCTTCGATCTCTTCTCGTGGAAACCCGGGCATCGTCTCGTCTCCTTCAGGCTTGGCCGCGATTCGTACGCTTCGAATCGGTCTGTGTCACAGGTGCAATTCAGATGCAAGGTAAACTAGAACTCGTTGCCGGTGGGCCATGAGTTCGGTACCCTCCGGATCATGACGACAGAGGGATTCTCGCAGCGCCGTGCCCGACCTCGTCGCACACACGCCGAGCGGACGGCGGAGACGACGCTCCGGATCAAGCAAGCAGCGATCGAGGCCATTGCCGAGCTTGGTTTCAAGCGAGCGACGGCAACCGAGATCGCTCGACGAGCGGGTGTGAGTTGGGGAGCCGCCCAGCATCACTTCGGTGACAAGACGGGGATTCTCCTCGCGGTTCTGGAGGACAGCGCGACGGCGTTCCTGGATCGGATCGACCACGTTGATGAAACGGCTTCGCTCAAGAACCGAGTCGAAGGGTTCATCGACGCCGCATGGGAGCATTTCCGCAGCGACGCGTTCCGGTCTGCGTCGGAGATCGTGTCGAACCTCGCCGCCGCGCCGGGGGAAGAGGGGGATCTGCCGGAAGGCACCGCCATCGTTCAGCTCGACCGATGGGTGGAGACCTGGAGTCGGCTGTTCGGCGACGTCCATCTCTCGCCGTCCCGCGCGATGGCAATCCAGGGCTACGTCGTGGCAGTTCTCAGCGGGCTTTCATCGGTGCACGTTCTGCAGCGGGGCTCCGTGAACGTGCGCAGCCGCCAGCTCGGCTTCCTCAAGGACACCCTGCTGCGCGAGCTTACGGCCGCGAAGCGGGCCGTCGGCAAGTAGGTGCTTCACGCGAAGGCGGCGCGGCACCCGATCCGCATCGTCGTCGTCGCCGAGGCCCAGCACGCGGTGGCGCTCTCCGTAGTCCGCGCGAGACGCGGCGGACCTCGAGGCCCAGATGTTCCGCATGGGAACCTTGGCAATTTACCTTGAACCTAGAATGTAGATGTGGCACAGGGCATGATCATGCAGCAAGCGACTAGTGGATTCGCGGAGGACCGGGACGCCCGGGCAACCAGGCCGCCGCCGAAGGTCTCCGGCGCATGGCCTCTCATCGGTCATCTGCTCGACCTGCGCCGTGCCCCGATCGAGCTGTTCTGGCGCGTCCGCAACGAGTGTGGCGACATCGGCGAGTTCAATCTCGCCGGCACCGACGTCGTGCTCCTGACGGGTGAGGATGCCCAGCAGAGTTACTTCCGGGGAACCGACGAGCAGCTCGATCAGGCCGCCGCGTATCCGTTCATGACGCCCATATTCGGCGAAGGCGTCGTCTTCGACGGCACACCCGAGGAGCGGCGGCAGGCGATGAAGAACCAGTCGTTGCGTGACAAGCTCATGCGCGGCCACGCCGAGACCATCGTCCGGGAGGTTCGGCGGATGGAGGATCGCCTCGGCGACTCCGGCGAGATCGACCTTCTCGACTTCTTCGCTGAGCTGACGCTCTACACTTCGAGTGCGTGCCTCATCGGAAAGCAGTTTCGCGAAGAGCTCTCGGCCGACTACGTCCCGATCTTCCACGAGCTCGAGAGAGGGACCGACCCCCTTGCGTACGTAAACGCGTCTCTTCCCATTCCTGCCTTCCGGGCCCGGGATCGAGCTCGCCGCGAGCTCGTGAAGCGTCTGCAGGGAATCGTCGACAGACGCAAGCAGAGTCCGGCCGAGGACCGCGAGCTGTTCGACGTGCTGGTCACGCTGAAGAACGAGGACGGCTCTCCGCAGTTTCCGGTGGACAAGCTGACGGGGATCTTCATCTCGACGATGTTCGCGGGACATCACACGACGTCGGGCACGGCGGCATGGAGCCTGATCGAATTTCTCCGTCATCCCGAATATGGCCAGCGTGTGGTCGAGGAGGTCGACGCGTTGAACGCGGGCGGCGCCGACATCACGTATCAGGCACTTCGTGAGATCCCGGTCTTGGAGAACGGGATCAAAGAGGCGCTGCGCCTTCACCCGCCGCTGATCATTCTCATGCGGAAGGTGATGCACGACTTCGAGTACGGGGAGTACCGCGTGGAGGCGGGCAAGATCCTGGCGGCCTCACCCGCGGTGTCGAACCGGATGGCCGAGTGCTTCCCGGATCCCGACCGCTACGATCCCGACCGCTATGAGGAGGGCCGGGCCGAGGATCGCCAGCCGTTCGCGTGGATCCCATTCGGAGCCGGCCAGCATCGCTGCATCGGAGCGGCCTTCGCGCTGATGCAGCTGAAGGCGATTCTCGGGGTCCTCTTGCACGACTTCGAGTTCGAGCTCGCCCAGCCACATGAGAGCTACCGGGCCGACCACAGTAAGATGGTTGTTCAGATGAAGCAGCCTTGCCGGGCTCGTTACCGGAGGCGAACACGGGACGCCGGAGCATGAGGATCAAAATCGACTTCGGCCTTTGTCAGGGCCACGGCACCTGCAAGAATGACGCACCGGAGGTCTTTGACGTGGACGAAGACGAGATGCGCGTGATCGTCCTCCAAGAAGAGCCTCCGGCGGGCCTAGCAGAGAAGGTACGGCTTGCCGCGAAGTACTGCCCGACGCAGGCCATTCGGCTCGAGGACTAGCACCGCCGTGCACGAGGTCCTGGCCGGCGCGGATCGAACTCGAATAGAAGGACGACAACATGGCGCTACTTCAGGATTACTCTGGCCCTTTCGATCGCAACGTGACGCTCGGCTCGTTCTCACGCCAGGCCCTGGCCGACCTTGGGCGCGAGTACCTGTTGGCCGGGCATCTCCAGGACAGGGTCGGGCTTCCGCTCGTCCTGTTTCGTTTCGGGGACGACGCGATGACCGACGTCTCGATCGAGGAATGGATGGCGGCGAGTCCGATCTACTCGAAGCGCATTCAGAAGGCGATGGGATTCGCTGGCAGTGACGTCGAGACCGTCTTCAAGAACCTGCAGCTCGACATCGGCGCACCTCATCAGTTCATGGATTTTCAGTTTCGCCTCGATCGGCCCGAGTACGGAGAGTTCTGGCTCGCGCACTGCGGTGCTCTCATGGACGTCGAGCCCTACGGTGAGAAGCGTGTGCACGCCATGTGTCACACGATCGAGGATCCGACCTTCGATGCGACGGCGGCGGCAACGCACGCGTGTATGAAGATGCGGCCGGTTCATCGTCCGCCGCGTTTCCCAGGCCACCGGATGCCGCATTGTCGTTGGATGGTGTACATCGATTCCGAGGCTGTGGCGTTCGAGCATCACGCGAACCTCGAGATCAACAAGGGCTCCAAGGCCGCGAGCGTCTCCATCTCCAGGTCGACGCGCGACGCCGAGCCGGGAGGTTGGAGCGACTACGCGGGGCCGTTTGACCCAGGCTTTCAGCTCGAGGATTTTTCGCACTCCGCACTCGTGACCGTTCTCGGCGAAGTTTCTCTGCAGAGCCATCTCCTCGCGCGGGCGTTGAGTCTTTCCGTCACCCGTCGATGGAGCGAGAAGGACGCGCGCGAGATCGCGCTTGGGCAATGGACCGGCATCGCCGCGCTCGCGGCCGAACGCCTGCGTATGGCCATGGCGATCGGGGATGATCTGGAAGCGATCGCGAAGGTGTTCCAGTTGCACCCCTGCTTTCTCCCACGCGAGTACATCGACTTCCGTGTCGACCTGGCTCCGAAGGAGGCGGTTCGCCTCACGATCGCAGACTGCGCTGCTCTCGAGGAGGTCGACCACCACTCGTGGTTCGCGAGTCTCGGCGAGGACCCGCACCCGGCTCTGGCGGCGATCGCCGGTTCGATCAACGCCCAGGCGCAGTGTCGTTCGGTTCCCGCGCCGAGTGGGGCGCGGTACGCGTGGGAGGTGACCATCGACCCGCACGGTCCGGCCTGGAAGCCAGACCAGTCGGTGGACCTGTCCAAAGTGAGTCAGGGGGCGACGTTTCAGTTCGAGCGCCGCCGGTTGGCAAGGCCCGCGGGATGAACGAGCGCCGGGCCTTCGGCGCAGGCGTTGCGGCAACCGGCACCCACGTGCACGCGCCGAAGCCCGCAGCGCCCCTGCTTCCAGTGGAAGACGCTGCCCGTCCGACCGAAGTGCAGGGGGGCGATCACTAGCAGCGTTAGACCGGAAATATGAATATGGCAAAATACAACCGGAAACTAGTATCCGGGGTATCTTATCATGTGAATGTAGTCGGGGTAGAAATAGTCTGTATGAAAGTTCATACGTACGGGCCGGGAGCCCCGATGGAACGAGACAAGACCCACAACTGGACGTTCTTCTCGAACTACGGTCACATCCTGCTCGCGTTGGCGCAGGACCCCGAAGCGCGCCTGCGCGATCTGGCCGAACGTGTCGGAATCACGGAGCGGGCGGTCCATCGCCTACTCTCGGAGATGGAAGCGGCGGGGGTCATCTCTCGGCACCGCGAAGGGCGGCGCAACAGCTACTCCATCAACCGCGCCGTGCGGCTTCGTCACCCCATCGAAGACCACCGAACGGTCGGGGACCTGATCGACCTGATCGACTTGGCGTCTTCGACGCGACGCCGCGGCGCGAAGCCGCGCGAGTCAACCAGTGCAACACCGTCCACCTAGAGCGAACGGAACGCCTTGCCGCCCCGATGGCCATTTAGAGCAGCTTGACGAGCGCGGAAACGGCCGCGACGCCGGCGAGGAGGCGAATCGTCATGCGGCGCTCGAGGTCGGCCAGGCGGCCGTCGAGACGCGCTGTTTGTTCCCCAAAACGGATCCCGAGTTCTCGATCGATCGTGTCGAAACGTCGATCGAACCGCGATTCGATCGCGTCGCCGCGAGCATCGAACTTGGACTCGATCGCGTCGCATCGCGCATCGAATTTGGACTCGATCCCGTCGCAGCGAGCTTTGATTCGAGAATGTCGAAGCGCGCGTCGGTGCGGACCTCGAGGGCGAACAGGTCCTGCTTTGTCGCTAGAGAGTCCGTCATGGCTGCGGCGAGCGCTTGGGCCTGTCCCTCGCTGTTGCTCCGTGAACCCAGCTTCGCGCAACCGACGGGCGTACTCAAGGGTGTTCAGCGCGATGGCCATCGAGGCGGTAGGCCATGTGCACACCTCGCGTCCGATGGCAGCCGAGACAAAATCGCTTAGAGGCGGCCGTGCGTCGGCGACGCCCGGAGGGGGAGGAGACGCTGCCCGTTCGGGCGTCTGTACTTCGCGAACCCCCAATCCGCGCTGCCGCCGGCCGCCGCGTGTCCGTCGGCGAGCTGGCGCGCGCGCCGAGTGAAGAGGACCGCTGCAGCCGGGAGCCGACTCCGGTAGATCCCGGCCATGGGGTTCGAAACAGTCACGGGGTACTGCTGGCCGCAATCGGTGGTCGGTGGGGAACAGGTGGGGTTGCATCTCTCTTCGCCCGGAGGTCGGCCGGTTTCGTTGGAGGTCGCACGCGTCGGCTGGCATCGCGACGTCGTGCTCCGAGACGAAGCGGTCGCGGCGGGTTCTCACTCGACGCCGAAAGGGGCGGACCGCGGAGGCTGCGGGTGGCCGGTGTCGCGAATGCTCGACGTCGATCGGAGTTGGCGGAGCGGATACTACGAGGTCGTCCTCGAAGCCGACGTGAACGGCGCGCGTCGGCGCAGCCACGCGTTCTTCGTCGTGCGTCCCCCGACCGGAGCGCCAACGGCGCCGATCCTCCTGGCCCTGTCGACGAACACCTGGCACGCCTACAACGACTTCGGTGGTCGTAACCTCTATACCGGCGCGACGGCGGTCTCCCTCCAGCGGCCGATGTCTTCGGGCTATTTGTTCAAGCCGCCGGGCGCCGGGCGGCGCGTCACGACGATGCAGGTACCCGATCCGCGAATGTCTGCGCACGTCGGCTACCTCACTCTCAACCATCTCTCGCCCTATGCCGGATCGGCGGGCTGGCCCGATTGGGAGTTGCCCTTTCTGCGGTGGGCGGAGCGTGAGGGATATGCGATCGACGTCGTGACGAACGCCGATCTGGAGGATCATCCGGAGCTGCTCTCAGGCGAGGGCGCGGATCCCTACCGCCTCTATCTGTCGGTCGGGCACGACGAGTACTGGTCGGGGCCCATGCGGGACACCGTCGAGGGCTTCATCGCGCGCGGGGGGAACGCGGCCTTCCTTTCGGGAAATACCGCCTTCTGGCAAGTGCGTCTCGAGCAGCCCACGTCGCAGGGGCCCGCGGCAACGATGGTTGGCTACAAGGGGAACTTGAGATCCGACCCGGTGTACGGCACGGATCGGGAGCGCGAGCTGACCTGCATGTGGTCGGATCGTCTCGTCGGCCGGCCCGAGAATCGCATGACGGGAGTCAGTTTCGTGCGCGGCGGCTACCATCGTATCGGGAAGAGGGCGACGCGCGGGGCCGGGGGGTACACGATCCATCGCCCCAACCACTGGCTCTTCGATGGCACGGACATCGGCTACGGCGATCTCCTCGGCGCAGGTGGAACGACGGTCGGTTACGAGTGCGACGGGTGCGATTTCGACTACCGCGACGGACTTCCCCACCCGACCGGCGTCGACGGCACGCCCGCAGACTTTACGATTCTGGGTACCGCTCCGGCTGCCCATTTCACCCGCGAGACCTCGACGCGCCCGCCACCGCCAGACCAGCCATCGGAAGTCGAGTACATCGCGGCGCGCACGATCGACGGCGGTCGTACGCAGGCAGACGTGGAACGCTTCTCCCACGGTCATGCCGTTTTCGGAACGTATACGTCACCCGCCGGCGGCATCGTCGTCACGTCGGGGAGCACCGACTGGGCGCACGGCCTCGCGGGCTTCGATCCGCCTGTAGAACAGATCACGCGGAACCTGCTCCGTCGGCTCTCGGGCGGCGGTCCTCCGAGTCGACATCCGTGACCAGACGCGCGTATTTCGTGTTCGTAGGCGAGGCGCTCGGATTTCGGGCCGCGTCGGACTGAGCTCGCACGAGTCCGATCCTACGACCAACACCGCAAACCGAGGAGAAACCACATGGGTGTCCAGGACCTTCGATTCGTGATCACCGGCTCGGGTACCGGCATCGGCGAAGCCACGGCCAAGCTCGCCGCCAGCAAAGGGGCCAAGGTGGTGGTGAGCGACTTGAACGACGAGAAAGGCGAGGCGGTCGCTCAGGCGATCCGGGAGGACGGAGGGGCTGCCGTCTATGAGCACTGCGACGTCACCGACCCGGACGACGTGAAGGCGCTCATGGAGGCCGCCGCCGAAGCTTTCGGCGGCATCGACGTGCTGCACAACAACGCAGGCATCCACGAGACGGGCCTGACCGATCCCGGCTCCTGCAATATCGCCGACATGCCGATCGACGTGTTCAAGAAGGTCATCGAGGTCAACGCGGTGGCCCCGTGGATCTGTTCGAAGTTCGCGCTGCCGTATCTACGCGAGAGCCACAACGCGTCGATCATCAACGCGGCATCCACCGGGAGCCAATCGGCCTACCCGAACAATTCCGCCTACGGCACGAGCAAGGGGGGCATCCGACTGCAGACGCAGAATCTGGCCGTGGACCTCGCGCCGCTCGGAATTCGCGTCAACTGCTACGGCCCCACCGCGATCGCCACCAACATGGTGGCAGACTACATCAAGCAGTCCGATGATCCCGCGGCGTTCGAGCAGTCGTTGATCGCCACAGGTCTCGTCCCCCGACTGGGCCAGCCGGTGGAGGTCGGCGAGCTCGTCTGTTTTCTCGCCAGTCCCGAAGCCGGCTTCATCAACGGTACTTACATCCTCATCGACGGCGGGTCGCTCGCATGGCGAGGCACCGCCGCCGATCTCGGAATGTGAGCCGAGGCGCATCCATGAGGATCGGCTATCTCATCGACACCAACGCCGGGGCCTACGAGCAACCTCTGCCGACGCCGGAGAACGCCGCGGCCACACTCGACGCGATGATCGAAGAAGGCATCTTGGCCGAGAAGGCGGGATTCCATTCGATTCAAGTGCCGGAGCGTCACGGCAGGACCGAGTCCTACTTCGGGTCGCCGCTCAATCTCCTGATGATCCTCGCGCACGAGACGGAGCGGGTCGCGTTGGGCTCCTATTGTCTGGTGAACACGCTGCACCACCCGATGCATGTGGCAGAGCAGTGCGCCATCATCGACAACATCTCGAAGGGGCGCCTCTACATGACCTGGGGCCGAGGCTTCCATCAGGGCTATTGGGACCAGTTCGGCGTCCCGGGCAAGAAGATGCTCGGAAGGTTCCTCGACAGCGTCCGCCTCATCGAGAAGGCGCTGGAGTCCAAGGGCGAGCGCTTCGATTGGAACAGCGAGTTCCACCAGGTGCGCAACGGGCTCCTTTCCCCGAACTCCTACCAGCAGCCGCGGTTTCCGTTCTGGGGCGGAGGTCAGTTCCCGGCTGCGATCGAACGGTGCGGGGCCTACGCCGAGAGCTACACCTGCGACGACTTTCCCATCCTGCCGGAGGTGTGGGAGCGACAGGCCGGAGCCTACCGTCGGAAGGCCGAAGAACACGGCAAGGAGCCGTTCATCGTCTTGATGCGCAAAGCATGGGTGTCCGACTCCTTTGAGCAGGCGGTCGAGGAATACGGCTCACACTACGTGGCCGAGATGCGCTTTTACGCCGAACAGGGAATCCTGGCGCATCACCCGGACTTCGACTCGCCTGAGAAGATCACCCTCGAGTCGGCCCGCAAGCACATCGTCGTGGGCTCGCCGGCCCAGTGTCGCGAGCGGCTCGAGCAGTACTACGAGGAGTTCGGTGTCCAGTACTTCACCGTCCAGTTTCGCGTTGTCACAGGCCCCTCGTTCGAGGCAACCCGAGAGCAGATCCAGCGCTTCGGCGAGGAAGTGGTGCAGCCCCTCCACGCCAAGTACCCCGCACCCGACCACCCCGCGATCCCGGAAGCCTGCCGCTGGTGACGACCGCAGGCCGCGGGCTCGGAATCCTTCTCGCCCTCACGGTTCTTCTGATCATGTGCCCGGCGGAGGCCGCGGCGCGAGAGTCGGTCCGGTCTCGCCAAGCGCCGCCCAACATCCTCATCCTGGTTGGGGACGACATGGGTTGGCCGGACTTCGGTTTCCACGGGAACGATCGCATACAGACTCCCGCGCTCGACGCCCTCGCGTCCACGGGAGTGCTCTTTCCGAACGGTCATCTCTGGGGTTCTGTGTGCGTTCCGACGCATCGGTCGATGCTGACCGGCGTTCACCAACTCGTAGAGACCCAACCCGTCGAGCAGTGGCCGACCTTGCCGCGTATCCTCGGAACGGATCGCGGCGATGGGTTCCGCTACCGGACGTTCCAGGCGGGCAAGCTCTGGGATGAGGGTCCCACGGCGTGGGGCTTCGACGAAACGCACGGCGATGCGTACGATCCCGGCGATCCGATCCGGCGTGGAGATCCGGGTTGGGGACGCGAGGGGTGGGCGGTCGAGAGCTGCGGATCTCTCGGAGATCCGGAGAGGCCTTGCCCGGCGCTTCAGAGTTGGAATGATTTCCTGGACTCCGATCCCTGGGAAGACGGGGCACGCTTTTTCGCGATGCTCACCCCGGAGATTCCACATGTGCCGACCAACCCGCCGCGAGCCTACCGAGACCTCTACGCCGGCGTGGCGTTGGAGAAGTTTCAGCGCCTCTACTACCCGATGACGACGTGGTTCGACGAGCTCTTGGCGGAAGTTCTCGCCTCGCTGCGGAAGCGCGGTCTACGTAACGACACTCTGATCATCTTCCTCTCGGACAATGGCGGCAACTCAGCGGAGTATCTCGACCCATTCTATCCCGAGGAGAATCGGGGGAAGGGTTCACTCTACGAATTGGGCTTTCGCACCCCGGTGATCCTCAACTGGCCCGCGGGCCAGTTGACGGGTGGCAAGATTCTGCCCGATCTCGTTTCCCTTTCGGACGTCTTCATTACGATCGCCGAGGTCGCGCAGGTCGAGGCCCTGCTGCATCCTCTGGTGCGCGGATCCGGTCTACTCAACCGCGTCCGCGGCGGAAGGCGGGCGAACCCCCGGACGGAGATCATCACCGAATTTGGCAGCAGCGGTTCGAGACGTACTCACGGGGTCGTGGTACGCACTCCGAAGTGGCGATACGTCCACGACATCCGAAACGATACGGTCGAGTTGTTCGCCATCGATCAGGACCCGCGCGAGGAGAACGACCTCGCCCCAGGCGCAGATCCGGACGATTTGGTTGCCTTCGAATCCCTCGTGAAGGAGTGGCGAGACGGTCTGGCGCGCCCGGTCGAGCGCCGCTTTCGCCGCCGGCGCCTGGAGGCGCGAAATCGGAGTTGGCTCCGGGCTGGGCGATGACGGGCACACGCGGGCCCGACGGGCGCGGCGTTCCCGACCGCGCGACGATGTATGACTGTGCGATCTGCAGTCGCCGGGCTCGTCTTGGTACTTGCGGCTGTGACGATCGCCGCGCACCTGCGCTTCGTCGATCCCTTCGAGGTGGTCGATCTAAAGCCGAGGGTGGACGCGCTAGAGTACGAGGAAGCGTTCCGCAGCCTCGTTCGAGGCGACGGTTACTGGCTCACGATCGGGGCGAGTCGGTACCCGCCTCGCTATCCCCCGGGCTTCAGCCTGCTCGCCGCTGCGATGGAGCCCCTGTTCGGCGTCGAGCGCGGAGCGGCCGTGCGGACCGTGTTCCTGTGTGCCCTGCTCACGGTGCTGGTGGCGGCAGGGCTGGCGTATCAGCTCGGCGGCGCGTTGCCCGCCGGCGTCGCGGCGCTCTTGGTGGCGATCTCGCCGCTGCACGTCGTCTTCTCGAAGCACGTGATGTCCGGCGTACCGTCCGGCCTACTGGTCGTACTGGTAGCTGCTTGGCTCGTGCACGACCTCCGCCATGGGCTGGCTCCCGCGAGCACGTTGGCCCTGGCGGTGCTGGTTGGCCTGTCGGTCTCGGTTCGCACGTCCAACGTCGCACTGCTGCCCGCCGTACTGATGACGGAGTTGTACTTCAGTGGACGCATTGGCGAAACGGCCGGCGCGAAGCCCGAACGGAACTCGCGGGTCACTCGCGGGCTCGCCCTCGCGATGGGGGTCGGCTGTGGGATCGCTCCGATCCTGCTCTACAACGGCAGCCGCTTCGGGGCCCCGTGGCGCACGGGTTACGAGGTGTGGCACGGCGCCGGGTGGCGCCTCGCGTACTCTCTGCGCTCGCCGTTCCGAGGTGGCAGTAGCAATCTCGGCTATTACGCGGAGGCGCTGACGGGCTTCGGCGATCTCTACGCGTGGCCGGTCTCGCTCTGCATCGTGCTCGGCGGTTGGGCCCTCTGGCGCCGGCGCTCGCAGGGTCGGCCGTTCGTCGTCTTCGTTGCGGCCTTCGTAGCCGCAACGGGAGCGATCTACGTCCCGTTCTTCTGGCAGAATGTGCGCTTCTTGCTGCCGGCATTGCCTTTGCTCCTGGTGCTCGCGGCCCAGAGCGTAGGGGAATCGGTTCCGCGGGCGGCCAGGACGGTCGCCTGGGCATGTATCGTGGCCACGGCCGTTGTCGCTTGGAGCAGCCCCGGCCGGTACGAGTTGTCCTCCGACGCGCAGACCGAGACCGCGTACCTTCGCTCCATCGCCGAAGTCATCGAGCCCGACGCAGTTCTCGTGATGCGCAGCAGCGTCTTCCTGTTCGAGGGCATCGTACGCAACGAGGGTACCGATCGTCTGTGGGTGCCCGTGAGGCGAGACCGGCACCTTCGGAGGATCGAGCGGTATGGAATCAGCAGCGCCAACGGGGCACCCCTTCCGTCCTGGCTCCTCCTCGACGTCGTAGAGGGGCCACGGCTCGATGGGGAGGAGATCATGGCACGGCTCGCCCAAGTCACACGCATGGGGCGGCCCGTCTATTTCGCGACGTCGCCGCGTGATTTCGAGGTGTCATACGCGGCTGAGCTACGCCGGGCTATCCAAGCGAGGTTTGAGCTCCAGTCGGCGCTGCGGCACCGCGATTGGGAGCTCTTCCGGCTGGTGGAGAGGCCTGGGTGAAATGTCGTGCGAGGGTCACTTCCCGGGATCGAGTCGTAGGCTGTGGCGCGAGGTCGGCGGCAAGGCGCGCGCGAGCCCGGCACGGACCTCCTCGGCGAGGACGTCGCTCACCCGGCGACGCAGATCGGCTCGAGCCGTTACGAGCCCGATCTCGCGCACGGGCGTCGGGTGGGCGAGCGGTCGCACTTGCTCCCTCCGTCGCGCGGCGGGCAGACCCTGTACCACGAGCTCTGGAAGTACAGTCGCGCCGAGCCCCTCGTCCACGAGTCGCACCAAGGTCTGGAAGCTGCCGCTCTCGAATTGGATCTGCGATGGAAACCCACGCGACCCGCCGCAATAGGAGAGGACCTGGCTTCGAAAGCAGTGGCCCTCGGGCATGATCCAGAGCGCCCGCTCGCGCAACGCCGATTGCTTCACCGACTTTCGTCGCAGCAGCGGGTCTCCGGGCGGTAGGTACGCCAGCATGGGCTCGAGGCCGAGCGCCTGCTCCCTGAACCCGGCGATTCCGAGAGGGGTGGCCGCGAGTCCGGCGTCGAGCGTGTCTGCGTCCAGGCGGTCGATGATCTCCTCCGTCTGCAGTTCCTCGACGACCAGCTCCACGGCTGGATGCTTCGCGACGAACGTGCCGAGGAACAGTGGCAACACGGTCGGAGACAGAGTCGGAATGACGCCTAGCCGGAACCGCCCCGCCGGCTCGTCCCCCTCGGCCACGACCTGTCCGAGCCGCTCCGTCTCGCGCAGGATGGCTCGCATCTGCGTGAGAACCGGCGCGCCCTCGTCCGTGACGAGAACCGGTTTCTTGCTGCGATCGAAGAGCACCAGGCCGAGGAGCTCCTCGAGTTTCCGGATCTGCATGCTGAGGCCAGACTGCGATACGTGCGACTCACCGGCAGCCTGACGAAAGCTCTGCGCGTCGGTGACCGCCACGGCATAGCGCATCTGGGCCAGGGTGACTTGCTCGAGGTCCATGGGGACATCAAAGCAATCAGTTTTACTGAACACAAATTAAGAACGTTCGATTTGAGTTGTCATTCCTCAATAGCCAGACTCGACTCATGGCCGGACGGAGCGGCCAGGAACAGGCGAGGAGGCGCGCCGAGCCGACACGCCATCACCCCCGGGCAGAACGACCCGGAATGCCAAAGGAGCAATACGCCATGAACGAGAAGAAGGAACTGACCACCGCCGCTGGGGCCCCGGTCCCGGACAACCAGAACGCGATGACCGCGGGCCCTCGTGGCCCGCTGCTGATGCAAGACGTCTGGTTCCTCGAGAAGCTCGCCCACTTCGATCGCGAGGTGATCCCAGAGCGGCGCATGCATGCCAAGGGCTCGGGCGCCTTCGGCTCGTTCACCGTCACGCACGACATCAGCACGTACACCAAGGCGAAGATCTTTTCCGAGATCGGCAAGAAGACGGAACTGTTCGTGCGCTTCTCGACGGTCGCGGGCGAGCGCGGTGCCGCCGACGCCGAGCGAGACATCCGGGGCGCGGCGATCAAGTTCTACACCGACGAAGGCAACTGGGACCTCGTCGGCAACAACACGCCGGTCTTCTTCCTGCGCGACCCGCTCAAGTTCCCCGACCTCAACCACGCGGTGAAGCGCGACCCACGCACGAACCTCCGTAGCGCGCGGAACAACTGGGACTTCTGGACCTCGCTGCCTGAGGCCCTTCACCAGATTACGATCACGATGAGCGAGCGCGGTATCCCGGCCAGCTATCGCCACATGCACATGTTCGGCAGCCACACGTTCAGCTTCATCAATGCGGAGAACGAGCGGTACTGGGTGAAGTTTCACCTGCACACCGAGCAGGGCATCAAGAACCTATCGGATGCCGAGGCCCAGGTCCTGATCGCCAAAGACCGCGAGAGCCATCAGCGAGATCTCTACGAGACCATCGAGCGCGGAGACTTCCCGAAGTGGCGGATGTTCGTGCAGATCATGCCCGAGAAGGATGCGGCCAAGTGTCCGTACAACCCTTTTGATCTCACGAAGGTCTGGTCTCACGCGGAGTACCCGCTCATCGAGGTGGGTGTCCTCGAGCTGAACGAGAATCCGGCAAACTACCACGCGGACGTCGAGCAGGCCGCGTTCAACCCAGGCAATGTCGTGCCCGGAATCGGCTTCTCGCCGGACAAGATGCTGCAAGGGCGGCTGTTCTCGTACGGCGACGCGCAGCGCTATCGGCTCGGCGTGAATCACGCGCAGATTCCGGTGAACGCACCGAGCTGCCCGGTTCACAGCTATCACCGAGACGGCGCGATGCGGGTGGATGGCAACCGGGGCGGTATGCTCAGCTACGAACCCAACAGTTACGGCGAATGGCAGCAGCAGCCGAAGTTCGCGGAACCGCCTCTCTCGCTCGAGGGTGCGGCCGACCACTGGAACTTTCGCGAGGACGACGACGACTACTACTCGCAGCCGGGAAAGCTGTTCCGGATCATGACTGCGGCGCAGCAGCAGGCGCTCTTCGAGAACACCGCCCGAGCGATGGGCGACGCTCCGAAGGAGATCAAGGTGCGTCACATCGGCAACTGCCTGAAGGCCGATTCGGCTTACGGAGAAGGCATCGCGAAGGCACTTGGCATCGCGCTCATCGATGTCCAGACATGACGCCAGCCTATGGAGGCGGAAAGGCAGGATCTCGTCGCCGAGCGCATTCTTGCACTCGGCGACGGGACGCCCGGTGCCTATCGCAGTTCGCTCGTCTGTCGGCGATCCAGGAGGATGACGGGTGCGCCCTAGCTCCGCCAATCGCCTTCAGAATTTGCCGCTGTTGACCCAGGTTTCTTTCGGCGGGATTTCCTCCATGACGTCCCAGTGTTCGACGATGAGGCCGTCGTCGACCCGGAAGAGGTCGACGACTGCCATCTCCGTGCCACCAAGGTCCATCTTCGAGAGCGCAGCAACGAGGTTGCCGCAGCCGATCACCTTGTGGATCTCCTGGTAGACCATCGATAGGCCTCGTGCCGCCAGCGATTCTACGAAGACCCCGAGCCCCGCAAGGCCATCACCAACCCCTGGGTTGTGCTGCGTGTAGATCTCCGAAGAAATGTAATCGGTGAGCTTGTCGTACTCTCCGTCCTTGAGGACGTCGTTGAGGAATCCCGTGACATGGGCCTTGTTCTGTTCGGTCCTATCGAGGTCGACCGGCTCGGATGGGCCGTCGACTTGGGTGTGCCCGGAATCCGTCCCGTCCATCCCTCACCGGTGTCGAGTGTTGCGTGTAACGGGCACCCGAGTACTTGTTGATCGCTTCGGCGGCGCTCCCGTCACGGATGGCCTCTAGGTAGAGATTCTTTGCATTCTCGAGTCGCTGTCCCATGCCCGTGTGTTCCTGCCTTTCGTCCTCGTTGCTCACCGTGGGCCGCTCCCTGCTCTACCCGAAGGTCTCGCGCTGACTTCGTTTGGTCAAGAGGAGACGACTGTGGAGCCACAGCGCTGGTCTCCCGTACGGCGGTGCACTGGGCGCAGCTCGCTGCACCATCGAAGGACACGTCGGCCGGCTGCAGCAGGTGATCATGAACTTGGTCGCGAACGCCAAGCACGCTCTGGCGGACCGCGGCCGGCCTTGGATCCGGCTCGAGACGGTCAATGATGGCGACCGGCTCGTGCTGCGGGTGGTGGACAACGGATCGGGGATCCCCGCTTCCATGCAATCGCGCATCTTCGATGCGTTCTACACGACCAAGCCTGTCGGTGAAGGAACCGGGATGGGCCTCAGTCTCCGAGCGACCGGTGGGCACGCTTTCGGGCGCTGATCGACGGGGTCATCCCGAAGCCTTTCACTTTGAGCGCGATACGAGAGGCCCTCGAGGCGCCGGCCGATCAACCGCGAGAGCACGCGGGTTCCGACAAGCTCGACCAACTGGCTCGGTGAATGGAGTAGGCGCCGCGGCCCATTGGGGCGCTGAAACTCGACGGGTGCAACGGGTTCCCGTTCTTCGTGGAGTGCCCCGGGGGCGTAAGAATCGAGCGGATGGCGGCGTGTGGCTAACCGCACACAACGCGTCGTCCGTCGCGGCTGAGCCGGCAACCCTCCAACTCGTCGCCGAAGGCGGTCTCCGCGCACTGTCCCGTGATCCCGGCGGGCGGCGTGAAGGTCAGATTCGCGCGCAGGGGGAGGTCGATGTCGGGCGAGGCGAATGCGGCGTGGCTCGCGTGCACGGAGATCTTCACGATGTTGGGGCGATGGCGATGGAGTCGCACGGTCGCTCGAACCTTCGGCCCGTCGCTCGCCGGACCGGAGGTGAACCGATGGCGCGTTCCCTCGCGGTTCTGGAACCAGCCGCCGAAGTCGGGTGACCGCTCGCCGGGTGGGAGCGAGAGCTCGACGATGGGGGTCCCGCCCGCATCGAAGATCGATAGGGCGAGACCGCTCTCGAGCGGCACCAGCTCGGGCGGAGTCTCGAACTCGAGTGTCGCGTTGTAGCGCAAGACGTCGTCACCGTCGTCGTGCGAGACGTCCGACAGTCGAAGGTTCGCACGCAGGAGCGCCGCGCCCTCGATGCACGGATCGCACGCATCTCCGGAACCGTCTCGGTCCGTGTCGGCTTGGCCGGGGTCGAAGTCGTCGGGGCAGAGGTCGATCCGGTCGCACACCCCGTCTTCGTCCGCGTCGGGAGCGAAGCCCGCGACCGGGCACTCCGAGGGGGAGCCGTCACAGAGGAGGTCGGATGCGCAGACGTGGACCGAATCGGAGCCGGTGTGTGCGTCGGCGTCGGTGACCTCGACCGTCAGTTCGTGCCATCCCGGCGTGAGGTCCTGGAGGTGGAGCTCCTCCCCGGTTCCGAGGGCGCCGTCGACATCCGAGAACCACGAGAACGAATCATCATCGAAGAACTGCTCTTCCGCGTCGAACGCCGACGCGCGCAGGGACAACGGTTCGCCGAGCTGCATCTCGACCCCACTGCCTGGGGTGAGGATGTAGACCACCGGATCCTTCGCGCGAACGGAGAACGGGCCGACGACCTGTGAGGTCTGGTGGAAGCCGTCGCTCACGTGGAATCGGAGAAGTCCTTGGCTGGTGCCCGCCCAGAACGAGGTGTCGAGTTCCGCGGTCGAGTCGCTCAGGTCGAGGCCGAGCGGCTGCCAGAGCTCCCCGCCGTCCGCGCTCCATTCGATGCTGACGAAGAGCGGTTCGCCGTCGTCGTCGTCCGTCGTCCAATCGATGGTGAGCAGGTCGTCCACGGTTCCCGAGATCGGATCGACGACGATCCTGGGCGGGTTTGGGCTCGCCGTGCGCGAAAATATCTCGAGCTCGCCACGGTACACAGCCACGGTCGCCATGGCCGGATTCACCGGAAGATGAACGCCGAAGGCCGCGCGCGTCGTGGGCGAGTCGTAGATCACACTCGGCGTGAAGGGTTGTTCGGAGAGAATATTGCCCGCGCCGTCGAGCAACGCGGCCGAGTAGATGTTTTCGAAGAAGTCATCGCCGACCTCTCCCGAGGGGGTGTCGGTGAAGCGGAGAGGAGAGGCGACGAC
Organism: Deltaproteobacteria bacterium; assembly: GCA_029262355.1. Classification (GTDB taxonomy): domain Bacteria; phylum Desulfobacterota; class Binatia; order UBA12015; family UBA12015; genus VGTG01. Next base: position 35,136 of record JAJCZO010000372.1, read on the forward strand.
CTCGTCCGTAACGCTGTCGATCGTGCCGCTGAGGCGAACGTAGGCGCCGCCGGCCGACGCACTGGCGGCGCGAGGGTACGTCGACAGCTGCCCGCGCGCGAACTTCGTATACGTGTAATCCGATGCCCAACGAGGCGAGCAGTAGGTGAGTGTGTCGGCGTAGACGTTCGGGTCGATGACGCCCGGGAAGTTGTAGGTGAACCCGGTGTCGAGCCCCCAGAAGCCGCGCGGATGGCCGGAGCTCAGTTTGTCGGTGGCGTAGGGGTACGGCTCGATGCCGCCGTTGCCGTTGCCGTTGCCGCTCATGCACCCCTTCACGTGCTCCAAGCCGCCCGCCGCGTGCCCGAACTCGTGTGCGAAGGTGACGGGGCGGTCGGTCGTGACCCAGAAGCCTCCGCCGGTGGCGAACCCGCGCGGGCCGACGCCGGCGTAGGGATTGCGCATGGCCGCGATGACCGTGTTGAAGCGGAACTGTCCAGGGAGCTTCGGGCTCGAGTTGCTGGCGTAATCTGCGTACTTCGTCCTTATGTCGGGCAGCGTCCCCTCGTCGCCGCTCCACGAGACCCAGCCGCCCTTGGGGGGGATGAGTCGGATCGAACTCGTGGGCCACATGCGTTCCGCGAGCAGGTGCAGGTTCTTGTAGTCGGCCCAGGCCGGCCCACAGCCCGAGTGGCTGCACCCCTCCCGCACCTGCACGACCTGTGCGAACACGGGGATTCGTGCTTCGAAGTCGGCATAGACCGACGTCTCGTCGTTGCTCCCGTTCGGATCACAGAAGCCCGTGGGTGTGTCGACGTGGCCGGTGATCAGGATCGGCGCCGCGTTGGGTTGTACCCACGAGCGGGGCAGCCGACACGAGAGTCCGATCCGCGGGGTTTGGGACCGCTCGTAGGACAGGCTGGTCCCTCGGCGCTTGATGTTGCGTAGGTAGCCGTAGCAGCTCGTCGTCGACGGCGAGAGCGGGGTGCCGTCGAACTTCACCGCGCGCAGGAAGGCCGTCGCTCGGCTGGGTAAGAAGATGTTTCGGTCGCTCTTCACGAAGATGCGCGCGTAGGTGGTCTTGCTCCCGACGAGCGGCACCGAGTGATTGAGATCCTGGATGCTCTGCGTGATCTCCATCTCCTCGAGGCTCAGGTCGAGCTTCGTGTCGCCCGGTGGGCAGACGATGGGAGTCGGAGTCGGCGTGGGGATCGGCGTTGGCGAGGGTGTCGGAAGCGGCGTCGGGGGCGTGCGCGTGATGGCGATGTCGTACGTCAGGTTGCTGGCGCCGGGCGCCTTCGAGAAGACGCGAATCGCGATCGGCGTCCCGTCGGCGGTGGCGCGGAAGAACGCGTACTCGTCATCGGTGCCGCTGTTCGCCTGCACGATCGGACCGGGGGATGTCCCGTCGTAGAATTCCAGGTCGAGGTCGCCGTTCGCGTGGACGAAGTCGATCGATGCCTCGAGGGCGTCGCCTGCATCCAGCGATGCCTCGAACCAGTCCTCGTCTCCCGAGCAGATGCTAAGGGTGGTTCTCGCGAAGGTGTCGGAGCATCCCTGCTGTGGGCAGACGCCGGTCAGAGTGGATGTCAGGGCGGAGTCGTTCGGCTCGCCCGTGTCGGCGGGGCATGGCGTTGGCGTGGGAGGCGCCGCCTGAATCGCCGCAGTGATCGTGTAACTGGGGTTCGTGCCGCCCTGGCTCTGCGCGAGTGTTTGCAGATAGAAGCGGCCGCTGGTCTGCACGATGTAGTCGATTCGCTCCGATCTCAGGATTCCCGGCGTGCAGGTCCACGTCGTGCTCTTGTCCGGGTCGACCAGACACATCCGAACGGGGCCCTGGCTGGGGTCATGGACGATGTCGGCGATGACGCGTTCGAACGTGCTCAGGTCGAGTGAGAACCAGTCCTCGTCGCCGGCCGGGCAGAGGTTCAAGTTGGCTACGACTTGTGGGGTCGTCGGGTGGCCGACCGACGCGGCCTGGTCGGCGTGGTCGTTGGGCTCGTGTGCATCGAGCGAACAGTTCGAGAGGCTCGCGTCGACCGCATAGGGCTGGGTCGCGTCGAACTGGCCCTTGCCCGTGATGCGCGCGTGCCAATCGCCGCCCGCGTCTGCCGTGAATCGGATTTGCTCATCGGCCTGCCCGGGGTTGTCGGAATGGTGCGCCTGGCTCAGGTTCGGGCGATAGAGCGTGAGGTCGTAGTCTTTGGGCATGCCGGTGAGGTCGACCTGGATCGTCTGGCCGAGCTGAACCCCTGTGATGCGGAAGTAGTCGACGTCGGCAGCGGCGCAGATGTAGCTCACGAGGGGCCCGCCGTTGATCGCCCATCCGGGTCCACCGACAACGTCGTTTGGTTCGAATCCGTCCGGGCATCCGGGATAGGTCGGCGTCGGGGTTGGCGTCGGGGTGGGGAGTGGCGTGGGGCCGCCGCCCTGATCGAGGACCGTTACCTCGTAAGGGTTTTGGCTCTGTCCGTCGGTCCCGGAGATGCGCACGTAGTGCGTGCCTGCGCTTGTGGCCGTGTACGGAACGTCGGCGAAACCGGCGTTCGACACGGCTTGCCCCACGGGTTGCTGGTTGGGAGCGAAGACTTCGATGGTGGCGGGGTGGGGGTTGTTCGCCAGCCGGGCTGAGATCCGCTGGCCGACGGTCAGCGTGACGGAGAAGTAGTCGGCATCGCTCACGTTGCAGACGATTGAGTGCGCCGGCCAGTCGAAGATCAGGCCGAGGGCCTGGCCGAAGCCGTCGTTCGGTTCGTACTCGTCGAAGCAGTCCTGTCCGAGCGCGGGGGTCGCGAGGGTCCCACACGAGAGGAGGACGAGGATGAGGAGCGCAGTGCTGGATTTCATCGGTCGATGGGCGGCGTAGTCGTGGTTCAGGTCTGGGGCGCCCCTCAGGTTATGCATTTTTCCCTCCGCGGTGAACAGGCGAATCTCTACAGTCGGGGGGCGTTCAATTGAGGTGCACGACCGTACAGTTGGGCTCGAGGCCGGGGTTTTGCGTTCGCCTTACCCTGTGACACGGCCGGATACGGGTGGTGCTTGGTTGCGCTAGGGAGTGCCATGGCGGACCGGCTGCCCCGCTCCCGGCTGCGACTGTGCACGGTTGCCTGGCTCGGCTCGAGGGCCGCCACCCACAGCCTTCAGGTCTCGCTGAAGATGCGCCCACCGTCTTTGCGCACTCGACAACCGGCGAGTCGCGCGTCGAGATCGAGGATGGCGGGGCCATCGACGAAAGGGCGAAGGAACTGCTCCAGTGTCGCTCGACCCCCCGGGGCCGCATTGCCTGCGCGCACCACGTCGGCGATCCGCTGGAGCATCCAGAGATGGTACGGCACGACCATCCGTCGCTCGCGCGTGTCGCCGATCCGGAACTCGTGGGTGAGGGCCCCGTCGTTTCGTTGGGCTTCTTCGAACCCGGGGCTGGCGTGGAAGGTGTAGGACGGAAGCTCGCCACCGAGCGGGTGTGCGTCGCTCGCGATGTAGGTCGTCGCACGATCGATCGTCGCGTCGAGCACGGGCCACATCTCTTCGAAGAACACCGCCAGAACGGGGCCAAGGGTTTCCGGGATCGCGTCGTCGTCGAGCCACTCGCCGCCATTGCTCGTGGCGGGTCGGCCCACGAGCTCGCCGTCCACGAGAGAGTAGAGGCGCTGGTTGTAGCTGCGCGCGTCGAGCGCGTTCGTTCCGTTCGTGCGTTCGACCCACTGGGTGACCAAGGGGTATCGGACGCGTAGGTCGAAGCCGGAAACAGGGTCGCGGTAGAGGTGTGCGTACAGTGGTCCCAACAACCCGAAGTCGGCGAGGGAAGGGCGGCCTCCGAGGACGTAGTCGTGCCGATCGAAGTGGTTCTCCAGTCGCTCGAGGATTCGGTGGATGCTCGTCGTCCACGCGGCCTCGGTGCGTTCCGTCATCCCGAGGTCCTTTAGCCCGGCGTGGACTGTGTCCCCGAGTACGGCGTCGTACATCTTGCGCGCGGCCGCGCGTCGGTCGCGGCCCGGCTGGTCGGGAGCGAACGCGCTTCCCCACTGTTGAAGATTGAATTGTAGGTGATTGGGTTCGACGCCTTCGAGCGAGTGGTGCCACCGTTCCCAGAAGCCCCACACGACCATCCATTCGTCGGCGAGAAGTTCGATGAGGTGAGCGGCGAGCGCTTGCTGGGGCCGCGTCCGCGGATCGGGAGTGGCAGGCGTTTCGGGGTAGAGCTGTTCGAAGTAGTCGATGATCTCGCTGGAGTCGTGGATCCAGGTGCCGTCGGGCGCAAGGACTTGTGGGACGGTCGTCGACCCCGTGTTGGGGGCGAGCAGGCCGTGAACCAGGTCGAACGAGCACAGGATGTCCTCGTAGCCTGGACCGAGCGCGTCGAAGTGGTCCTTGTACCGCATGTAGGCGCGGACCTTGCCGGAGAAGTAGCTGAACTCCCAAGAGAAGAGTCGATATCTTCGCGTCATCCGGAGAGCTTATAGCGCCGGAGAGCCCGCGACAGGAAACGCTTGGCCCCCGTGCCGCTCCTCACCACTTCGGCGCGTACTCGAACGGCTGAGATTGCTTTGGTAGATTTCGCGCATGGACCTTCATGTGCCGAGCCTCGGAAGCATCCGCTGCACGTCTGCGCGGTACGGAATTCTTGTACTGGCGTTGCTCGCCGTCGCGAATTCGCAGAGCGCGCTGGCACAGGATGACTTGGACCCAGCCGCGGCCGTCGGCGAGACCCAAGCTCTGGCTCAGGCCGCGCAGAACCCCGTGGCAGACATGATCAGCCTGCCGCTCCAGAACAATACGCTCTTCGGTGTCGGCGCGAACGGGGACACAGCCAACGTCCTGAATCTCCAGCCAGTCATCCCGATTTCTCTGGGTGACTGGAATCTGATCACGCGCACGATCATCCCTCTCATCTATCTGCCAGACGTGACCGCCGGCCTGCCGGAGGTCCCCGCCAACGTCGAGTCGGGCGGTAACTTCGGGTTGGGCGACATCAACCTGACGGGCTTCCTGTCTCCCGCCAAGTCGAAGGGCGTTGTGTGGGGCATCGGCCCCTCTTTCGGCTTGAACACCGCGACGAGTGATCTGCTCGGTACGGGCAAGTGGACGGTGGGTCCGTCCGCGGTGGTGCTCGCGATGCCGAAGCCGTGGGTGCTCGGGGTGTTGGCTCGCAACCTCTGGTCGTTCGCGGGCCAGTCCGACCGCCGCTCCGTGAACAGCTTCCTCCTCCAACCCTTCGTCAACTACAACCTGTCCAGCGGGTGGTATCTCGTGACCTCCCCCTTGGTCACTTCAAATTGGCAGGCGGGTTCCGGCGAACGATGGACGCTTCCGCTCGGTGGTGGCGCCGGGAAGATCTTCAGGATCGGTAGCCAGGCGATGAATGGCCAGGTCCAGGCGTTCGGCAACGTCGTAAAGCCGACATTTGCGCCCGATTGGAGCCTCCGCCTCCAACTCCAATTCATGTTCCCGCGGTAGCACCAAGCATCCGGGCGCCGCGGATACGCCGACGCAGGCTTCGCCCCCGCCGCAAGCCAGACCGAGCACCCCGCCGCTTCCAGTTAGCGGTTGCCGCTAACACTACGATTCACCCAGGAGGCTTCTCCTCCCTTCTGTGCCGGAAACCGCCCGAGAATCGCGCCTTGGGGGGCCGCGCCGGCCCGGCACGCTCACTGCTCTGGTTCCCCGCTGCGGAGGTGCCCTCCGCCACAACCACCAACACGGGGAGGGAGAACAATGGCTTCGGAGAGGAACGGGAAGAGGATTCGATGGTCTCTCACGGCGGCGCTCGTCGCCGTCATGTTCACAGCGCCCATCGCGATCGAAGTCGCGTCGGCGGCCACGTTTGGCAAGTCCGGATCGTTCAAACGCAAGACGACGTCATCGAAGGACGGCGGAAAGAAGGAGCCGGCACCGACGCCGACTCCTAAACCGAAGCCCGCGCTGAAGCCGACCCCAAAACCAGAGCTGAAGGCTGCGCCGAAGCCGACCCCAAAACCAGAGCTGAAGCCCGCACCGAAGACGACCCCAAAGCCAAGGCCGAAGGTCGACCCGCGGGTCGAGGCTCACATCATCCGCGTGATGACGAAGGGCGAGGCTGTGGGCGTCGTCGCGTCCGCCGACTTGGCCGCCACGAAGGCGCAGATGGCCTTCCGCGCCGTCATCGACAAGATCGTCGCTCGCGCGCAGAGGTACCCCGGCGCGTCGGTAGACAAGCTTCGGCGCAAGACCCGTCGCTATCACCGCGACATGAAACGCAAGGCTCGCGCGTTCGGTGAGGCCGAACTCGAGCTCCGGGCTCGCGAAGCCTCGCTCTGGGGCGGATTCTCCGCCAAGTTCGATAAGCCCGCGGTCATCGATGCACCACTGGCGGCGGCGATGCTGCAGCTTCAGATCGAGCTGCGCCGCATGCTGGGTGCCGAGCTGCACACGGACGCCCCGAATCTCGCGAAGATGCCGGGATGCGCGGGCGACCTGATCGCGGACCGCATGCTCGCCAAGTACGGCGAGGCCGTGCTCGAGACGGGCGCGGATCGTACGCGCGAGGTCGAGGTCCTCGGACAGATCGCAACGCAGCTCGCGTGTATCAGTGCCGAGCAGTCGCGGAAGTTCGACTACGTTCTGTATGAGGCATACTACAAGGTGTTCACCCGGCTTTCGAAGAGCGGGCTCGCCAAGATTCAGCCCGCCTTCGCGCGCATGACCGCCCCCCTCATGATGCTCGTGCTCGATACCGTGAAGCACCGCGGTCATGGTGCGGGCGCGTACTATTGGTTCGACGAGCATCGCGAGATCCTCAAGGACGTCGTCGCCCGCCTCGGCTGGGCGACCGGCGACGTGTACTGGCTCTACGATCGCCACGACGGTCGTCTCATCGGTTTCCCGCCGTGTATCGGCCAGAGCACCGGGCGCTGCCTGATTCCCGACACTCTGTTCGATTCCCTCGCCGATCCGGCGGCTCTTGGATACGGCGAGTGCGCGCTCTCCGGGATGGTAGCTAGTGGTGCGAGCAAGCTCGGGAGTCGGGGGAGCCGCTACGTGTGTCCGTCGAGTGACTGCGACGACGGCGAAGGCGGGAAGTCGCCGTTGCAGCAACGCAACGGGGGGCTCGATCGCGGTGGCATCGACCTGGATGGGTTCGACCTGTCCGGTCTTCTGCCGGCCGGGACGGAGACGTCCGATCCGTCGCTGCCGTGGGTGGGACTCACGGATCTCGATCGCACCGACATGTCCGCGCACTGTGGCGGGGTGTCGGGCGGCGGCGGTAGCAGCTCGAGCGGCGGGGCTCAGGGCCCACGCGGAGGCCTCGGCGACTCGTGGAACGGCATCGAGGAATGCATGAACGAGTTCCTGCGCGAGCCGAAGAGCCCGTTCGAAGCGTACACCCGATGCGTCATGGGTTCTCTCGAAGAGGGCGCACCAAATCCGCTCGACCTGGAATCGATGCACGGCGTGCCCCGGGACCCGAAGTGCGGGATCGCGGACGGTGGCTCCAAACCCAAGCCATCCGCCACGCCGTCGCCGTCGGCTACGCCGGCAGCGACGCCGAAACCCACGCCCAAGCCCACGCCGAGCCTCGCAGACAAGGCTCTCGAGGCTGCGAAGAAGGTGCTGAGCCTCCTGAGTAAGGCGCCCTCGGCCGTGGCCCCCATCGTCGACGCCGAGATCGAGCTCTTGAAGCCGTCCAACGGCAAGAAGATCTATGAATCGACGACAGGTGTGATCGACAATCGTCTGGAGCAGAATCACGCTGCAGGCTTCGTCTCCGACGGGCAGTACAAGGCCCTCAAGAAGATGAAGCCGGCCGATCGGGCGGAGTGGATGAACAACGAGGGGATGATGTCCTGTGTGAGCCCTGAGGATTGCGACGACGCCTGCACGGCCGTGAACGCGCAGGTCGAGGCGCGTCGGGCGTGCGCCCAGCAATTCATCGAGAGCAGCCTCCCGCCGGGAGCTCTGGCCAACAACCCGAAGGATCCGGACAACGTCATCAATTGGGGGCCCAACGGAAACCCGAACGACGAGGGCATCGGTGGCGTGCTCGGCTGCACGCTCGACGCGTCGAGTGGCCCGGTGCGGACCAATCCCGTCTGCGGGGTCGTTCAGTGCGCCAATGGCCTCGCCACCGGGTGGTCGCAGAGCGGCTGCTGTGGTGACCTCGGGAACTTCAACGGGGCGATCCGCATCGATGATGCGTGTCTGCAGATGCAGTGTGCGGAGGGCAATCCGTCGATCGGGTCGAACGGCGCGTGTACATGCGACGGCGGGAACGTCGGCGACTCCAACCCGCAGCCAGCACCGGTTCCCGAGGTCGGTGGACATGGTATTGGCGCGCCGGGTCCCGTTCGGCCCTAGGGGGCCTCGGCACCTTCCAGGCTGCTCGCCGGTGTCACTCGCTCTTCGGAGCGGGTGACGCCGGAGGCGGCATCGTGCGCGAGAGCCGATCTGGGTCGGTGTCAAGTTCGTAGACCCCGGCGCGTCCAGAGCGGGGAGCGACGTAACTGGTCCCGAGGTCGTACCAAGACGGCGCCCGAAGGGCTCGGGGGGCTGTCTTCGCGGAGAGCCGCTGGTGCTAGGCTCCTTCGCGGGTGGTCGACCGCGGACCATCGTAATCGGGTCGAGGAGGCAGGTTCAGGACTTCGTTCGGGAAGAACTCGACCAGAAGCTCGACCACATCGCGCACCGAAACGACGAACACCGGTCGGCCGTCTTCGTCCACGATCGGCACGTGGCGGAATCCGCCGACCGCCATCTTGTTCAAGACCCATGCGATCGTCGAGTCCGGTCGCAAGCAGTCGGGGTCCGGCGTCATCACCTCGGAGAGCGCGATCGTCGCGGGATTCCGCCCTCGGTCCACGATGCGGTTCATCACGTCCCGGTCGGTGAAGATGCCGATCAGCTGCGTCGCCGCCGTACCGTCCTTGGTGATCAAGACCAGGCCGCGGTGCTTGGCGTGCATGAGGCGAACCGCCTCGGTGGGCGACGCCTCCGCCGCCAGGATGATTGGCGTGCGGTTCGGCAGGGTGCGCAGAGGCTCCTGCAGGAGGCTCGAGCTGAAGCTCCGCGTCTTCTCCGAGTCGTCTTCGAAGTGTCGTTCATCCTCTTCGCCGAATTTGGATGACATGAGAACCTCCTCCTTGCTCGGTGTCTACTGCCACGCTGTCAGTCAGCGCCCGTTTGCGCAATCCCGCCTGCTGTCCTCTCGAGCGACACGAGTCCGCCGACGGTCTGCTCTCGAAGCGGGCGATTCCGGGCGGGCCGGGCGTGGACGGTTCAATCCGTTGTCGTACGGGTTCTGACGCTCGCGTTGTTGCATGGAGCGAGCAGCGGACCGCCGCCCGCCAGGAATTGTCTCCGTTGAAAGCGGTCTGGAATCTTCTCAATCGGTGGACGGCGGGCTCGCGGTCTTCCCATCGGGGGGAATTCCGCGGGGGCGAGCTCCTCGGAGGACTCCGTCTCTCCTCGTAGGGCGGCGGGGCACGCCCTTTGCTCTTCGTCCGAACCAGCCTCCTCGCAGGCGGAAAGGCAGGTAAGACGGCAATGGCATGGCGAGACATGGGTTCATCGGGGGGTTGAGGCGAAGCGATGCTCGTACGACAGCTCATGCAGCGCGACGTGATCACGCTCCCCATCGGCTCTACGTTGGATCTGGCCGAAGGCCTGATGGGAGTGGACCGCGTTCGCCACATCCCGGTCGTCTCTGGGAAGTCGGTTGCGGGCTTGGTCTCGGAACGAGACCTTCTACGGGCTGCCGTTTCGAGCTTCTTGGACGTCGAGCCGGCTGAGCGCGCTCGCTGGCTCGGCAAGATTCCCGTAGAGGACGTGATGACGCGAGACGTGATCTGTGCGCATCCGGAGGCGCCGGTAGAGACCGCGGTCGAGATGATGCTCAATGAGCGGATCGGGTGCTTACCCGTCGTCGAGGATGGGGCGCTCGTGGGCCTCCTGAGCGAGACGGACTGTCTTCGCCATCTGAGCCGGGTCTTGCGTAACGACGAGGAGCGCCGGTCGCTCACGTGAGTAGACCACGCACGCCCGGGTGGCAGGTCGGGCGTACGCCGTGCCGGCCGAGACGCGATGGCAGAGGAGAACGCATGAGCGCGAAGAAGATCCCGACAACACGTGTCGAGGGCTGACCTCAGGCGGGCGCTGCCGCTCGGGTTCATCGTGTTGGCCGTCGCCGGCCCGGCGTACGCGCGAGTTGGTGTCGATGTCGTTCGACGACAACTCGAGGGGGACGAGATCTACGTTGGTTCCGAGACGCGGCGCATTTATGTGGAGCGAAACCACCGGTTGCTGTGGCACGATGGTCGTGACGCGAGTGACCAGGCTGTCGAAGTCATCCGCATTCTAAGGGACGCCGGGGCGCGAGGGCTGGACCCGGCGGACTACGAAGCAACGGGAAGCGACGCGCGGCGGCGCGCGCTCGCTGACGGAGCCGACCACGACGCCGGGGAGGTTGCTCGCTTCGACTTGGCGTTGACCGAGGGCCTCGTCCGTCTGCTGTCGGACCTCCGCTCCGGGCGGGCACCGCCGCGTCGCGGTCTCCTCGACCTCACCGGAGAGCCAAAGCGGCTCGACTTCGGATCGATCGTCGAGGCAATCGCTGATTCGAGCGAGCCGGCCGCCCTCGTTACGGGTGTCGAGCCGAAGATCGGTGTCTACGCTCGCCTGAAGTCGGCTCTCGGAGCCCTTCGAGCGATCTCCAATGAGCAGATGTTGCCACGCTTGGCCGCCTTGCCCGTTCTTCGACCCGGCGCCCGCGAGGATCGGCTGCCACTGATCCGCGCGCGGCTGGTCGCCTTGGGCGACCTGTCTTCGGGCGAGGCTGTGAAGAGCGACTTGTACGACGCCACGACGGTGCAGGCGGTCGAGAGATTTCAACGTCGCCATGGTCTGGAGGTAGACGGCATCGTCGGTGAGAAGACGCTGCGAGAGCTGCGGGTTCCGCTCGTGCGTCGGATTCGGCAGCTCGAGCTGTCGCTCGAGAGGCTGAGGTGGATTCCCGACGACCTGGCTACGCGCGTGCTCATCGTGAACATTCCCGAGTTCGCGCTCCACGGGGTTCGCAGCGGGGCGCGCACCGTCGACCTGCGGACGGATGTGGTCGTCGGGGCAACCGCGCGGGCGCGTCGAACACCCGTCCTTCGAGCCGAGATGACGCACGTCGTGTTTCGGCCCTACTGGAACGTCCCTTCGAGCATTGCTCGAAACGAGCTCGTGCCCAAGGAACGCCGCTCTCCCGGCGCGCTCCTCGCGGAGGGTTTCGAGCTGGTGAGTTCCGACGCGTCCGGCGCCCAAACGGCGCGTGCCATGACGGACGAGAACCTGGCGGCGCTCTCGGCGGGCGCTCTGCGAGTTCGTCAGAAGCCGGGTGCCCACAATGCGCTCGGGCTGGTCAAGTTCGTCTTCCCGAACCGCAGCTCGGTTTATCTCCACGACACGCCGTCGAAATCACTCTTCGAGAGAACGCGCCGGGCCTTTAGCCATGGGTGCATCCGCGTGGAGGACCCGGTGGCCCTGGCGGCCTTCGTGCTCGGGTCGCAGGGGTGGACGCGAGCTCGGATCGAGCGGGCGATGGCCGGGCCAAGGCGCGAGAGAGTCGATCTCTCGGACCCGGTGAGTGTTCTTCTCGTCTACGCCACGGCCGTGGTTCAGGGCAACGGAGACATCTACTTCTTCGAGGACATCTACGGCCTCGACGAGGTGCTCGACCGCCGGCTTCGGCGAGAGCCGCCCCTGGGATCAGAGAAGCTCACATGATACTTCCATCGCTCCGTGGGAAGATGCTGGGGGCAGGGCCTTGTTGTCGGGATCGTGCTCGTCTTCGCGAGCGCTGGGACCGCGCAATCGGCGGGTGCGATGGCGGGGCCGAGTGAGGACGTACTGGGCCTCGCACTGCGAGCGTATCGCTGCGGACAAGAGAGTGGGCACTTCCGGAATCCGTATCTAACGGTGGTCGACCATTCGCTCCCGTCGTCGGAGCCTCGACTCTGGGTCGTTGATGTTCGGTCGGGCGACACAGTGCTCGAGGAACTCGTCGCACACGGAAAGAACAGTGGCCTCCACCGGGTTTCCTCACATTCGAACGAGCCTGGCTCCAAGCAATCGAGTCTCGGTGTCTTTCGGACCGACGAGACCTACGTGGGCCGTCACGGATACTCTCTACGGCTGTCGGGCCTCGAACGCGGGTGGAATGACCGTGCCCGCGACCGGGCGATCGTGATCCACGGTGCGGACTACGTGAGCGCGAGGTTTTTGGGTGGGCACGGGAGGCTCGGCCGGAGCTGGGGATGTCCGGCGGTGCGACCCGGCGTGAGCCGCTCGCTGATCGATCGAATCAAGGACGGCGGCGCTGTATTCATCTACTACCCGGACGAGGACTGGCTCCGGACTTCCTCGTTCTTGAATTGCGACGGTCGTCTGGCACGTCGCTGAAGTGGCTTGGCCGGTTCCTCGCGAAGCGGCGCTCCGAACTGCTCCGGAAGGCTGTTGGCCACTTGCTGCGTCACGCGCCGCTCGTGCGCCTCTTGTCTTCGGGCTCGGGTGCGGGGGGTGTCGTCCACGAATCCGTAGCGTCTTGCACGCCGTACCGCGCGCGAAGCGCCTCGATCGGCTCCGACATCACCGACCAGTAGTCCCAGCCATCCATCAGATCGGTCGTCATCTTCATCCCGCGCTCGAGTCCTACCATCATTCGATGCGGATCGAGGTGGCCTTTCGCGGGCGGAATGTCGAGCTGCACGTCGAGCATGATCCCCATGTGGAACGACGTCAGTCCATCCAGGATCATCTCGTACGGATGCTTCTTCATGTAACCGGCCTGACACGCGACAACTGCGATCTCATCGGTTCGGTCCGTGTTGAAGCCGGTCAGGATGTGCGAGAGGTCGTGGATCGCGATGATGCCTTCCGGGATACAGCCGGGCTCGCCTGGCAGTGGATACCCGCGGTCTCGGTAGAAGCGGAAGAAGGCCTTGCCGAGGGAGCCGTCCTCGAGCTTCTCCAGTGCGCGGAAGCGACTCGCAACGGCGTCGTCCCCGCGTGGCTCGCGCAGAACCTGAATTGCCGCGCCAAGCTTCTCGGTGGCCGAGCCTCCCGGTAGCGCACCGGCGGCGAGCTGGCCGCGGAGATAGTCGAGCTTCAACAGCCATGTTTGGCCCCGGCGCATCTCGCGGAGGTAGCGAAGGGCGTCGCTCTTGACTCCGAGCGTTTTCGCGTACTGTTCGACGACGATCGCACGGCCCGGGTGGAGTTCGGTCGCGGCGTAAACCGCCAACGTGAGGAGAGTGACCGCCCGTAGCCGATGTTCGGGATCCACGATCGCGCTGGCCATCATGTCGCCCGTCGTTGCGGGGACCGCCGAGAGATCGACATCGCTGTGGAGAAGGTGCTCCTGACAGCTCTCGAGAAGAGATCGGTCGAGTGGCGAGAGCGGCGCCTGTCCGTTCTCCGTCGCCACCGCCACCATCGCTCCGAGGAGCACGCGCGCTTGCCCATCGGTCCAGTCGAGTCGTTTCATGAGAGCAGTGTACGCGACTGACGAGTTGAGGCGAGATCGAGCAGGTGGCTAGTGCTTCGCGAGCCATCCGTCCGGCTGGACTCCGAGCGAAAGGGCGCCCGAGGATCAGCTCTTTGGAAGGTTCTCGGTCATTGCTCCGCGTCGTTCACCTCGAGGGCCGTCGAGAGCACGGCGGCCAGCAGAAGCGCCGCGCCGATCGGGACGAAGAGGATGCCCAGGCCTGGGTCACCACCCCAGAAGAAGAGTCCGCCAACAAAGAAGCCTCCGGGCAAGAAGAGGATTGCGAGCGTGAGGCAGGTCGAGGCGATGCGGAGTCGTCGGGCCACAGCCACGCCGGTGATCGATAACGTGGCGGCAAAGGCCACGTGGACGATCGCCAGCAGGGTGCCGTGAGCGTGTGCGAGGGTCCACATCAGCCTGCGGGTGTGATTGGAGACGTCGACGTACAAGGGAACCTTGAAGCCGTGCAGGATCTCGAGGACGAGCCCGAGCGAGAGGAAGAGCAGCAGCGACCACCAACCGATCCGGAGGTGGCGCTGCACCAGAAAGCGACTCTGAGCGCGCGACTCGTCGTGGGTCGTCAATTTTCTCTCCTGTCTTTCTCGGCGCTCGCTACTCGTGGAGCGTCAAGCGCCGATCGTTACGTCCCTTGGCCAAGAAGCGCAGCCGGCCGTAGTCGAAGCTCCCTTCGGCGTTCTTCAGCACCGCTCTGGGCGAGCTGCGCGGCGCCGTGTCGCCGCGCGCCTCCAGGATCTCCCTGGCGCGAGCGAGCGACTGGTCCTGCTCGGATCCCGGGAGGACGAAGTCGTAGGCGAAGTCCTCGAACCCCTCGCGCTTGCGGAGCGACCGGCTCGCCAGAAAGCGGACGGAGCTGTAGGGGTCGGTCAGGAGCTCGGCGAGGATCGGCGTCATCCACTCGGAGCCCGACGCTTCCATGGCGGGCTCCCAGCCCATGCTCCATGCCATCAGGGCGCGCTGGCCCGCATCGCCCTGAATCGCCCACAAAACACTCGCGGCGAGCCGCCGGTGTTTCGGCTTCAGTTCGGGTTGAGGCATGTCGTGCCAGTCCACGAGGTGCGTCGCGGTCCAGTCGAGGGTCTTGTCGAGATGGCACTGGTTGCACGCGTTGGGGCGGCCGGTTGCCACGCTCATCGTTACGCTCGGCACGTCGATTTGGTGGCTGCGAATGGCCTTCTGTACTCCGTAGACGGTGTACGGCATGTGGCAGTTGTAGCACTGGCTTCCATCGGAGGTCGCTCGGTGGTGGGTGTGGGCGACCAGCGCCTCCTCCTCGGCGTAGGCTTCATGACAGGCGACGCACGCGTGGTTGCCTTCCATCTCCTCCTCGAGCTGGTCGTTGGCCCATTGCGAGAGGTCGCGGGAATCGTCGGCTGCCATGTGGAGTCGGTGGCACGAGCGGCAAGCGATCTCTCCACGCTCGAAGCAGGGCGATTCGATCATGGCGCTGTACTCGCGGCCAGAGATGCGGACCATGCCGTCGTTCCAGAAGTTTCCTCGAAAGTCGAACCCCTCCTCGAGCCGCTTCTGGATCACGCGATGATGCTCCTCGTCCAGGTCTGGGAAGCTTGGATCGAAGTAACGAGGGCGCAGCCACACGCGGGACTCGTTGATGTCATCGCCCGGGATGTAGGGGTCGGGATCGAAGCCCGTGATGAGAGACTGACGCTTGCCGGCGGTATCGATCCGCTTCGAGCCCAGTTTGATCGAGATGCCGTGGCACGCGCCGCAGACCTGAGACGAGCGCTCATGGTCGAGCCTGGCCGGGTTGACGATGGAGTCGTCGCCGTCGTCGGTGGCGTAGGACCAGAGGCGACGAAGCGGGTTTTGGTTGATTCTGACGTGCTCCTCGGCGGGTCCATGGCAGGATTCGCAGGCGATGCCGAATTCCGTCACCGTGGAATCGTGCACGTCCTCGCTGCCATCGTGCCAGGCTCGGATGCGCGAGTTCGGCCGCGTGGCGTGACAGTTCATGCAGCTGCGGTTCCACAGTCCGGAATAATCCGGGGCGACGTTTCCGGGAGGCGAGAGGAAGACGTCACGAAACGGAACCCAGCGCCCTTCGCGCCGGCTGTGGACGAAGGGAAACAGCTCGAGACGCCGGTCTTCTCCCGCCGTCTCGAGCCAGTAGTCCTGCTCGTGGTGCGATCCGGTGCTGAGCACCACGCGACGCTTGGCGGGCGGATCACCCATCTCGACCCAGAACTCCTCGCCGTCGGTGCCGAGGTGGTACGACGTGCCGTCGAGGGACAGCGTCACGTCGTTGAAGTCGCCGATGACGGTCTTGGGCGTCACCACCTGGGTCATGGTGCGATGGTAGGAGCGATGCCACGTCGCGTGTTGCCACGGATGGCAGGTCTGGCAGGCGTCGGACGAGACGAAGCCCTTCTCCGCGACCTCGATCGGTCGGTGTTCGATCTCGTGCTCCTCCAGTGGCAGCTCGCGAAGATCGATCATCGCCCAGGCGGCCGCGGCGGGAAGCGCCAGCCAGAGCACGCGTACGACGAGCGTTCGTGCCCGGCCACCGCCGGACGCAGCCACCACGAGAGGCCGCAGCAGCAGCGCGAGGAGGGCGGCGACGACCAGCGCTTCGAGGGTGCTCAGCGCCGGCATGAGGGTCCAGACCTCACGAGCTGAATGCGCGATCGGGCCCGTTCAGGCCTCGCGAATCCTCGGCCGGTGTGTGGTGGCACGGAAGGGAGGAGGAGCGACATGAGCCGGCAAGCCTGGCATAGGAAAGGACGTACGGTCCCGTCGAGTAGGGCGGGACCCAATCGGGTCAGAGCATCCGCCGAAGTGGCGCGTGAAGTCAACGCTCTTCCGCGCATGGTCAGAGCCGTGGGAGGGCCCCTCCTGTTCGCTCTTGAGGTAGATCGTCGACGGGCTATGTGGATGGGGGTGGCCGGCCGTTGCCGGAACCCACCTGGGAGTTGACCCATGAAGCGCGTGGGCGGGAGTCGATCTTGAACAAGCCGGAGCTGTACGTATTCGCGATCTCGCATTATTGCGAGAAGGCACGCTGGGCGTTGGACTTCGTCGGTCTCGAGTACGAGCTGCGGCATCTGGCGCCGGGTGCTCATGCGAGAGTGGCGAGGGAGCTGGGTGCGACCGGCACCTCGCTCCCGTTTCTCGCTGCCGGAGAGCGCGTCGTGCATGGTTCCGACGCCATCATGGACTGGGCCGATTCGGTGGCGCCCGAGTCGTCGCGCCGACTCAGGCCCGATGCGGAGTTTGAAGAGGAGGGGCGTGGGATCGAGAAACGGCTCGACGATGTCGCGGGCGTGCACGTGCGCCGCGCCTTCTACTCCGAGGCGATCCTAGACCATCCCGAGAGTGTGTTGCCCCTGTTCTGCTCAGGGCTTACCGCTCCGGACCGCCAATCCGTCACGGACAACTGGGCAGTCGTCTGCCAGCTCATGGTCGCAAGCATGGACCTCGGCCCGGAGCCGGAGCAGGAGTCGCGGGCCGTCGTCGCGGGGGAGTTGGACTGGCTGGACGATCTGTTGGCCGACGGTCGCCGTTACCTGGTGGGTGATCGTCTTTCTCGTGTCGACATCACCGCGGCGAGCCTGCTGGCTCCTCTGGCTTCGGTCGAGAAGCATCCTACCTACGCTAGGCTCGAGGTGCCGCCGCGAACCAGCGCCGCGGTAGCTCGCTGGTCGGAACGACCCGCCGTCGTCTGGGTCCGTGAGATGTACCGCTCGTACCGCTGAACACGACGTTCCGTGACGGAGGGCTCGAAGGCGCGATCCTCGGCTGCGCCATCCGTCGACCGCCGGCCCGAATCGTTGACGCGTTTCGTGCGCGTCGAACCGCAACCGCCGGCCGAGCCGCCTGGTGAAGGATGTTGGTCTTGCGGCCGAGACGCTGGGCTCGAATGGGTCTCGGTATCGAAGTGGCGCCTATGTCGACGGCGGGGTGCTCGGCCCGCTCATGTTCCTCGCAGGCGTGTAGGGCAAGTCCAGCGTACTGAGGATGCCGGGCTCGTGCGCGCACACCGCGGGGATGGCGTTGATCACGCGGAGAGCGGTCGCCTGGACGCCTCCGGTGTTGTGGTCTCCGTCTTCGCCCTGGACGAAACACTCGAGTTGGATTCCGGGGTTGCCTTTGATGATGCACCGATGCACTCCGCGTCGGCCGTCCGGGGCGCTCGGCCACTGCGGCGCCTGGTCGAGGCCGAGCCGGTTCACGTGCTCGGTGACGATCAGCGCTCTTCCGTCGACGATCCCGTGGAGCTCGAAATGCACGGCGCCGCAGGTTCCCTTCGCGACCGGCATCATCGGGCATTCGAAGTCCTCGAGCGCGTAGTCTCGCTCGTACACCTCGCGGATCTCTTCGATCTCGACGCCGATCGCCTCGGCGACCACTTTCAACATGCCGCCCCAGCCGCTGGCGAGGATTCCGGGCAGCGCCATGAGGGGCGACGCGTCCGGCCCCTGGCCGAATCCAAACGCGGCTCCGGTGAACTCCGGGTCTTCGTACGTGGAGTAGTCGCAAACCTCCTGGACGCGAATCTCCTCGACTTGATCGGTCATCTGCAGGGCGGCGAGGGGTAGGACGTCGCCCGAGAAACCGGGATCGATGCCGTTCACGAAGAGGGTGCTGTTGCCCGCACGGCACGCCGCGTCGAGCGGTTCGCGGATCGAAGCGACCGCGTGCGGTGGGTAGATGAGGTAGATGAGCGCGTTGCCCACGACGTCGATTCCCGCCCGCAGCAGCCGGGCCATGTCGTCCACCGCGTCGTTTGGGCGAAGCTCACCGTTGGCGGTGTAGACGGCGGCGTCGGGCCGAAGCGCGATGAGCGCGTCGACGTCGTTCGTGGCGATGATTCCCGTGTGGCCGGTGAGTCCGGCGATGTCGGCGGCGTCCCGGCCGAGCTTGGACTCGCTGTGGGCGTGAAGCCCGACCAGTTCGAAGTCGGGATGGTTGATTAGGTGACGCAGGCTGTGACGCCCCACGTTGCCCGTGCCCCATTGAATCACTCGGTGAGTCATCGCTCGGCCTCCTTCCCGCTCGAGTTACGTCGTGGAGGGCTTCTTGTCGAGGAGGCCTTGGCCGATCAGCTGTACCGGGCTTCGCCGACGGTCTTGCTGTCGCCGCTCGCGACGGCTTCGCAGCTGGCTCGCAGATCGTCGAGGTACAGATCCGTTACGCTCTGGTGATACGGTGAGAGCATCAGATGCAGGGCCCTTGGCTCCGTCGTCAGCGCTGCGAACCAGCCTCGCTGGAACATCTGGTAGTACACGGCGAAGACGTCGACCTCGGGATGGCGGAACGCGACGATGCCGAGCTGTGGCCTTCCGAGTACCTCGAAGCCGAGCGGTTCGATGCCGCGTTCGATCGCGGCGCGCGCCTCGGTAACTTGCCGGTGCTTCGCCCGGTAGCCGTCTACGCCGAGATAGTTCATCACAGCCCAGGCCGCCGAGATTGCCCCGCCAGGGCGCGTTCCCGCCAGTGTCGGCGTGACCATGCGCCCGCCTGGCCAATCGTCGCAATCGAAGACCATGTGTTGCCGAAGCTCGTCCGAACGAAAGAGAACGGTTGACGCTCCTTTGGCGCAGTAGCCGTACTTGTGAAGGTCGGCCGACAGGGAACAGACACCGGGCACCTCGAAGTCGAAGGGCGGAATGTCGCCGCCGTTCATGCGGACGAAGGGCGCGATGTAGCCGCCGACGCATGCATCGACGTGGAGCCAGATTCCCTGCGTGGCGGCCATGTCTCCGAGTTCCTGGATCGGGTCGATCAACCCGTAGGGGAAGCTGGGCGCCGAGCCGACGAGCATGATGGTGTTGGCATCCACGCGTGCCCGCATGGCATCCACGTCGGCCATCAGATCATCCCGAACCGGAGTTCGGCGGAGTTCGAGACTCATCAGCTTACAGGCTTTGTCGAATGCCGGATGAGCGCTGAACGGGACGATCACATTGGGTTGTCCGCTTAGGGCGCGGGCTGCGCACGCGTAGTCGCGCGCCGCCTTGACCGCCATCGTGATCGAGTCGGTGCCCCCGGAGGTGATGTTGCCGACGCTCGCCTCGTCGCCATGCAGGAGGGACAGCCCCATGCCGACGACTTCGTCCTCCATCTGCTTGAGCGACGGGAACGCCGCCGGACCGAGGCCGTTCTCGGACATGTAGAGCGTGTAGGCCTCTCGCTGGACCTTTGCGACATCTTCGCCCGCATTGAAGACGTAGACTGCGGTCTTTCCGTCGCGCCATTTTGCGTCGCCGCTACCACGCGCGATCATCTGCTCTCTAAGGTCTTCCCAGGTGGAGCCGGCCTGCGGCATGGTGTGGGGCATGTTCGGTTCCTCGCGTGCTGTCGTTCGTGGGTTGTCGCGCGGTGCGCGAGGCCGAACGCATCACAGATCCGCGCGCGGTGCCAGAGCAATCGGGGGTAGTCGGAACGGAGCTCCGTTTCGTCGGTCGGAGAAGAAGAGGTCGTCGCCGGGCCGCTGGAGGGGTGCCGGCCGAGATCGCTGCGGCCGATGGATGGATCGGCTACCGTGGATCCTCGAAGAGGAGGAGCCATCGTGAGCACACAGCGGACCCCAACTGGGATTGAATTCTTACGCACTCCGGCTGAACGTTTCGACGTCGTGGAAGGCTTCGACTACGAGCCTCGCTACGCCGACGTCGATGGCCTGCGGATGGCATATCTCGACGAGGGGCGCGCCCAATCGGGGCACACGCTTCTCCTGCCGCACGGCGAGCCAACCTGGGGCTACCTGTATCGTTTCATGATCCCGCCCCTGGTCGCCGCGGGCCATCGTGTGATCGTGCCGGACCTGATCGGGTTCGGCCGATCCGACAAGCCAGTCGAGCGTTCCGTCTACACCTACGACGCACACGTGGGGTGGATGAGGTCCTTCCTCGACCCCCTGCGTCTCCAGAACCTGACCGTCTTCTCGCAGGACTGGGGTGGCCTGATCACGCTACGGATCGCTGGCGAGGACTCGGGTCGGTTCGCACGTATCGTTGCCGGGAACACCGGCCTGCCCGTCGGCGAGTCTCCCGGTGAGGGGTTCGATTTTTGGTTGAACTTGTCCCAAACCGCGGAGGTCCTCGATTGCGGCAGGCTCATTGCCAATACGGCTCAGAACCGCACGGTGTCAGACGCCGACATCGCAGCTTACAACGCGCCCTTCCCCGATGAGTCGTACATGGCGGGTGTACGCCAGTTCCCGACCTTGGTCCCGATCACCCCCTCGCACGCCTCGGTCGCCGAGAACCGGGCCGCATGGACGCATCTCGAGAAGCGGAGCCAGCCCTTCCTCACCTTGTGGGGCATCGCCGACCCGGTGCTCGGGCATCTGGGGCAGGCGTTCATCGACCGGATTCCGGGCGCGGCCGGCCAACCGCACCAGACCTTCGAGAAGGGCGGTCACTTCATTCAGGATGATCATGGGCCCGAGGTCGCGGCCGCGATCAACGATTGGTTGCCCTGATCGCGGCGCAAGTCATCGCGCAAGTCGTCCGACTTGGGCGAAAGGGGCCTTGCCAAAGGTGGACGCATTTCTGGATGTCTAGGATCCTTCACCTTGCGTGCTTTTGGACGCTGGCCGGCGCGCTGCCCCTCCTCGACGTCGTATCGCGCTCTCCCGACTTTCTGGACATTTTCGGTCTTGGTCGCGTCGAGATTACTGTTCTCATTCTCGCGATTTGTTGGGGGCCGATAGCGCTCTCGTCGCTGGTGCTATGGGCCGTCCCGGTCCGATGGCGACCTTGGCTCGACCGCTGCCTCGTGGCGGGGCTTGGCGCAGCCGCGGTGTTGCCGCTCTTGAACCGCCTCTGGGTAGGGTCGGGATGGGGGGTGCTTCTGGCCGCCGTGGTCGTGGGGGCGCTGCTGGCCGTTCTCCTCGCGCGAATGCGTGAGCTGCGGCGATTCGTGGAGACCATCGGCGGGCTGGCGCTCGCGGCTCCAGTCTATTTCCTGTTTCTCACTCCGCTCTCTACTCTTGTCTTGCCGCCGCCGCCGCCCGAACCGGCGACTGCTTCTCCAGGTGTGGATGCCTCAGTCGTCGTCGTCGTGCTCGACGAGCTGCCGACGGTTTCGCTACTTGATGGAGATTTTGGCATCGACGCGCGTTTCTATCCGAACTTTGCCCGACTCGCGCGCGAGGGGACGTGGTTTCGCAACGGGACGACGGTCGCGAGCGCCACGCCCGTCGCCGTGGCTGCAGTGGTGAGCGGGCGGTATCCGGCTCTTGATGCGCTCGCCGTCCCTTCGAACCAGACCCGGAATCTCTTCTCTCTGCTCTCGGCGTCGCACGAGCTGAACGTCCACGAGTCGCACCTCCGTTTCTGTCACCCGGCACTCTGTCCCGAGGAGATCGGTGCTTCGTGGGCCGTGTTCGGAACCGTGCTGTCGGATTTGGGCGTCGTCTGGCTCCGCATCCTGTTGCCGGAGAAGATGCAGCTATGGCTTCCGCCGGTCACATACCAGTTCTTGCTTCTCGCACCTTCGGTCGTTGAGGATCTGGCGATCAATCCGCAAGCCTTCCGGGCCGCGCGGGCGCATTGGTCGAGGCGCGCAGGTGGTCCCGCCTCCGACTTCGAGGGCTTCATCGAGAGCATTCGCGCCACGGAGCGTCCGGGCCTTCATTACCTGCATGTGCTTCTACCGCATGAACCCTCGGTGCATTTGCCCGACGGCGAGATCTGCCTGCCTTCCCACTTGCACGAGCCTTTGTCCTGGGGCGCGAAGCACGAGCGCCGCAAGCATGCGCGCCTGCGTCATCTTCTCCAGCTCGAGTATGTCGATCGTCTGCTGGGTCGTCTCTTCGCCCGACTGGAAGAGGAGGGCCTCTATGACTCCTCTGTGATCGTCGTGACCGCCGATCACGGTGTCAGCCACCGGGCCGGTGGTTTCCGCCGCGCGTTTAGCGCAGCCAGCCTGTGCGATATCGCTGCGGTGCCGATTCTCATCAAACCTCCCGCGACCGCGGGGATCGGCGAGACCAGCGATCGAAACGTCGAGGTGTCGGATATCCTTCCGAGCATCGCCGATCTGTTGGAGCTCGAGATCCCGTGGGCCGTCGACGGTCGCTCGGCGTTCGGTACGCAGCCCGCTCGTTCTTCGAAGACTCTGGTAGGCCCCTCTTGGCCGGGGATGGAGACGGAGTTCTTCGCCTCGGGGGAACGCGTCGAGATCTCCGCGGAGCTTCCGCGGTCGTGCTTCGGGATCGAGGAGAAGCTCGAGATCCGTGAGAACGCGGCCGACAGGACGGAGCCGAAAGGCGGGCTTCGGCCTGAGGCGATCCCGGAGTGTGCGGAGGCATACGATGGCCGGCTCTGATCACGCTGGACACGGTCAGAATCGGCCGTCGCTTCCAATCTCCGTGAGTTCGGGGTCAGACCCCGAATCTGGGAGGCTCCCAGTCGCTCATCTCCACTGTCTTGGCCCTCGCGTTCCCCATGGCAGTCCCTCGCGCAGGGACGCCCTGCTCGAGCCGTAGCCAGGCCTGGGTTCCAGGTTCGATATTGCGCAGCCCGCGAAGCACGTGGGATACGTTCCCGTAGTCGCTCTCCCTCCCCTCTGAAAGCTCCTCGCCCTCGTCTCGGGGGCCCCGCAGCAGCGGCGCGAACCACACGGTACTTTCAATCAAGGAAATTGAGACGATGAAGAATCTCGGAATCTTCGGGCGAGCCGCGGCTTCAACTGTCGTCGCCCTCTGCATTCTCGCATTCGCGACGTCCGCCGCCGCGGCGCCCTGCGGCGGCGATACGCCCTGCGCCTGCGGCGACAAACTCAGTGGTGTCGCGATCCTCGAGAGCGATCTGACCAACTGCGGCCGGGTGGGGCTCCGCTTGACCTCGGGAGCCAAGCTCGATTGCGACGGGCACGCGATCCAGGGGCAGGGCAAGGACGTCTCGAAGTACGGGATCTGGCTCGACGGTGTGCGAGACGCCGAGGTTCGG
>JAJCZO010000373.1 GCA_029262355.1 Deltaproteobacteria bacterium
TCGATGAGAGGGCGCTGGAGACGGAGTCACGGAGCGGACTGAGGCACCGACGTCGTCCCGAAAGGGGTCGGACAACAGCTACTCCCCGCATCCTACGGCCACCGCGCCAGCGTCCTACTCTACCCGAAAACCCGCGCGGGACGCGGGTTTTCGAATGCCGGAGGTGGGACTTGAACCCACACTCGGTTGCCCGAACCGGATTTTGAGTCCGGCGCGTCTGCCAATTCCGCCACTCCGGCAAGAGTGAAATCAATGAGTTACGGGTTCGTCGTCGTTTTTTCCAGCTGAGCGAATTTCCTTCGAGCCGAAGGGGATTGAGAGTCAACAGGAACTCGTACCGACCCATCTCGTGGCAGCCATCGGCGACCTCTTCGAGGTCGCAGTTGTTCAGAAGCCACGATCCCATGGCCACGATGCCGATCGAGTGAATCGGTTGCAGGAGGCGATCGTAACCCGATGAAACAGCTCGCTTGCGCGACGACGGCTACTTCCCTCTCCGCAAGCCAAGGCAGACACTCGGCGTGCCAGCCGGGCCGACCGGCACTTGGATTCCAGGTGCGGTCTTCACGTCGTCTTCGGGGCGACCTGCCGCTTGCGGACGACGATCCGATCAACGCTTTCTGCGGCGTGACTCCGGGGTATCGACAAGCTCCCGCGCTGGCGAGTTCAGCCCGGATCATCCGAGTTCACGAGGTAGCCGAACGCTCATGCAGCCTGCGATGAGGGGGCCGAGCGATGAGATCCTCTCGTAGTTGCGCCGGGCTGCCGTCTTTGGGATCTCTCAGATCTTGTCCGAGAGCCGTAACGCGAAGGTCCAGGCGCCGACCTTGCCCGTACAGTTCGTTCACCTCTGCACTCTCTGGGGCTTCGCGGGGGCCCAGCCCGTATTCGAGGTGCTCGGGAAGGGGGCGACCTATTTCGTTGCTCGGGATGCGCCGCCGAGCGAGATCGTTGCCTTCGCCGCAGGATTGATCCTGCTTCCCCCGTTGCTCCTCACTCTGATCGCGCAGGTCGCGCGACGAGGCGGTGAGCGGCTCGGGTGGGCGGTTCACCTCGCGCTGGTCGGTGGGCTCGTGACGCTGTTCCTCATGCCGACGGCAAACGCCTGGATGCCAGCAGCGGTGGTCCCGGTCGTGGGGTTGGCGCTGGCCGGCGGCGGAGTGTTCGCCTGGGCGTATGCACGGACTGAGAGTTGCCGTACGTTTCTCACCGTCCTGTCACCGGCGGTGCTCGTCTTCGCCGGGTTCTTCCTCCTCGGGTCGCATATCCGTCCGCTGTTGGTCGCGGAACTGCCGATCGCAGCCAAAGTGGCGGGGATCGAGTCGCGTACTCCGATCGTGTTCGTCCTACTCGACGAGATCTCCACGAGTTCTCTCATGACGGCGGACGGGACCGTAGACCGACGTCTGTTTCCGTCCTTCGCGCGACTCGCCGATCGGAGCGTCTGGTTTCGCAACACGACGGCAACCGTGCCGATGACGGATTTCGTCGTGCCCGTCATCATGACGGGGCGCCATCGCAAAGCGATCAAGCTTCCGCTGGCTCAGAACTACCCGAACAGCCTCTTCACACTGTTCGCCAAGTCTCATCGCATCGTTGCCGTCGAACCGGTCACGGCGCTGTGCCCGGATGACGTTTGCGAGGACCTCGAGCCAGAGCGCTCGTTGGCCGACCGTGGTGCGTCTCTGGTGGCCGATGTCGGCTTCATCTACGCCCACCTGGTGCTACCCAAGCCGCTCGCCGGTCGGTTGCCTCCCATCGACCACCGATGGGGTTCCTTTTGGAAAGTACCGACGCGCGAGACGGCGGAACAGGTCGAGGAGATGCACGCGGTTCGCGTTGGCTACGTGCGACATGCGCGAAACCTTGATCGGGGCCGGTCACGCACGCCGTTCGCGGCCTTCGAGCGCTTCATCGACGCTGTCGAGCCGTCGCCCGACCCGACGCTGTACTACCTGCACGTCCTGCTTCCCCATGTCCCGTGGTCGTCGTTCCCCTCAGGGATGCGCTACGAGGCCGGGGATCGGCCAGATGGCACGGAAGGAAAGTGGAAGACCTGGCTCTCCGACGAGTGGCCCACGCAGCTGGCGTTCCAGCGGTACATGCTCCAGCTCGGATATACGGACGTTCTCCTCGGGCGCCTCCTCGACCGTCTCGATGAAGCCGATCTCTTCGACCGGAGTCTCATGATCGTTCTGGGCGACCATGGCATCACGTTCCAGCCGGGCCAGATGTACCGACAACCGACCGACCAGTCCGTGCGCGATCTGATGCACGTCCCCTTCTTCGTCAAGCTTCCGTTCCAGAAGGACGGGCGCGTGGACGATCGCAATGTCGAATCGATCGACGTCTTGCCGACGGTCGCCAGCGCGCTCGAGGTAGAGCTTCCGTTCGCCGTCGACGGGGTGTCAGGTCTCGACTCCGAGCGTCCGGACAAGAAGATGTATGCCGGCGGTG
The DNA here is from genome assembly GCA_029262355.1 of Deltaproteobacteria bacterium. Classification (GTDB taxonomy): domain Bacteria; phylum Desulfobacterota; class Binatia; order UBA12015; family UBA12015; genus VGTG01. The sequence goes on from JAJCZO010000373.1 coordinate 2,458, forward strand.
AGGAGTGGTCCTTCCCTGGAGAGCGTCCTTCCTCATGGCCCGCACTCGATCGGAAGCTCGCGCTGTTCGGCGATGAGGGGAGCTGGCGCGACATCGAGCGGGCCGGTCCGCGTCCCGAACTGGTTGGGCGTCCACTCGCGTCTCTCGACGTGGCCGGCGAGCTGTGGGCTGGGGCGACGGCACGGGTCGAGGGCACGGACCGGTTCGAGCACGTCGAGCTGATCACGGGGAGCATTCCCGCCTACGTGCGGGGAACCGTGCGCGGCGAGCGGCTCCCGGATCAGGTTGCCGTAGCCGTACACGGGACCGTCTGGGCCGTTGTCGAGGTTTTCGATCGGCGGGGCGATGAGGCGCGCGTCTGGCTTCTCCTGCCCGAGGAAGCGTTTCGCAATGGGTCGAACGACCTCGAGCTGTACGCGGTCGAGGGCGAGCGGCTCACCCGGCTCACAACCGCACGCGCCATGAAGTAGATCCACGACTCGGGGAAGGGACCGCGCTCGGTGTACCACCGGATCACCGTGCGCCCTTCGCCACGGGCGGCGATCCCGTCGCCGGTGGGCGGAGCTATCGATCCGCAGGGAGGGAGAAGTGGAAACACGTCCCGCCGCCGGGGCGCGGCGTAAACCACAAGCGGCCTCCGTGCGCCTCTGCGATGGAGCGGCAGATCGAGAGGCCGAGGCCCATGCCTGTGGGCTTGGTGGACGAGAAGGCGTCGAATACCTCGTCGGCTTGTTCTGGGGAGATGCCGGTTCCGCGGTCCAGAACGGAGAGCACGACCGCGCCGTTGTCGATGCGCCCTTGGATGTCGACCGGCTCGGGTTCGCCACTTGCGCAACCCGCCTCGATCGCATTCTGGAGAAGGTTCACGAGGACTTGGCGGAGCTGGACCGGATCGCCGGTCACGGTCGCGATCTCGTCCGTGACGTCGGAGCGGAGCCGCTCGCGGTCCTCTCTCGAAAACAGCTCGAGGGCGGAGCTCACCAACTCCGCGGGTTCGACTTGCTCCGGCTGCCGCACCCGCTTCTGCGTGAAGTCGTAGATGCGGCGCACCATGTCTCCGGCATGAAGGCCGAGTCGGGCGGTCTCTTCCATGATCTCGATCAAGCGGCCCTTGTCGGCAGCGCCGGCGCGGAGGCTTCGAAGCCCCGCGCCGGCCATCGCCACCACTGCGGCCAGCGGCTGCTGCAGCTCGTGGGCGAGTCCGGCCGTCAGAGCTTCGGCCGATCCGAGACGCTGCACGTGCGCCAGTTCCTCCTGGTTTGCCCGAAGCCGTTCCGCCGTCTGGAGAGAGTCCGTGATGTCCAATGCCACGCCCAGCACGGCAGCTCCTCCGCCGAAAACGACAGGCCTCGCCTTGTAGTCCACCCACCGGACCGCGCCATCGGGTTGCATCACCCGGACTCGGTACTGCGGTGCCACGCGCTCGCCTTGGAGCCGAGCCATTCCGCGCGAACGCACCATCGCTCGGTCGTCGGGGTGAACGACGTTCCAGAAGTTCATCGCGAGAAGCTCGGCCCGCGTGCGCCCCGCCAGGCGCTCGGCGGCCTGGTTGAGCTCGATCGTGCGATTTCCCTGGAAGACGAAGATCGCAGCGTCCACCGCCTCCACGACGGCACGATACCGAGCCTCGGCGTTGCGAAGATCGGCGTCTTTCTCCTGCGGGGCCTCGCGGCCGTCCGGGGCATCGTTACCCATCGTCGAGCCGAGCGTATCAAGGCCCTACTGGGCAGGGAACCGATCCACCCGCAGCATCCGCGCGCAGACTCAGTTATGAGCACGATCGCGCCGCTCGAACCCGCGAGTTCCCCGGAGGCAAGGACCTATGAAAAAGCTCATCATTTTCGACTTGGACGGCACGCTCGCCGAGAGCAAGTCGGCGGTGGATGCCGAGATGTCGGCACTGCTCAGTCGCCTTCTCGCAACCGTCCGCGTGGCCGTGATCTCCGGCGGGAACTGGCCCCAGTTCGAGCAGCAGCTTCTCGGGAGTCTCTCGGCCGACGCGGACCTCAGCAAGCTGTTCCTATTGCCGACTTGCGGCACGAAGTACTACCGATTCGAGTCGGCGTGGACGCAGCTCTATGCGGACGACTTCACCGATGCGGAGCGCGAAAGGATCATTCGCTCTTTCAATGAGGTGATCGCCACGTCGGGAGTCGTGATCGGCGAGATCTGGGGCGAGCAGATCGAGGACCGGGGCAGCCAGATCACGTTCTCGGCCTTGGGGCAGGAGGCTCCTCTCGAGGCGAAGAAGGGCTGGGACCGAGACTTCTCGAAGCGTCACGAGATGAAGGCACGTCTCGACGAGCTGATCCCCGAGTTCTCAGTGCGAATGGGAGGCACGACCTCGCTCGACGTCACCAAGCCGGGCATCGACAAGGCCTACGGTATTCGAAAGCTCCAAGACACGCTCGACATCGCGATCGATGAGATGGTCTTCATCGGAGATGCCATGTTCCCCGGCGGCAACGACTACCCGGCGAAGGAAGCCGGCGTCGACTCGATCCACATTCGCGATCCGGAGGAGTCGAAGAGGGTGATCGAAGCCATTCTCGCTTGTTTGGGCGGACCCAAGGAGTAGCGTTTCGCTGAAATCCGGTCGTGGACTGCGCGACCGGCGAAACGTGCCGACCGATGGGGGGTTGCTCTTTTTCGCGAGCCGCGATCGAGTCCGGTCGTCCCGACGACCCAGGAGTGTGAGATGCCCCGTCTACGTCAGGTACCCAAGGCCGAAGCGCACGAAACCGCACAGGTTCTCTACAAGATGCTCTTCGGCGAGCGCGACCCTGTAGAGTCGCCCGGCACCGAGACCGGCTCCCCGGGGAACTGGTGGACGGTGTTCGCCGGGGTGCCCGACTGCTTCGACCACGCGGTGCAAGGGTTTGCGTTCTATCGCAACCCAAATCGCAAGATCTCGCCACAGCTTCGCGAGCTCGGCCAGACGCGGGCCGGCTACGCGCGCGGGAGCCGTTTCGTCTTCTCGCAGCACTGCAAGTCTTGCCGCGACGTCGGGTTCACGGAGGAGCAGATCAAGGCGATCCCCGCATGGTCCGTTGCCACGTGCTTCTCCCCGATCGAGCGTGCGGTGTTGGCGTACACCGACTGTCTCGTGCTGGAAGGCGGTCGCGTTCCCGACGACGTCTTCGCGGCTCTTCGCACGGAGCTCAGCGAAGAAGAGATCCTCGAACTCACGTACATAACGTGCACCTACGATCTCCACGCGACGATGTGTCGCGCCCTGCGTCTCGAGTTCGACGACGTGGACGACCCCATCACCGAGGTCCCCGCGCCCGAGGGGAGTGGTTCGGCCGACGTCATGGCTGCGGTCGACGAGATCGACGGGGAGTAGCGCCGAGCCCTAGGGTATCCACACCTGTGAGGCGGTCCCGGTGATCAGGTCGTTCAGCGACCAGACCTCCAAGCGCCACGGGTCGAGTCGTAGGAAGCCGCACTCGGGATCCTCGGGGCCGCCCTGAAAGAACAGACCGGGGTCGTAGCCGACGGGCGGTGGGAGCTCCTTGAACAGATCCCACAGCCGGTGCTTCTCGTCGACCTCGTCCTCCCACGACGTCGCGCACTCGGCGTGTACCTGCTCCTGCTCGGGGGTCCAGTACGAGAGTGACACGAACGGCGTCTGGGCGAGGTGCTTCTCCTTCAAGGAGTGTCGTCCGGTGGCGATCCAGCCGACCGGTCCCTCCCAGATCGGGTGCAGAATGCGCGAGCGGGGCCGACCCTTGGTGTCGACCGTAGTCGCGGAGCACCAAACGATGTGCTCGACGCGGCGTTTGAACTCGGCGGAGATGTCCTCGAAGCGGACGGTCTTCATGCGTCGACGTCTACAGCGTCGACGGCGGGAAGGCGAGGGTTGTGCGCTCGTGGGTCTTGCCGGCGTGCTTGCTCAGCGCGGCTGCGAGCGTCGAGCCTTCGCTGGCGAGCCGACCGCTCGCTCTAGTATGACAATCGTCGATATGACTGCTGGCGACGACGACCTCCCACCCTACGAGCCGAAGCGCATCCTCTCCGCGCCGTTTCCCGAGAAGGTTCGGCTCATCTGCCGGATGTGGGCGGCCCAGGTGGCGCCGAACCCTTTCATCGTCCTGGTGATGTACTGGGTGAAGTACGTCCTCTTCTTCGCCGGCGGTTGGGCGTTCTTCGTCTCCTTTTCAAAGGACTATCCGGGCTTCACGTTGCCGGGGGAGTGGGCGTTCACGGCCGTCGCATTCCAGAAGGCGATCTTGTGGGCGCTCACGTACGAGGTGCTGGGTCTGGGTTGCTCGTCGGGGCCGATGAACGCGCGGTTCAATCCACCGATCGGGGGCTTCCTCTACTTCTTGCGGCCGGGCACGACGAAACTCCCGTTGTCGAACAAGATCCCGCTGGTCGGAGGAATCCGGCGCAACTGGTTCGACGTGACTCTCTTTGCGGCGACCATGCTTTTCCTGGTGCGGGCACTGGTCGCGCCGGAAATCACGCCCGCTCTGCTGCTACCCTCCGTAGTCCTGATCGCGATCTTTGCGATCACCGACAAGACCGTATTTCTCGCGGCGCGCTCCGAGCACTATTGGGTCGTCCTGATCGGCTTCCTGTGCGCGACGAGCGGCGACCTGTGGATCTCCTACTCGAAGGTCGTGTGGTGCGCGATCTGGTTCTGGGCGGCGACGTCGAAGCTGAACCACCACTTCCCGTCGGTCGTCATGTTCATGGTGAACAACGGCCCATTCGCCCCGAAGTGGTTCAAGAAGAAGCTCTTCGCCGACTACATCGACGATCTTCGACCGTCGCGCCTCGCCGCCGCCGTGGCGCACGGTGGCACGTTTGCCGAGTACCTGATCCCGGTGATCCTCTTGTCTAGCGACGGTGGTATCGCAACCGTGCTTGGTCTGATTCTCATGACCGGATTTCACGGCTTCATCGGGACCAACAATCCAAGCGGGATGCCGGTCGAGTGGAACATCCTGATGATCTACGGCGGGATCTTTCTGTTCGGTCATCACCCAGAAGTGGGCGTGCTCGCGCTGGGGGCGATGCCGGTCCTCGCGTCGTTCCTGTTCGTGTGGACCGTCGCGATCCCGGCCTTCGGAAACTTCTTCCCCGGTCGTGCCTCGTTCCTCCTGTCGATGCGCTACTACGCTGGGAACTGGGCCTACAACATCTGGCTCGTGCGCCCCGACGCCGTCGCAAAGTTCGATCGCCTCACGAAGCCGGCGGGTACGATGCGCCAGCAACTCGAGGGGATGTTGCCGGACAAGGAGACGGTCGACCTGGCGCTCTCCATGTCCCTGGCGCATCGGTTTCTGCACGTCGAAGGCCGGGCGCTGCTCGAGGCGTTGCCTCAGGCGGTCGATGACATCGAAGAATACGAGTGGATGGAAGGCGAAGTTCTGGGGGGGGCGATCATCGGCTGGAACTTCGGCGACGGGCACCTCAACGGCACGCAGCTGCTCGATGCGGTCCAGATCCAGTGCGGGTTCGAAGAAGGCGAGGTGCGCGTGGTGATGGTCGAATCCCAACCGCTCTTGGGGCCCACGATGGCGTGGAAGGTCGTCGACGCCAAGACCGGCGTCGTTGCGAGCGGCGAAACCGCCATCACCCCGATGCTCGCCGAAACGCCGTATCCTACCGGTAAGTACGCAGACGCCTACCGCCGCTCATAGGTGCCATCGCCGTCGCTCGCCCCGAGCTTGGCAGGGATGCGCTAGAGCGCCGACGGTGTCTTCGAACGCGGGAGCTTCCCGTGATCCCAGCTGAGGAAGCGCTTTGGACGGACGCGAATGAGAACGCGCTTTCCGGCCATCTGCTGCTTCACCTCGAGTGGTAGGTCGGCGGCCGGAGGAATCGGGTTTTCGGTCTTCCCCATGGCTTCGATCATCGTGTCGACCGTGGCGTCGAGGTCCGTCACGATCTCGGCCTCCCCTTCGACCATGACGCCAGCCAGTTCGTCGTAGGCCGAGCCGCTTTCCACGAGTAGGGTGACGCGGGAGTCGCGCTCGATGTTCTTCACCTTCTGGCTCGAGCCATACGTGGCGAACCGAATCGTGAGGTCGTCGTCGATGCCGTAGAACATTGGGACGGCGTGGGGGAATCCCTTCCGGCCATTCGAGACGAGGATGACGGTGTGGCCGTTCCTCAGATACTCGCGGACCTCGCCGTCGTTCATCCGAATGTCGTCGGCTCGCGGCATGAGTGGCTCCTTCGGGGGCAGTGGGGGGTTGTTAGAAGAAGATCCCGACGGTCGGGAACTCGATCTCCGACATGTCGAGCACGACTTCGCGGCGGAGGATCCTGTAGTCGCCGTGGTCGTCTCTGGTGTGCAGTACGTCTCGGCGTTGTCCGGCGTAGAAGAACGTCGCGCTTCCGGGGCGCGCGTAGTGAAGGTGGAAGTTGCTCAGAACCGAGAGCTGCGCCTCCGTCGCCTCGACGATCTCGACGTTGCCGACGATCCGACGCGTGCGCGCAGGGGGATTCTCCGACCAGGAGTTGGGCTTGTACGCCCGTTGCATACGCATCATGAGGTGGGGGAGAGTCTCGTCGCGAATCGGCAGCCGGTCCGAGTCGACACCTTCGAGCTCCCGCTCGACGCTGATCATTGCCTCGGTTCCTTGTTGCTTGTTGTCGACGAGGGGGTTGCCGCGGGCGGGCACGATGTACCGGATCGTTGGGTCGCACAGCGCGAGCCACGTCTCGTACTGGCGGCCGTCGAGCAAGCGCGCTTCGCGGTAGTACCACTGTTCGACTCGGTGCTGGAGCTCCGGGGTTACGCCGCTCATCGACTCAATCCTCGACCTTCTCGAGTGCGTCGCGCCATCGCAGGAAGAAGTGTCGTGCGTAGAACTCGTTCGCGGTCACGCTCACTAGGCCGGGAAGGTCCGGGTGGAACTTTTCCTCACCGAGTCCGAGGCCGTAGTAGTAGGGACGGTCGTCCGCGAAGTCGATGCGACTGCCGACGTACTGCTGTGACCATGCCTCTGAGTCTTCCTGCTCGATGATGCCGCCGGGGCCGAACAGGGTCGTGTGATTGCCGCGCAGGATCTTCTTGAACTCGTCGGGCGCGTCGGCCGGAACGACCGACCAGCACCAGTATTCGACCCGTCCCGGTCCGCGCGGATGGGAAACCTTGAAGGCGGTGTTCGACCACAAGAACGACAGGTTCGGGAATACGCCGTAAGTTAGGCCCTTCATTCGCGCGCGGATTGGGCCTACCCGCTCCTCGGCGTGCGCGTGAATTTCGCGGAGGTAGTCGTGGATCTCGGGCGCCAGGAGCGCCGACATTCCTTCGAAGCCCCATGCCACGTGCTCGACTGGCGTGCCTTCGGGCATCAGTCGAAACGTCGCGCCATGCCCCGGGATCGTGACGGCGCTGCGCCCGAGCTCGAAGACTTCGCGGTTCGCTTCGGGGGGGATGACCGCAGAGTGAAGGAACGGTCCGTGATTCACATCGCCGATCTGGTTCTCCACGGGAAGCTTCCAGTTCGCGTTGATGATCCACCGCTGCGGTGAGCCGACGAATTCGACGCCGCTTGGGAAGCGTTGAAAGAACGCATCGAGGTACCAGCGCTGGTCGCCCAGGTACGCATCGAGGGGCTCGATCTCCGGATCGAAGCTTCCGAAGTACATGCCGTTCCAGCTCTCGACGCGCGGGACGGGCTTTAGGCCGAGGGGGCCCTTGTCGGCTTTCGATTGGAGGTGCTTCTCCTGCGGAATCGCGAGGAGCTCGCCTTCTACCGAGTACGTCCAGTTGTGGTACGGGCACACGAACTTCGTCGCGTTCCCATGATCGGCGCGGCACACGGGTAGGCCGCGGTGGGTGCAGCTGTTGATGTTCGCGTGGATCTCTCGGTCGGCGCCGCGGACGACGATGACGGGTGTCTCGCACATGTAGGCCTGCACGAAGTCGCCGGGGTTTGGCAGCTGCGATTCGTGCGCCAGAAAGAGCCAGCTCTTTGCGAAGATGCCGCGCTTTTCGAGTTCGTAGATGTGCGGATCGGTCCATGCCTTGCGGCCGATGAGCGTGGCGTCGTGGTTGACGATGTCTCGGGCCCGGAGCGCCATGGGGGGCTGTCTAGCACCGAGTTCTTTAGACGACGACCCCGATCCACGGGGTCGCGGCGTCGTTCTCCCCGTTCTCGGAGTGGTCGCTCTCGGGGCACCGTTCCCTCGATCGGTACGGACGACCCCGGCGGGTTTGCACGCAACGCTCTCGTCCTGCGAGATGGGGGGATGAAGATTCGGTTCGGGTACACGGCGGGGCCGGAGACGGCGCCGGAGGCTCTGGGGCCGTTGGTCGACGACCTCGAGCGGCTGGGCTTCGATTCGCTGTGGATTCCCGAGGTGTTGCTGCAGTCGACGATCGATCCGCTCGTGGCGCTGTCCTACGCGGCGGGTCGAACCCGGAAGCTCAAGCTTGGGACGCATCTCATCCTCCCAGGGCGTCACCCGGTCACCCTGGCCCGGCAGCTCGCGCATCTCGACCGCGTGTCGGACGGCCGGCTGCTCCTGGTCGGCGTGCTCGGGTTGCCAGGGGAGGCGGATGCCGGCGCCCAGGGGGTGTCGCGCAAGGAGCGGGCTTCGGCGATCGAGGAGATGGTGCCGCTGCTGCGCCGGCTCTGGAGCGGCGAGGCGGTCGACCACCAGGGGCCGCGGTACCCGCTCGCGGGGGTCACGGTCACTCCCAAGCCGCGCCAGGAGCCGCTCGAGCTTTGGCTCGGCGGCAAGGCCAAGGGGGCACTCGAGCGCTGCGGCCGGCTCGGCGATGGCTGGATGCCCGGGCTGATGCTGCCGGCCGAGGCAGCGAGGCTCCGCTCGCAGATCGAGGCCTCGGCGAAGGCGGCGGGCCGGCAGATCGACCCCGAGCACTTCGGCGCCAATCTGTTCTACGCCAGTGGGCCCTTGCCTCCCGAGGTGACGGAGTTCTTCCGGTCGCAGCGCGGCGCGGACCCGGCCGACATCGTACCGGTCGGCTTCGATGCGTTGCGCGCCCGGGTCGACGAATGGATAGACGCCGGCTTCTCGAAGTTTCTCCTGCGTCCACTCGTTGCGCCGGCCGACATGACAGAAGAGCTCGGGCGACTGGCTGAGGAGATGCTGCCGCTCACGACGTGACGCCCGCCCAGGGCTCTGTTCGCGCCATCGCGTGCCGGGGCACTGGCCATGGCATCGGGGGCCGCACGAAAAAGGCCAACAATCGTCACGATCGTGGAGGGAAACCTGTTTTCGTAATCAGGAAATGGGCGTATCGTAGAATCATGAACACTGACGAAGAGTGTCGCCGACGCCTAGACGCCGCTCGGGAATACCTGGAGCAGGCGAGGTCGGCCGACGTACCAGGCAACTGGCGCGAATGGGCCCGTCGTCTTCTCCAGGACGTTCCGGGACGTGAGGCGGAAGTCCTTCGTTCGGAGTGCTGACCGCGCTCCCCTAGCTTCGCCACCATCGCTGCAGTCCCCGGCCGAATCGGCCGGGGAGTGGCGATGGGGCGCCCAGACCTGATAGGTTTCCCGGATCTCTCCCAGAGTCTATCAGCTCGCGTTCGTCGCGATCGTGGGGCTCGCCGCGCTCCTGCGCTTCTGGGGCCTCGATGCCGGGCTTCCGCACCTTCTGACGCGTCCGGACGAGGAGGTCGTGCTGCATCAGACCCGGGTTCCGGCCAGCGGGAGCATGGACCTGAGCCACGACGTCTACCAATACGGCGTGTACTCGAGTGCCTACGTGTTTCTCTCGTGGGCGTGGGCCGCGGGAGCCCACTTCGTGATGAAGGCGGTCGGGGCGTTTCCTCCTGGCGGCTATCTCGCCACGATGGACACCGCTCCGTGGCGAATCCTGCTGGTCCTTCGCTCGTTGTCGGCAAGCGCGGGAGTGCTGTCGGTGGCGCTTCTGATGGTGTTCGCGCGTCGCGAGTTGGGCAGGCGAGCGGCTCTCATCGCCGGTCTGATTCTCGCGTCGAGCTATCTGCATGTTCGAGAGAGTCACTCGGCAAAACCCGATGCGCTCCTGGTGCTGGGGGTGGTCGTCGCGCTGGGCGTCATGGCTCCACTGGCTCGAGTGCCCTCGTTCGGCCGCGCCGCGGCGGTCGGCGTCGCCGTCGGTCTGGCCATGAGCATGAAGTATCCGGCGGTCCTGCTGCTCCTGCCCGCGTGGGCAATGTGTGTGATGGGAAGCGAGGCCTCGGGCTGGCGACGCATCGTTCCGGCTTCGGCGGTGGTCGTCGGCCTCTTCTCTGCCTTCGCGTTTCTTGGAAGCTCACCCGATCTGTTGTTCAACGAACAGACGCGGATGCGGGTCCTCTCGATCGTTGCGCTCGTCTTTCCTTCATTGTTTCCGGAGGCCAGCTTTCCGGCGAAGCCGCCTGCGGTGCCCCAGGGGGTCGTGAGTTTCGAGCACCCTTCGAGTCTTTGGGACGGCATGCGCTACTACTTCGGTTTCGCGCTCCGGTGGGGAGCGGGGCTCGTTTCGCTGGTGGCGGTTCCCGTCTCCCTCGGTTGGGCCTTTTGGTCTTGTCGCCCCATTGCGATCGCAGCAGGAGTCTTTGGGCTGGGGTCGGTTCTTCTCCTTGGCGCGTCGCTCGCGGTGCACTCCCGATACCTGACGCCAATCGTGCCGGCGATCGCGATCATGATCGCGGGGGCACTCGTTTCTCTCGCGGCTCGGCTTCCGGCCAGGCGTCGCTGGGTCGTGGGGCTCCTGGCCCTGCTCGTGGTCGCTGAGCCCCTTTACAGCTCGGTTGCCTATGACCGACTGATCTCGAAAACGGATTCTCGGGTATTGGCGACGGAATGGCTGGAGGAGAACGTTCCCGACGGGGCGAGGGTTCTCATGCTCGGGTCCGTCATTTGGGCCTGGGGCGAGCCTCAGCTCCCGCCCGGCTTGAAGGGGGTTCGGGTAGATCCTCAGCCCGACGTCGTTGCGGCCGCTGGGGTGGATTGGATCGTCGCGCACCACCATGAGTTGTTTTCGTCTCGGGTCGATCCCGATGTGATCGCTAGGCTGGTTCCGCCGTTCGAGCTCGTCTACGAGATCGAGCCGCTTTCCGGCTCGGGCGAGGATACCGTCTACGACCCCCCGGACGCCTACTACGTGCCGATGGCGGGCTTCCATGCGGTCGATCGGCCCGGACCCCAGATCCGGATCTATCGTCGCCGGGACATCGAGACGCCTTAGGCCAGGGGCTCCTCGAAAAGCGCTCGAGTCGTGTCGAGCGTCACCGCGCCGTCCGGCAATCTCCGGGGGGATGCGTCCCGAGCGACTGCACCACGAGCGCTGCCCTCACGCAGGGGGCGGTCGTGAAGTCCGGGTGCTCCGTCAAGCCAAGGCGACTCCGGCCCGAGGCGGCCAGATATCGCAGAGCGCAAACGACTCTCTGTAGTGAAGAGGACTTCGGGAACGATTGTTCGAAGGATTCGCGTTGTTCAGTTGGTTTACGGCTTCCATTGTCGGCTCGTTCTCGACTACGAATTGAGGTGAGGGATGAATACGATCCAAGAGCTCGAAGAGGAGGTCGTCCGCGCGATCGAGGCCGCACGTCAGGCGTGCGCCGAACCGTTGTGGAACGACTGGGCCGACCGCTGGCTATCGCAGCAGGACCGAACCGCGGAGTCCGCGCACAGGGCCGCGCGAGACGCGCGCGTCGCTTCGGGTCGACCCAACGCCGAGGACCTCGACGAGCACGAGGAGCATGCCTCGCAAGCGCGCACTGGGGTCGGCTTCAAGGCGAGTCTCTACATCGACGTCGCGCAGATGGAGCAGGCGAAGGCAGAGTTCGCGTCGACTCAGGTTTTCCTCGCCGATGAAGAGGCCGAGCGCACCAAGATCACGATGACGGTCGCCGAACTCGCGGCCTACGCCGCCGCGCTGGCCGTGGGGGCGATGGGCAGCTCCGAGTTCGTGGCCGAGCGGATCGGCCCCCTGGCAATCCGGCACGCCCGCGCCGCACAGCGACTCGCCGAGTCCGTCTAGCGTACCGCCGTCGACATCGCGCCAACGGCTTGCCGCTCCTCGACGTTCGTCGTGCGTCTGGTCTCCTCGCGAGGAGTGCCGGTGCTCGTGCGCGGCCGTTCCCGGCGACGAAAGCCGATCGACGGCGATTCGTTGGCCCCATGCCGACGGCCCTGCACTCCCGCTGGGGCCGTGGTGCTACGGCCGGTACCAGATGGGTGAGGTGTAGGCGCGCTCCTGGAGGGTCGATGCGCCCTCGACTTCGCTCGGGTCCACGCCGAGCGCGATTGCGTCCATCAGCGAGTGTCGCGGTGTGGGGATCTCGAGCACGCGGACGTAGTAGAACGCCTTGCGCATCGGGTCGAAGTCCGGGTCCTCCCAGACTGCGGTGAGCTCGGCTGACCCGATCTCGTTCGAATAGCGCGCGGTCTTCAGGTCGACCGTGTTGCCGACCGCCGAGAGCCTTCCGTCCTCATCGCGGTTCCGTACACCGCCGCCCGCGACGTCGTAGATCTTCTCCGAGGGCTCGCCGCTCTCGTCGACCCAACCCTTGATGACCTGAATGCGGTCGAGGTTCGCGCTCTTCGGGTCCTTCAGTGCCTGAATCAGGAAGCGCGGCGCATGTCCCTCGCTGGCGGCCGTGAGCTCGCCCCCCATCGGTACACCACGCGCGTAGCCGGCGACCGCAAGGTCGCCGCCGGCGAGGTCGGCCGGGTCGAAGTCCCAGCCGGCGAAGACTCGTACCGCCATGCGCGGGCCGGTAGTCGCGTAGACCTCGCGCCGCCGGAAGGCCTCGAGGATCTCGTCGCGCGTGTTGGCTTCGGCCCAGACCGCGGCGAGGCCGGAAGCCGACATGGACCAGCCCGATGGTCCGCGGCCGGTGCGCCACGCCGCAGTTTTGTTCTCGGGCGTCGAGTCGCGGGGAAACTTGCCCCAGAAGTTGTTCTCCTCGGCCGATGCGAGGCCGGTATGGGAGTCGGTCGAGCCGATCAGGCCGAACTGATAGGGGTTGAATCCGATCTTCTCCTCGATCGCGAGCCCGCGCATCAGAGCCGTGCGGACGTAGTCGGCCGCGTTGGCCTCGTACGGCGGCGGGTCGTTCTGAATGTAGTAGGGGTAGAGTTCGAAGTCGGCGAACTCGTCGTTCGGCGACAGGTCGGGATGTGTCTCGGAGTCTCCCTTGAATTGTGTGGCTTCGACGACCATCTCCCACTTCGCGCGCGCTTGCGCACTCGTCTTCGTGAACGGCTCGCCGCGGAGCGATTTCTCGGGAAACATGCGACCCTTCGAGATGTTGGAGTTGTGCGGGATCGCGACGAATTCGGCGCCGGTTTCGGCACTGGTCTCTTCGAGCCAGGCCCAGAGATCTTCGGGGTACATGCTGTCGATGGAGCTGAACGGCTGCCACTGCGAAGCGACACTCGCGTCGGCGCTCGTGAACACGACGCGGTGTAGGTTCGCGCCTCCGGGAATCGAGCTCCACTCCCAGCCGATCAAGGAGGTGAATTCTCCGGGCTGGTTGTGCTCGTCGGCGATGCGGATCGCCTCCTGCCACATGGTGCGCTGCATGGCATCGGTGCCGGGTAGGTCATACCCCGGAGGATTCGCGGCGACCTCTTCTGGTGTCGCGCCGGGTTTAGGGAGGACCATCGCGAAGAGCTGTCGGCCGTAGTCCCATTTGGATACGAGCCTGAGGATCTGGCCGTTGAACGAGGCGACGATGCCCTGCCATGTGCTCAGCCCGTCGGTAGGGACCCCGCGTTGTACCGAGTGTCGCAGCGCGCCGTAGAATTCCGCGTGGTCGGCGACCACCAGGAAGTCGAGCGGCGTACGGATCTGAACGCGCGCGCGGTTGCCAGGATGAATCACCGGGGCGCCCTTCGCGTACATGTAGGCGGTATGCGGGTCGGCCGACTTGTTCTGGTTCAGGAACGCATCGAACGAGTTGCTCGTGTGCAGATGGGTGTCGCCCCACAGAAGCTGGTCTGGAGCGGCTTGCGCGGGGGCGACCAAGAGGGTCGCCAGCAGGAGGGCGTGTCCACAGCGCCGTACGGTTCGCATCGAGACTTCTCCGCTGCGCCCGTCAGATTCGTCGGAGCCAGCCGTTGGTGTTCCAGGTGAAGTTGTGGCCGAAGTAGTCGCAGTAGTGCGAGTCGATCTCGTAGCGGCCCGGCCTATCGTCGAGGTGTTCGAAGATCGCTCGGTTGGGGCCGTTCTCGAACGCGCGGTATTCAGCGCCTTCCAGATCGTTGACGATTCCGTCTTCTACGACGGCGTACTCTCCGACCTCCAACCACGGGTCGAAGAAGCGCAGGACGGCCCGTGTGACTTCGTAGGTATGAGCAGAATCCTCGACGACGATCCAGGGTCGCGGTAGTTCGCGCAAGAACGATTCGGGGAGCACTTCTCCCAGCGCGAGAGCGGTCCCCTGTGCGAAGGTCACATCGGGGTCGTTCACGCCCGAGACCGGGTTCACGTCCACCGAGACGATGCGAGGGTTGCGCCCGTAGCAGCGCAGCGTATCGGCGAACCACAGCGCACTGCCGCCCGCGGAGCTCCCGATCTCGACGATGCTGCGTGCGCCCGTTTCGAACAGGAGCCGCGAGTAAAGGGCGAGGTCGAAAGGGTTCTTCTGGCAGAGGACCCCGCGATACGTGAACGCGACCGTGCCCTCCTGGATGGTGCGCAAGGCATCCTTGGGAAGGTCCGATTCCATGCGTCGCTTCATTTTGGGTCCGGCTCCTCTCCGCCGCCGAGGGTGTATATAAGGGAAGCGGTGAGCAGAAAACCTCCTTTACCCGTCGTACTCCAGCGTAGGCGCTCCGACGAGTTCGAGGCGGCTCCGTACGGTTCGCGGGATCTCACGATGGTCGCCGCCACCCTCGAAGAGGGGCCCCGCGGTGCCCGGAGTGTCGGCATGACGCTCGGATCGTACTGGGCGAGTCGACATGGGACCGCGGCTGGGCTTCGCGCAATCGACGCGCAGTTCGACGACACCTTCTATGACGTGCCGGCAGAGGCGACTCTCGACCGGGAGGCGGTGGAGCAGGCCTTCGACGGTGACGAGCTGGTGATCGACGTGCAGACGCACTTCATCGCCGATCGCGCCGAAACGCGGTCGACGGCCGCGCACATCCATCAGCTCTACACCGACATGGCCCCGGATTGGTGGCGACATCTCGGAGACGCGAAGGCCTACGACTTCGCGGAGTATCTCCGGTGTGTGTTTCTGGAGAGCGAGACCGCGGTCGCTGTGCTGACTTCGGGTCCCGGTACGGGGCCCGAGCGCATGCTCTTCAACCACGAGATGGCCGAGACGCGAGCGCTCCTCGACGGGCTCGCGGCCGAGCGGCGCCTCCTGAATCACTCGGTCATCCACGCCAACCATCCCCGCGAGATTGATGCGATGGAGGACGAGCTGAGGCGTCACCGTCCTGTTGGTTGGAAGTGCTACACGATCGGGGAGCGGCGCGACGAAGTTCGCGGTTGGTGGCTCGACGATGAAGAGACGGGCGTGCCGTTCGTCGAGAAGGCGATCGAGGTCGGTGTGCCTCTGATCTGCGCGCACAAGGGCATCAGCGCGCTCGTCGACAACGGCTCTCCGCGCGACGTCGGTCCGATCGCCAGCGGGTTCCCTGAGGTCGACTTCCTGATCTACCACTCGGGCTGGGAGATCCCGGCGGGCGAGGCGGCCGAGGAGGGGCCCTACGTCGAGGGCGAGAGCCCCACAGGAGTGAATCGCCTCATCCACTCCCTGCGGGCTTCGCGGGTGGGCCCGGGTTCCAACGTCTACGCGGAGCTCGGGTCGACCTGGTTCGGACTGATCCGCAGACCGGACGAGGCGGCTCACGTCTTGGGTAAGCTGTTGCTGGAAGTCGGCGAGGGCAACGTGCTGTGGGGGACCGATGCGATCTGGTACGGGCCCAGCCAGGTGGCGATCGACGCCTTTCGTGCGTTTCAGATCCCGGTTTCGTACCAACAGGAGCATGGCTATCCAGAGCTGACTCGAGAACGGAAGGCCAAGATCCTGGGCGGGAACGCCGCGCGGGTCTACGGAATCGATCTCGACGAGGCACGTCGCCGCGTGGCGGCCGACGACCTGGCCTGGGTGAAGGAAGCTCTGAGGGAGCGTGGCGCCAAGTGAGGAGAGAGAAGAACCCACGGGGGACACCGGTCGGCGATCTCGATCGATATCGAGCTTCTCTCGCAGGTCGAAGACGAGGAAGAAGGATGCCGGCCGCGAGCGGCGCGGTGGGCGGACGCGCGCGCCATTTCGAACGGCAAGGGGTGTCTCTGTGACCCAGGCAGTTCTCCACTCGGTGACCGAGGGCGATGTTCCCGACGGCGGCGAGGTTCAGGTTGTGTCCACCCCCGACGGCGTCGAGCTCCGCGTCGCGGTCTGGTCCGCGCCGGCGAACCGCGCGGCGCGCGGCACCGTTCTTCTGTTCGCCGGCTACACGGAGTTCATCGAGAAGTACTACGAGACGGTGGCCCGTCTTCGGGCACGCGGGTTCGCAGTCGTGACGTTCGACTGGCGCGGGCAGGGACTCTCCTCGCGCCTTCTTCCCAATCGTTGCAAGGGGCACGTCGACGACTACGCGACCTTCATGTCCGACGCACTGTTGGTCCATGAGCAGGTCGTGTCCGATTTGCCCGGGCCCTACCTCCTGCTCGGCCATTCGATGGGCGGGCATCTGGCGCTGCGATTTCTGCAAGATTTCCCGGGGCGTTTCGAGCGCGCGGTCTTGTCGGCCCCGATGATGGGCTGGGATCAGTTTCCTCTGAGCGTCGCGCGGGCGATCGCCTCGACGAACGTCGCGCTGGGCATGGGCACCTCCTACACCTGGCTTCGTGGTGATCCCGATCCGGCCAACCCCGTCAACAACGTCACCAGCGATTCACGCCGCTTCGAGCGTGCGATGGCCTTCTTGGACAAGGCCCCGGATCTCCGACTGGGCGGCCCTACTTGGCGCTGGCTTCAGCAGGCGACGGCGAGCATTGCTCGGATCATGGATCGAGACCGACTCATCCGAGTGAAGACTCCCGTGCTCGTCGCCAGTGCCGGGCGCGACGAGATCATCTCGCCCGCGAAGCACGCCGAGCTTCCGTTTCTCAACACGACGTTCACCGTCTTCCCGATCGAGGCCTCGATGCACGAGATTCTGCAGGAGACCGACGAGATCCAGGAACGGTTCTGGGGCGGGTTCGACCAGTTCGTGGGATGACGGCGGCGGAGCGGCCTCTCTCGCGTTCCTGAGAACAAAGGAACGTTTGTTGGCCATCGATTCTCATCCCCGGGAATGACCGCGCCCGCTGGGTCGAAAGGTTGGCTGCGGCGGGGGATTCCGCAGCCGGCGCCTGGGGCATGGGAGTTGCTCGCTTCCATGACCACGGAGGGCGCCGATGAACCCCACCATCCAGGAAGTCATGACCACCGTCGCGGCGCGAGTCTCGTGAGCGGTGGCGCGGACAGTCTCGCCACGCGAGAATGGGGAGAGGGTAGGCCCCTGATCGTCCTGCATCCTCTCGCTCTCGAGTCGTCGGCATTCTCGGGTCTGGGCCAGAGGTTGGCGGCAGAGGGTATTCGAACCATCGCCGTCGATCTGCCAGGCTTCGGCCGGTCGCCGGCGGGCGACGAGCCGCTTACGCCAGCGCGGCTTGCTGCGCCGGTGATCGATTTGGCCCGGGGCATGTCGTGCAAGCCGCTCCTGGCGGGAATGTCTCTTGGTGGTCGAGTTGCCTTGGAGGCCGCGCTTCTCGCACCGGACGCCTTTGCGAGTGCCGTGCTCGTCGCGCCGTACTTTCCGCGCATCGAGAATCCAATCGCCCGCATGGGCGCGGGCATGATGTCGCCGGAATGGGCTGAGCAGATGCCCCTCGAGAGGGCGTGGCCGGTGTTGAAGCGCGCGACCGAGTTCCTCGATTCGCGGCCGGAGTTGGAGAACGATTGGCTGGCGCGCGCGAGTGTTCGCGTTGCGTACTACCTTTCGTGCGGGGCGACGCGACGCGCGGTCATGTCCGCAGCGCGTGAGCTCGCCCTTGATCCTGCGGTTGGTCCGGACAGCCTATGGGCTCGGGTGTCCGAACTCCGCCTTCCCATGACCTTCGTCTGGGCGGGGCGCGACGGTCTTCTCCCGGCGTCGCAGCCGGATCGGGTCGACGAGGTGCTGCCCGAGGCACGACGTCTCGACGTGCCGTGTTCCGGTCACTTCGTGAACGGTCGCCACTATCGCTGCTTCCAGGAAGCGTGGGTTCACGCGGTCCTGTGTGCACGCGAGGATGCGCGCGTACGCGAGGAGCCTGGCTCGTTCATCCCGCATCCGACACCGATTCACGAGGTCGCGCCATGTCACTACGGCCATGCGGACGAGCGGGAGCCGAGCGTGTCGACGCCGGTCAGGCAGCTCTCTGGAGAAGATGCCGCATTCGTCTACGGCGAGACCCCGAACATGCCGATGCACACGATCGGCACGCTGCTTCTCGATCCGTCGACGGCGGATGGCCCGTTCGACCTGGAGCGGCTGCACCGAGTGATGGCCTCGCGGATTCATCGCATGCCTCCCTTCCGTCAGAGGTTGGTTGAAGCACCGCTGCATCTCGCTCGTCCGGTTCTGGCTGACGATCCCGATTTCCGAATCGAGCGTCACGTTCAGAGCACTCGCTTGCCTTCGCCGGGAACGACGGCGCAGCTGGCGGATCTCGTTTCGAGTTACGCTGAGGACCCGCTCGATCACACTCGTCCCCTATGGCGAATGTGGCTCGTCGAGGGGCTCGAGGACGGGCGGGTCGCGCTCGTCACGAAGATCCATCACTGCCTGATGGACGGCGCGGCGGGGGCGAGTCACATCGCGAGCCTTCTGGACCTGACTCCAGAGGCTCCGCTGCTGGAGCGGCCGCCGGTGTGGCGTCCGCCCGAGCCACCCCGGCGGGGCGAGCTTCTTCGCGGTCCGTATCCCGGCGGGTTGGTGGACCCCTTCGGCCTCGCGCGGACCGTGGCGGCAACTGCGCGCGGACTCTGGGCCCGCGCCGGAGCGGGCAGCGAGTCTCTCGCGTCCCTGTTCGAGATGGCTCCGGACACGACGCTCAACGGGGCGATCACGCCCCACCGCGTGGCCGGATTCGCATCGACGTCGCTCGCCGATGTGAAGCTGATCAAGGAGTCGTTCGACGTCACGGTGAACGACGTGATTCTTGCGGCGTGCGCGTGCTCGGTACGAGAGTACCTCGCCTCGCGCGACGCGTTGCCCAATCGCCCGCTCGTCTGCGGTGTTCCCGTGTCGACGAAGTCCGACGAGGAGAAAGAGGAGTTCTCGAACAAGCTTTCGGTCATGACGGTCCAGTTGCCGATGGATGTCGCCGAGCCAAGCGCGGTACTCGACAGGGTTCATCGGGATGCCGCGCGTGCCAAGCGTGCCCTGGCGATCGTCGAGGATGATCTCGTCGGCGCATGGTTCGACCTGATGCCGCCCGGCCTTGCCGGTGGAGCGACCCGCCTCTACTCGGGCCTTGGGCTGGCCGACTGGGCGCCTGCCTTCATCAACCTCATCGTGTCCAACGTGGCGGGTCCTCCGGTACCGCTCTACTTGGCCGGCGCGCGCGTCGACGCGATCTATCCGATGGGCCCCATCGGGGAAGGAATCGGCCTCAACATCACGGTTCTGAGCAACGTGGACCGCATCGACATCGGCGTACTTGGCTGCCGAGAGATGGTGCCCGGGATCGAGAGCATCGGTCTCGGTGTCGTGGCTGCAATCGCACAGCTGAAGGCCCTCGCGCAGAAGCGGCGAGCCGCCTAAGCGGGCGCGGTCCTACGTTCGCGCTACATCCACGACAGCCGCATTTCCATCGGCTGGCGCAAGAGCCACAGGCTCATCGTGCTGAACAGGATCATCGCGACGAGCATCGGCAGCTGACTGCGCCGGGCGGCGGGGCCTGACGGATAAAGGTGCTGCGCGGCTCGTCTGGCGGCCCACAGGCTGTAGACGTGGCCGATGATGATCAGGCCGACCTGGATGGCCCACAGCGTTCCCAGGCTCACGCGGGCCTGGCTCGACTCTTCGGCCGTCCCGAAGAGGTTCCAGTCCCACCCGAAGGGGTCGGATGCGAGAGCAAGGAGGCGCGTCCCTTCGGTGAGGAGGTGCTCGCTGTTGTGTGCGAGGTGGTAGAAGAGGGCGATCGGTAGGAGCGCGTACGCGTAGCGCAGGAAATGCTCACGATAGTCGGCGGCACTCTCTCCTCCAGCCCACCGCGCGACCGCGACGAGCGTCGCGTAGAGGACGATCGGGCCGAGAAGGATCGCGAGCATGCCGAGGGAAAAGGCGATCGTTTCGCTCAGTCCAAGAGCGGCGCGCAGACCGTCGACCACGGCGCCCCAGGCGCTCGTCATGGTGAGGCCGTGGAATCCCGTCAGCGACAGAAGAATGAGGGCCAGATACGCTTCGTCGGATCTTGGGCGGCGATGCTCTTCGAGGTCGGCACCCCACGGCCGCAGATTCAGAGTGACGTTCTCCGCCTCGCACGTCCGAACGCACTCCATGCAGTTGATGCAGTAGGTGTTCTGAGCGAGCGTTGCGGGATATTCGAAGGTCGGACAGCCGTCTCCCTGATCGTTCCCGCGGTAGCAGGACTGCGTCGTGCAGCCTCGGCAGACGTCGCGGTCGCGCACGCGGATCTCGACCGGGGAGAAGAGCGCGTAAAGACCGCTGATCTGTCCGACCAGGCAGCCGTACCGGCAGAACGACTTTCTATCGAAGACGAACGCCGATCCGAACGCGAGCCCGAGCATGCCGAGACCGAGATAGGCAGTGGCCCGTGGGCTCATGGTCACGCCCAGGCCCAGCTCGAGCCACGTGAGGCCGATGAAGAGAATCGTCGCCGGCCAGATGTTGCGAAGGGCTCGGGGCCAGCGAAGTCCCAGGCTTCGCGTGATGGCCCGGCCACCCAGGGGTCGGCGTCCTTCGGCCCATCCCGCGACCGCGTCCCACGGGCAGACGAAGCACCAGGCCTTGCCGGCGAAGAGCACGATCACGATGAGTCCGCAC
>JAJCZO010000374.1 GCA_029262355.1 Deltaproteobacteria bacterium
GGGTCAGCGGCCTCGTGACCCTCGAGGACCTCGTCGAGACGATTCTCGGGGTCGAGATCGTCGACGAGTCGGACCGCGTCGCAGACCTGCGCCACCTCGCCACCGAGCTGCGCGATCGCCGTCTAGCGCGCCGGCAGGCCCGGCGCGCGGGCGAGCCACTTCCTCGGCGCTCGGCTTGAGTCGCGATCGTTTGACAGTCGCGGCGGCCCACACGATATTTTCCAGGCCGTTTCACGACCCCGCAACTCGAACCGGAGGCGACGCAGATGCTGGCAACACAGGTCCGACAAAAAGACAGCGTCTTCTACTTCGTGGCCCAACCGACGGACGACCTTCTCGACAAGGTTCGCTTCATCAGTCGGTTCTACGACGAAGGGGAGACGATTGCCGCCGAACAGCTCGAGAAGGTGGACGAGGTCGGCCAGTTCATCGGACGGGTCGAGCGTAGCGACAAAGCGTTCCAGCGCCTGCTCTCGAAGCCAAAGGTCGCCGCGATCAAGAACTTCTACGAGACCGCGGTGAGCCAGCCTCCGATCCCGGGAACCGTGCTGCTCTTCACGCCCGAGAGGCTCAACTTCGAGCCGATCGGCGATTTCGACAACGTCGGCAACCTCGAGGCGCCCCTCGGAAAGTACCTGATCATCGATGGCCAGCACCGCCTGGCGGCCCTGCACTTCTACCGACGGCAGAACCCCGACGATGCCGCCACCATTCACGTCCCGTGTGTGATCTTCGACGGCAAGAGCGAGGACTTCGCGACCGAGATGTTCGTCATCATCAACTCCACGCCGACGCGCATCAACAAGAGCCATCTCGTGGACCTCTATGAGCGCGTCTCGTGGGCCGCACCCGATCGGAAGCTCGCCGCGCGGGTCGTAGAAAAGCTCTACTCCGCGGGCGGCAGCCCGTTGCGGTACAAGATCAACCGCCTCGGGGGGCGCTCCAAGCAAGCGAAGTGGATCCTCCAGGCCGAGTTGTTCAACGAGATCCACCGCTGGGTGTCCGCCGATTGGAAGCAGATCGAGCAACGCCCACAGCTGAACCGTGAAGCGGATCGACTCTACGATATCGTACGAGACTTCCTGAAGGCCGCGGCCAATGTCTGGGGAGAGGGCTGGGGCCATCCGAGCTACATGATCACCCGACCGGTGACCCTCAAAGCGATGCTGCGCGTCTGTGCCGATCTGGCCCGGGCCGACGAGAACCCGGTCGACGACCGCGTTTCGCGCTGGACTCAGCGCCTCCAGCCTTGGAACGAGCAGGTGCGCCAGTTCCGCAGTGAGGGCTTCTACGAGCGCTTCCCCGCCAAGGGGCAGGTCGAGCGCACCTCACGCGTTCACAAGGAGCTGGCTCGAGTCGCCGACATCGAGACGGGACGGCCGAAGAGCGAAGCGAAGCGAGCGGCCTCCTGAGCACACCCGCCGCGCGGCGATCACCCCAGCGGCGAGCGATGGGGAGCCGGGCACGCGCGATGGCCACGGTCGCGCTCGTCGCCGCTGCGCTCGTTGCGACCGACACAGGAACACCCGCAGCCGACCAACGTCCGGCCATCACGCGCGCGGCGACGTTTGCCCAGGCCCGGCGTGACATGGATGCAGGGCGAACGAGCGCGGCCCGAAAGGGGTTCGAACGCTCGATCGTCGTCGTCCCCGAACTGGCGGACCATGCCTTGTTCCACGCGGGGTATCTGGCACGAAAGAACGGAGACACCCGAGCGGCCGCCCAGCACTTCGACCGCCTTCTGCGAGAGCACCCGGGCAGCGTGTGGACCAGTTCCGCAGCCACCGAGCGTGGCGAGATCGACCTCGACCGCCGCTCTCCGCAGACCGCACTGCGCTACTTCGACACCGCCATTCGTGCGTGGGAGAGCAAGAGCCGTACGCGGGCGATGCTCGGCAAGGCGCGCGCGCTCGAGGCCACGGGACATCGAGCCGAGGCCTACACCCTCGCGTTCGAGCTCGCCGGGCGCCCGGGCGCCGACGGCCGCGAGGCTCGCGCGGTTCGCGAACGCCTGGAGGCCCGCGGCGCCGCCGATCTCGGGATGGGCTCGGCTCGGCTCGCCCAGAAAATGGCTACGGCCCGCCTGAAGGAAGGACGAGCCGACGCGGCGCTCGCCGCACTCCACCCAGCACTCGGCAGCCGCGCGTCGGGCACGGCCCTTCTTCTTGAAGCAGAGATCCTTCAGCGCGCCGACCGCCCCGAGGAAGCGCGCGCGGCGTACGGCAGAGCGGCCTCGGCCGGCGACCCAAAGGCGGCCGCGAAAGCGCTCGCCGAACGTGGTCGACACGCGTGGAACGAGGACCGCGACGCTGACGCCGCTACCGACTTCCGCCGCCTCGTCGAGCACTACCCCCGAAGCACGGAAGCGCCCGAGGCGCTGTACGCGCTGGGAAGAATCGCCGAAACTCGCGGGGCGATATCGGAAGCGGCCCGACGCTACGACACGATCGCGCGGCTCCATCCGGGCTCGAACGTCGCCGAGGAAAGCGCCTGGCGCGCGGGCTTCGTGCGCTACAGAAGCCGGGATGCAAGCGGCGCCGCCGCCGTGTGGGGCACAATGCCGGGCCGGGACGACGCGCTCTACTGGTCGGGACGCGCCCTCGCCGCAGCCGGCCGGCCCGCCGAGGCCTCCGACGCCAGCCGCCGGCTCGCCGCCAGGTCCCCTCGCGGGTACTACGCGTGGTGGCTGAACGTACCGGAGCGCTTCGACCTCGGCGCCGGCGATTCTCCCAAGCCCGTCTCCGCCGCAACCGTTCCCGAGGCGGCACGCGCACATCTCGAGCGCGCCCGGCTGCTTCGCGACCTCGGGTTCCGCGACGACGCCATGCGCGAGCTCGCCGGCGCGCAGAACGCGGCGGGGCCCACCGCGCTTCTGCTGCGCGAATACGAATCGCTGCACGCCCACCGACAAGTCATCCGACTCGCGGCGCGACTCCGAAGCCAGGGCACCAAGGGGCTCGACAAGAAGCTCCGCCCCCTCGCGCATTGGCCCCACTTCCAGAGCGCGGGCAAGAAGTATGGCATCGACCCGCTCCTTCTCGCCTCGATCGCTCGGCAAGAGAGCATGTTCGACGAACGCATCGCCTCCCCCGCCGATGCCCAGGGCGTCATGCAACTCCTCCCCAGCACCGCAAGCGCGATGACGGGCCGCACGATGAAGCGCCACGAACTGTGGAGCCCAGAGGTCAACATCGATCTGGGCGCCCGCTACTTCCGCAAGATGCTGGATCGATTCGGGGGCCGCGCCGTGCCTGCGATCGCAGCCTACAACGCCGGCCCTCGGCCGACGACGCGCTGGCTCGACCAGAACGGACATCTCGCAGGAGACGAGTTCGTCGAGCTCATCTCGTACCGCGAGACACGCGGCTACGTGAAGAAGGTCCTCGAGAACTACCGCATCTACCGTGGGCTCTACGGAACGCCGGACGGCCCACGGGCCAAGCTGTTCTAGCAGCGGCTTGTGCGGCCGCGATGGATACGAGGGTCCCGGGCGGTCGTCGTGGTTCTCCTCGTACGGATGGCGGTGATCTCTCTATTTCACCGCGACGGACGTCGGAGGGCGGCAAGGCGTCCACTCCGTGTCGACGGCACCGCACGAGATCATGCGTGTGCGGCCGCCGGCGGCGAGGCCGGCTCGAGCGCCTGCAACTGCGGCAGAATCTCTCGCGCGAATAGCTTCATGTTCGCCTCCGCCGCGTCCCACGGCATACCCGCGTAGCTGAAGATGCCGTTGTACGCGTTCGCGCCCGTGATGCGTCGGATGTTCAAGATCTTCTCGTAGCACTGCTCGGGAGTGCCCCAGACCTGGATGCTCATGAAGAACTCGATCATCGCATCCGTCGCGGTCGTGGCGAGATCCTGCAGCTGCCCGTAATTCTCGTAGCCCTTTGTCGTCTTCAGGTGATCGCCGATCAACTCGTAGTGGTCGACGACGGTCTGCCAATAGCCACCGATATACTTGACTGCCATCTCTCGAGCGTATTCCTCGTTCTCGTGACAGAAGGTCCACGCCCCCACGATCGGTGGGGGCGCTTCGGCGCCGTTCACCTTCCGGAAGATCCCCCGGTACGTGTCGAGCTCCGTGGCAACGACCTCCCAGGGCTTCTGGGGAATGATCAGAAGTCCGATCCCGAGCTCAGCCATCAACTCGGACGATTCCGGCGACACCGCTGCCGCGTAAGTTCGCCCCCGGAACGATTTGAAGGGCCGCGGGCGAATCTCTCGACGCGCCTGCTTCAGGTACTCTCCGTCGTACTCGAGGACCCCGTCCTCCAAACCACGCAGCAACATCTCCGCGTACTCGACGAATCGTGCGCGACTCGTGTTCATGTCGACACCAAAGCCCTCGAACTCGACACGCCCCAACCCGCGGCCGAGCCCGAGAATGAGCCGACCACCCGAGAGGTTGTCGAGCATCGCCACCTGCTCGGCGACCCGCAACGGGTCGTGCCAGGGCAGCACCACGACCATCGAGCCGACCTGCATCTTCTCGGTTCGTCCCGCGAGGAAGCTCAGGAGCTGCAGAACGTCGGGACACATGGTGTAGTCGGTGAAGTGGTGCTCGACGCCCCAGAGGGATTGATAGCCGAGCCCCTCCGCCATCAGGCCAAGCCGGATCTCGTTCTCGTAGACCTCGAGATCACTCCGTTCGTGGTCTGTCCCCTGGAAGATCAATCCTACGCCGACGTCCATGGTTCGTCGTCCCACAGACGAACGGCCCCGGTCAATTCGGTGCCTCACTCTCAGCAATCTCGGACGAGCCGGCGATCCGCCTAGATGCGAAGCATGGATTGACACGCGTGGAGTCGTCGAGAGATCGTTCCTTCGAAGCGAGACGAACAACCGGTCACGACCACAGAGGAATGCCATGGCCACGCAGAGCTTGAGACCGACCGCCGTCACCGGCCTCCTCGCAACGATCACGCTTGCGCCGATCGCGCTTGCGGCCGACCCGGTCAAGATCGGCCCCGAGATCATCGTCTCCACCGACAACGCCGAGCACGTCCCCCGCATCGCGGCCGACTCGATCGGCAACTTCATGATCATCTGGGAAGACCAGGCCAGCGTTCAGGCCCGCCGGTTCTACGCCAACGGAAACGAACACCTCGCTCAGTTCGAGTTGAGTGACCCGAACCACACCCTCGGCACGGACGGCTCGAGCTCGACCGGGAACATCGGCATCGCCGGCGACGCCGTCGGCAACTTCGTCGTGACGTACGGCGCCGAGAACGACTCAGGCGACCCGAAGTGCGCTGCGCAACCGTGCGTTTGGACACGCCGCAACGACGCCAACGGACTCACCGCGCCATCGATCTTCGTCCTTCAGGATCCCAGTCAGACGTACGTCTACGACTATTTCGAACGCGACCAGGTATCGAACCCGGAGATCGCATCCCTCGGCAGCGGCGACTTCGTCGTCGCCTGGGAAGGGTACGATAAGTACGATTACCTCGATGGCACCGGCTTCGGCAGCGACGAGAGCACATTCGCGATCAAGACTGTGCCGGTGGGCCAGCAGAAGGGTCAGTATTTTCGCGTCAACACGTACGACTACGCGTACCAGGGGCAGTACGGCAACCTCGCCGCCGACGGTGGCCCAACCGACGGCAGCTTCGTCGTCGCCTTCAAGAGCGAGTACACGGAGTACTACGAAACCGGACTTCCGTTCCCAGGCGGCAACATTCGCGCGCGGCTCTATGACAAGAACAACAAGGCAGTCGGCGACGAATTCGGCACGAGCGACGATGACGCGACCAACGGATTCGCCCCCGACATCGCGCAGGCACCGGACGGAACGTTCATGGTGATCTGGAATCGCAACGGAGTCCATGGTCGAGTCTTCGACGGCAGCGGCGCGCCCGTCACCGGCGACTTCCAGATCGGCACGGGCTCCCAAGGTTATCCCGCAGTCGCGGCCAGCGATGGGGCCTTCATCGTGCTCTGGACGGACGGCCAGGTGAAGGGCAAGCGGTTCGACCTGGCCGGCAACGAGATCTCGAGCGAGTTCCAGGTGAACACGGTCCCCAACGGACGCGACGTGGACGTCGCCGCGGCTGCGAATGGCGATTTCGTCGCCACCTGGATGCAGTCCCGCTCTCCCCGGGCCCAAAGGTTCCGACTCGCCCCGCCGGCACCCGTGGCGATGCCCGTGCTTGGCAAGGCGCTCGTCCTGACCAACAAGATCCCCGACAATCCGGAAAAGAACAAAGGCAAGTGGAAAGCGGGCGGCGAGAACATCGTCGCACCGGCGCGGGGAAGTGCGAGCGACCCGCGGTGCATCGGCGATCCCGACGGCACGGTCAAGGCCGTCTTGCGCTTCTGGAGCGACGATTCCGGCCACGACACCGGCCTCATTCCCCTTCCCTGCCAGCACTGGTCCGCAACCGGCTCGAACACGGTGAAGACGTTCGGGAAGCGCGGCTACAAATACAGCGACTCCAAGCTGACCGCCGGCCCCTGCAGCGCCGTGAAGATCAAGGGAACGAAGAGCCTGAGCATCAGCTGCAAGGGGAAACCGGGGATCGCGACGTTCCCCTACGACCTCGAGGTCGGCACGAGCGAAGTCGAAGTGAACGCAATGCTCGAGTTGGGCAACCATCGATACTGCTCGACGCTGCCCGCGATCGGGTTCGACGGAAGCGACGGGAAGAAGTTCCGCGGCAAGAACCTGCCCGGGGGCTCCCTGGCCCCCTGCCCGACGGGAGCGCTCGGCCTATGCGGCAACGGCGCCATCGGACTCGACGAAGTGTGCGACGACGGCAACGCGTTGGACGGCGACTACTGTAGCGCCAACTGCACCGAGATCACGAGCGTCTGCGGCGACGGCAATGCCGAGTTGGCCGAAGCCTGTGACGACGGCAATGCGGCGGACGGCGACTATTGCAGCGCAGACTGCTCGAAAGTGACCTCCGTTTGCGGCGATGGCGCCGTGGAGTTGGAAGAGCTCTGCGACGACGGGAACGTCCTCGACGGAGACTACTGCAACGCGACGTGCACCACCGTCACCGCCGTCTGTGGAGACAGCGCGACCGGACCGGGGGAAGCCTGCGATGACGGCAACACCGCCCCCGGCGACTACTGCAGCTCAGATTGCTCGACCGTGACCGCGGTGTGTGGAGACGGCATCATCGGCTCAGGCGAGGCCTGCGACGACGGCAATACGACCGGAGGAGACTACTGCAGTGCCGACTGCTCACAGCAGACGGCCGTCTGTGGCGACAGCATGGTCGGCCCCGGCGAGGCCTGCGACGACGGCAACACCGTGGGCGGCGACCTCTGCGCCGCCGACTGCCTCCAAGAACTCTCCATCTGCGGCGACGGCATCATCAGCGGCGAAGAGTGCTGCGACGACGGCAACACCGTCTCGGGCGACGGTTGCTCGGCGACATGTGACAGCGGTTCCTCGTGCCCCCTCGCGAGCCCGCCCATCGATGCCCATTATCGGGGTTACTACCGAAGCCCGGGAACCCACTACCCGAACAACAACAGCACGATCACGGGGCGCACCTCGGTGGCCGAATACAACTCGTACTTCGCCTTCGACACGTCGGGCGTAACCGGCACCGTGGTCAGGGCGACACTCCGACTCGAGGTCGTCGGATTCGCCGGATCGAGCCCCCGCACGGCGTACGTGTGGGACGTCTCGCCCTCGTCGACGACCGTGCAGTTCACAACCTTCAGCACCCACGTGTACGACTCCCTCGGAAGTGGGCTTACGTATGGATCGTTCCAAGTCGCGAGCTCCGACGTCGGGTCCGAGATCGACATCGAGCTGAACGGCACGGCCCTCAATAGGATCAACATCAATCTCGGATTCGACTTCGTCGTGGGCCTGAGCCAACCGGTTGCTTCCGACAACCACTGGGTCAGCTTCAGCACGGGAAGTGAGCCGGGGACCCACCGGCTCATCCTCTACGTCCTCCCCTGACGTACCGAGGTCGGTCAGAGCCCAGCCTCGAGCCGCCCGAGTACACCCCCGAACGCCCCGTTCGACAACACGACGACCACATCTCCCGGGCGAGTGCCCTCGAGAACTCGCGCGACGAGAGAGTCGTGATCCTCCGCAGCCTCGGCTGACCGTCCGTGCCCGGCGATGCGCGCGCACGCATCGCTCGGCGAGAACCGGTCCTCGCGCGCGATCTTCTCGGCCAGATGCACCGGTCCGAAGACCACGACATCGGCCTCGGCCAGCGCATCGGCGATCTGATCCTGAAAGATCCGGCGTCGCGTCGTATTGGAGCGCGGATCAAACAACGCCCATACCCGCCGACCCGGGTAGCGATCTCGCAGCGCCGTGAGGGTTCCCTCGATGGCCGTTGGATGGTGCGCAAAGTCGTCGATCAACGTGACGTCGCCCGCGAGGACGACCTCCTGACGTCGGCGCACCCCGTGGAACGTCTCGGTCGCGCGCTGAATCGCCTCGGCCTCCACGCCGAAGGCACGCGCCAGCACCGCGACTCCGAGGATGTTGCGCGCGTTCATCCGTCCGAGCATTGGGCTGCGGAGCGCAAACTCCTCGCCCGGACCACGCACCAGAAACCGCAACCCTTCCGGGCCATCCATCAGATCGACCGCGCTCCAATCCGCGTCTCCCGTAGCGGAGAAGCTCGCAAACGTACGCCCCGAGTCCCGCGCAACTTCGAGCGCGTGCGGGAACTCGGCCGAGACCGCGAGCGGCGCTGCGTCGGAGAGCAGCCCGAGCAGCCGCGCGAAGCTCGACTTCACGTGGTCGAGGTCGCGGTAGATGTCCGCGTGATCGAACTCGACCGACGTGAGCACGACACCCGCCGGCCGGTAGTGGAGGAACTTCGGTCCCTTGTCGAAGTAGGCCGAGTCGTACTCGTCGCCTTCGAGCACGAACTCTGCACCTTCCCCCAGCCGGTAGCCCGCGGGGAGATCCAGCGGAGCACCGCCGATGAACCAACCTGGCTTGCGACCAGCGGTCTCCAGTACCCACGCAAGAAAGCTCGCCGACGTCGTCTTGCCGTGGGTCCCGGCAATGACCAACGGGGTACGCGGCAAGAGGAGCAACGTCTCGAGAGCCTCGGGCATGGACAGCGTCGGGATTCCGCGACGGCGCGCCTCGACGGCTTCGGGGTTGTCCGCACGGATCGCGTTGCCCATCACCAATAGATCCGGCCGCGGCAGCAGATTCTCGGCGCCGTATCCCTTCGCCACCGGGACACCGAGCGCAGCCAGCTGATCGCTCGCGGGCGGGTAGACTTCGAGGTCCGAGCCACGAACACGGTGGCCGAGGGCCACCAAGAGTCCCGCCAACGACGTCATGCCGACCCCGCCGATGGCCGTCATGTGAATGGTCCGCGCGCTCATCCGAATGCCTCTAGCACCGCGTCGTGAATCCGGGGGCGGAATTCCCCAATGCGGTCGTTGTCGCGCGAGGGATGCACGCGGTTGGTCAGGAGGGTGATCGAGAGTCGTCGATCGCGATCGATCCACAGCGACGTCCCCGTGAATCCGAGATGGCCCACCGTGCGCGGCGACACTCTCGTTCCCGCCGACGAGCCCTCGGCGGACGGGGTGTCCCAACCCAGCGTCCGGGTCGAGCCATCGACCGTCGTGTCGATCGCCCACATCTGCTCGACCAACTCCTGGGGCAGGAAGTCGTTCTCCCCCCGAGACGCCGACTCGACGATCTGGGCAAGCGTGTCCACATCGCGGGCAGCGCCGAAAAGTCCGGCGTGCCCCGCTACCCCGCCCATCGCCCACGCATTGTCGTCATCGACCTCGCCACACAGAACGCGTTTGCGCCACGCACAACGCTGCGTGGGTGCGATCATCTCGGCGACCGGCGCGACGCGGTGTGTCCGCACCTGCGAGAGGTCGATGAACGACAGCGCGCGGAGGCCGACCGGTCCGAAGAGATGGCGTTGACAGAACCGGTCGAGGGTGAGTCCGCTGATCGTCTCGACCGCCTGGCCGAGCAGCATGAACCCCAGATCGCTGTAGACAGCTCGTTCGCCTGGCGGCCGGACGAGCTTCTCACGGTGGATCTGTTCGAAGACCCACTCCTTGGCCTCACGACTGCCGAGAAAGTTCAGGCGACGCCGCGCCAACTTCGAGGCTTCCTTGTAGAATGCGCGGTGCGCCGCAAGGCCCGACGAGTGCACGAGCAGATGGCGAAACGTGACGTGCGTCTTCTGATGGACACCGAAGTTGTGGAAGAACCGCGTCACGCGGTCGTCGAACGAGAGACGGCCCTGCTTTACGAGAACCAGGAAGGCGAGCGTCGTGGCCAGCGGCTTCGTGAGCGACGCCAGATCGAAGACCGTATCCGCCCGAATCGGATCCGACCCATCCTCGCCCGTACGGGTACCGACCGCGCGCTCGAGCTCGAGCTTCCCCGCCCGGCTCACGACGAGCACGGCACCGGGGTAGGCCCCCCGCTCGACTCCCTCTTGGAGCACCTGATCGACTGCGGTCGCGGACATCTTCATTCCACCAGAGATTCCAGCCCGAGGAGACTTCCGCCGGCATCGTCGTCGACCGAGAGCCTCACACGTACGCCCATCGGCACCGCGAGGTGGGTATCCCCGTGCCCTACCGGCGCCCCGAACCCGATCGGAACTCCGAGATCACCCAGACAATCGAGGATCGTACCGTGAATATCGATCTCCGGCCCGCACTCGGGCATCGCCCCGAAGATCAACCCCCGCACGCCGTCGAGCATTCCTGCCTGACGGAGCTGGACGAGCATCCGGTCCAGCTTGCGCTGCGGCCGCTCGTGGGTGTCCTCGAGCAGGGCGATTCGGCCGTCGAAGACCGGCTGGAAAGCAGTGCCGGCGAGCGAGGCGAGTACGGCCAGGCAGCCTCCGCCGAGCGGTCCCTCCGCCCGACCGGGAACGAGGGGCACGGGCACCGGAACCTCCCAATCGGCCCGCCCTCCGGCGATCGCGAGCAGATGGTCGAGCCCCCCCGAGCCATCCTCGCGCACGAGGTCGTGCGCCACCATGGGCCCGTGCAGGGCGGGCACCCCGGCCGCGAGCAGCCATTGCAGGAAGGCCGTAGCATCGCTGAAACCGATGCAGAGCTTGGCATGCTCGGCCAGCCAGGCGGGCTCCAGGCCAGGGAGCAGTCGGTTCATGCCGTACCCGCCGCGGGCGAACCAGACCGCGCGGACGCCAGAATCCGAAAAAGCCCGCTGAAGCTCGGCCCGGCGCTCGTCGTCGCTGCCCGAAAACAGTCGGAACGGCGCCCGCGCAACGGGCCCGGAGACCTCGAACCCGCGGGCCTCGAGCACCGCAATTCCGGCTCCGAGACGGGCCTCATCCACTCCTCCCGACGGGGCGACAACCGCAATCCGGTCACCCGGGCTCAGCGGCGCCGGCTTGCTCACCGCAACTCTCATCCGCTCCACCGGAATGTCCCGATTTGACGGCACCTTGCAAACGGAACATCCGGTTTGGTAGCTCGCTCTCTGATTACCGAAGCCTCAAGTGGGGATCTCCCAAGTACAACTCCAGGCAGTGGCGAAAGCGGTCGTCGACGAGCTCGTTCGAGCCGACGCGATCCAACTCGGCTCGAGCCATGAAGCGGCAGAGAAGGCTCTCGTCGTCGAGTTCGAGGCCTATTTCAAGGCCGCGGCCGAGCTGGAACGCGACGCGGAACGCACGGCAGACCAACACTTGAAGGCGGCAGGACGTGAAGGGCTCGGCCTCGACCGACGAATGATCGTCCGGAGAATCAAGGAGAAGCTCGCAGAAGAACGCGGCTTCCCTGCCTAACCCACCCATGACACTCAGCGAAGCAGCATCCTCCTATCTCGCCCACCGGGTCCTCGCAGTCCTCAAGAAGGACGGGGCCAAGGTGCGAAACGAGCGGATCGCGCTCACGCAGGTCAAGAAGTCCCTGGCGAGGCACCTCGACCGGGACCCGCAGCAGGACCAGCGACACATGCGCTGAGGCCAGGCGACGATTCCCGCAGGAACCGGCTTGACAGTGCGGATTCCGTGGTTAAATCGCTGGCCGTTTCCACCGACGTGCGGGTGTTCACCCACGCGCGGCCAAAAACAACAAATTCGATCGAGTAGTTCAGGGATCCCCTACGTAAATGGGGAGCGAAAGGAGAGGGACGTAGAGATGAAGATCCGACCGTTGCAGGACCGCGTCATCGTGAAGCGCGTCGACGAAGAATCGAAATCTGCTGGTGGCATCATCATCCCCGATACGGCGAAGGAAAAGCCGCAGGAGGGGAAGGTCGTTGCCGTCGGTAAGGGCAAGGTCAACGAGGATGGCAAGGTCACCCCGTTGGACGTGAAGAGCGGCGACAAGATCCTCTTCGGAAAGTACGCCGGCACCGAGATCAAGATCGAGGGCGAAGAGCACCTGATTCTCCGCGAGGACGACATCCTCGGCGTGATCGAGTGATTCCAGCCGAGAAAGCAAGGAGGAAGACAGAGAAATGAGTGCAAAAATCGTCAAGTTCGGGGGCGACGCCCGCGACAAGGTTCTGGCCGGAGTCAACATCCTCGCCGACGCCGTCACGGTGACGCTCGGCCCCAAGGGACGCAACGTGGTCCTCGAGAAGTCGTTCGGTGCGCCCAACATCACCAAGGACGGCGTTACCGTCGCCAAGGAGATCGAGCTCGAAGACAAGTTCGAGAACATGGGCGCGCAGATGGTGAAGGAAGTCGCTTCGAAGACTTCCGACCTCGCCGGTGACGGCACCACGACCGCCACGGTGCTGGCCCGTGCGATCTTCACCGAGGGCGCCAAGATGGTCGCCGCCGGCCACGATCCGATGTCGCTCAAGCGCGGCATCGACAAGGCCGTCACGAGCATCGTGAGCGAGCTTCAGGGCCTCTCGAAGCCCACGAAGGATCAGAAGGAAATCGCCCAGGTCGGCACGATCTCGGCGAACAACGACCCGACGATCGGCGGCATCATCGCCGAGTCGATGGACAAGGTCGGCAAGGATGGCGTGATCACCGTCGAAGAGGCCAAGGGCCTCGAGACCACCCTCGAAGTCGTCGAGGGAATGCAGTTCGATCGCGGCTACCTCTCGCCGTACTTCGTCACGGACCCCGATCGCATGGAGTGCGTGATCGAGGATTGCTACCTGCTCATCCACGAGAAGAAGATCAGCAACATGAAGGATCTTCTCCCAGTGCTCGAGCAGATCGCCAAGACCGGCAAGCCGTTCCTCCTCCTCGCTGAGGACGTCGACGGCGAGGCACTCGCCACGTTGGTGGTGAACAAGATCCGTGGCACGCTCAACTGCGCCTCGGTGAAGGCGCCTGGCTTCGGCGATCGCCGCAAGGCCATGCTCGAGGACATCGCGATTCTCACTGGCGGTAAGGTCATCGCCGAGGAGTTGGGCCTCAAGCTCGAGAACGTTGCTCTCAGCGATCTAGGCAAGGCCAAGCGCATCCTCATCGACAAGGACAACACGACGATCATCGACGGATCCGGCAAGAAGGCCGACATCCAGGGTCGCGTGGGTCAGATCCGCAACCAGATCGAAGAGACCACGTCCGACTACGACCGCGAGAAGCTCCAGGAGCGCCTGGCCAAGCTGATCGGCGGCGTTGCGGTAGTCCGCGTTGGTGCGGCCACCGAGATCGAGATGAAGGAGAAGAAGGCCCGCGTCGAGGATGCACTGCACGCGACGCGCGCCGCGGTCGAAGAGGGCATCGTACCGGGAGGCGGCGTCGCGCTGCTTCGTAGCTCGATTGGCCTCGACAAGATCAAGGCCCCAGACGAGGAGCAGGTCGGCGTCAACATCGTTCGCCGCGCCGTCGAGGGTCCGCTTCGCTGGATCTCCTCGAACGCCGGTCAGGAGCCGTCGATCGTCGTCGACCGCGTCCGCAACGGCAAGGGTTCCTTCGGATTCAACGCCGCGAAGGAGGAGTACGAAGACCTCCTGAAGGCCGGCATCATCGACCCGGCCAAGGTCGTGCGTACCGCGCTGCAGAATGCCGCGTCGGTCGCCGGCCTCCTCCTCACGACGGAGGCCATGGTCGCCGAGAAGCCCGAAGAGGCTGGCGCTGGCGGCGGCATGCCGGCAATGCCTCCGGGCGGTATGGGTGGCATGGGCGGCATGGGCGGCATGGGCGGCATGATGTAATTCGAACGCCCGTCCGCCTCACGGCGACGGTTGGAGAAGGGCGCGGGGCACATCCCGCGCCCTTCTTCGTTTCGGCTCATGAGACGAAGGCCATGTATTCGGATATTGAATTGACAACCCTCAGAACCGGCAGTAGGCTTTGCTCGTTCGCTGGAGGCGAAACGCGGGTTGGGTGCGGCCCTCGGTTCGTTCCACTGTGATGTTCGATTCGCTTTCCGACAAGCTCGAGGGAGTGTTCCGCAAGATTCGCGGAACTGGCAAACTCACTGAAGCGAACGTCGAAGAAGCCCTGCGCGACGTCCGCATGGCGCTTCTCGAAGCGGATGTCCACTTCCAAGTCGCGAAGTCCTTCCTCGACAAGGTCCGCGAACGCGCCATCGGCCAAGAAGTCCTCCGCAGCCTCTCGCCCGACCAGCAGCTCATCAAGATCGTTCACGAAGAGCTGGTCGGCCTCATGGGCGGCGCGACCGGCAAGCTCGAGCTCTCGGGCGACGGCATCGCGACGATCATGCTCGTCGGGCTCCAGGGCTCGGGCAAGACGACGACGTCGGCCAAGCTCGCGACTCACCTGATCCAGACCCGCCAAGCGCGGCCCTTCCTGGTGCCACTGGACCTCTCGCGCCCGGCCGCCATCCAGCAGCTGAAGACTCTCGCTGGGCAAGTCGGGTCGCCGGCGGGTGTGTTCGACACGCCCGAAGACGGCGGCATGCCCGCCGACATCGCCACGTCGGCGATCGCGGCAGCCAAAGCGGGCGGCTTCGACACGGTCATCTTCGACACCGCGGGCCGCCTCGCCATCGACGAAGAGCTGATGGCCGAGCTCCGCGCAGTCCGCGACACCGTCCACCCGCGCCAGACCCTGCTGGTGGCCGACGCCATGACGGGTCAGGACGCGGTTTCGGTCGCCACGGGCTTCCGGGACGGCATCGGGCTCGACGGAGTCGTGCTCTCGAAGATGGAGGGCGATGCACGCGGCGGTGCCGCGTTGTCGATCCACCACGTTACCGAGCGGCCGATCCTCTTCGTCGGCATGGGCGAAAAACTCGATGCGCTGGAGATCTTCCACCCTGACCGGGTCGCCTCCCGTATCCTCGGGATGGGCGACGTGCTGTCGCTCATCGAGAAGGCCGAAGCCGCCTACGACGAGAACAAGGCCCTCGAGCTCCAGCGCAAACTCAAGAAAGACGAATTCACGCTCGAGGACTTCCGCGACCAGCTTCAAGCGGTGAAAAAGATGGGCTCGATCGGGGATCTCCTGAAGATGATCCCGGGCATGAAGAAGCTGGCCAAGGGCGGCGAACTCGAAGGCGCCCAGGGCGAGCTCACCAAGATCGAGGCAATCATCGACTCGATGACGAACCAAGAGCGCCACAATCACCTGATTCTGAACGGGAGCCGGCGCAAGCGGATCGCCAAAGGGTCTGGCACCAGCGTCTCCGACGTCAACAAGTTCCTCAAGCAGTACCAGCAAACCCGCAAGATGATGAAAAAGCTGAGTTCTGGCGCCGGTCGGGGCCTCCTTGCTCAGCTCCAGGGCGGACGCTAACACTTACCGATTCGACGAGAACCCAAAGCCCTGAAGTGACCAGGCAAGGAAAGCACGGAGAAACGTAGAGATGGCCGCCACAATTCGACTTTCGCGACACGGGACCAA
>JAJCZO010000375.1 GCA_029262355.1 Deltaproteobacteria bacterium
GTTCACTGCGGAGCTTCACGGTGGAACCTCCCTGCTGACCAGTTCGAGAGACTGACCAACGGCGGTAGGGCGAGGTTCATGAAGGTCTGTGATGAGCACCGTCGGTTGAGGGTGGCATCGTGAACCGTGATCGAACTGCGGCACACCGCCGGCACGTGCCGGCATAGAGGAGGCAACGAGATGTTGAACGTAGCGAGAAGTGGAGCGCCCGATCTTTCTACCCTCATCGGGGAAACAGTTGGGCTCGGCCACGCACAACGGAGTCTTGACGGCCCAGGGTTTCGGTACGTCCGAACGGAACAGGCCAATATCGCGCCGTCGTCCGCGGAGAAGATCCTAGCCCTGAATCTCTTCGAAGGGCAGCGGGCGATCAGGCCCGCACGAGTAGAGATGTTGAAGCAGAAGATCGAGTCAGGCTTCTTCCGGAAGGCGATGATTGCGATTGCCGTCTTCGGCGAGAAGCACGTTCTCGTGGACGGTCAGCACACCCTGCACGCCGTAGTCGAACTCGACTGCGCGGTCCCGGCCACGGTCGACTTCTATGAGGCAGATACAGACCTCGGACTCTCGAGACTCTTCACGCAGTTCAACAACGAAGGGGGCCGAACACAGAGAGAGCACATGGCTGCCTTTCGCAGCGGGAGTGATCACTACCGAGAGTGGAGCCCCATCTTGATGACTAAGATCGCGTCGGGGCTACTGTTTCTCGAGGTGGTCACGAGCGGAGCCAAGAGCGGCCAATCACCTGGCGGTCGACTTCGGACGAATGACGAAAGGGCACTGATCCTAGAAGGCCATGAAGGCGAAGCGGAGTTCGTTCGGGAGATTCTTGGCTCGAACTACCAACGGAGAGCGGACGGCGGTGGTTGGATAGCGCGGGCGCCAATCGTCGCCGCCATGATTCGGACGTTCCGAGCGTCTCCCGATGCAGCCAGTACCTTCTGGACCCAAGTTCGGGACGGCGAGATGATGAAGGCCGGCGACCCCCGGCACATGCTCCGCGAGCGACTGATGCGAGAGCGACTCGGCGGTTCTTCGAGAGAGCGCGTCAAGGGCTACGGACTCTGCATCTCGGCATGGAATGCATACCGGACCGGCGAGAAGAAGGAATACCTGAAACCGTCGGCCCTCAACCGGAAGGTTGAAGTCTAGCCAGAAGTGAACACCCAAGGGGCCGGAGTTGGCCTACTCGGGAACTGGATGTGAGGAGGAGGAAGAGGATGCCCAAGAAGGGATTCACCAAGAAGCAGCTCCAAGAAAAGAAGGATGCGCTGCGTAGAGCACGCAACCTAAAGACCCGCTTCGTCCGAGCGGTAAAGGATAAGGACACGAAGATCACCGACGGGCAGAAGGCGTTGCTCGTTCGGATGGTCGCCCTGGAGATCTTGAAGGCACGGAGGGTCACGGCGTTCTCGCTGGCGGACCTGGCGTGAGGGTCGATAGCTACCGGAACCTCCCCGCAGTTCTCGCGCCGGCGCCGTGGTCTCCTATTCATATCCCGGAAGGCGTTAGTGGGAGATTCGCTGTCCAGCGGAGCTGGTGTGGACCGTCTCGCTGGCCTGCAATGTGGGACACCTGGCCGCTCTATGGCGAGGGTCGCGAGCAAATCTACTGGCGGTGCGATCGCCCATTCACCACCCACAGTCTGTACGAGTGGAACAGCCCGGAGATGCCCGCCAGCAACCATCAGGACGTGATCGGTGCAGGGAAATGGGATCCGTGGATGTCCGACTGTCCACGGGAGCGTTGGACGATGGAGATGCTGACGCTCGATTTCGCTGGGCGCGTATTCGTCTCGGGCCTTGGTCTCGGCGTAATCGCTTGCATCCTAGACGGTCGTCCCGATGTCGATGAGGTAGTCGTTTTGGAGCGCGAGCGGGACGTGGCAGAACTCGTCTGGAGGCACCTAGGCCTTCGGAAGACTCGGCTCGTCGTCGATGACGCCTACGCCTGGGCGGCCAAGACAACTGAGCGCTTTGACTACGCACTGCTCGACACGTGGCCGGTAGCGTATAGCCTCGCAATCAGCCGGTGGATTGCCCCGGCGCGAGAGGCGACTGAGCGGATTGTTCCCGCCGGGCAATCAAATATCCGGTGCTGGGCGGAGGACTTCTGTCGCGACATGCTTGCGGGAAAGACATCGAACGGGGCTGGGCAGTCCTCCGTAGGTATCGCGGCGTGACGCCCCGCCATTCCCTCCCAGCCCGACATCGACTACCCTACAACTGTCTCGCTTCCGATTCCGATTCCGATTCACTTTCGAAGTACCCAACGATCGGAGGCTCAGTGTCTGAACAGACCAGCACTGTCGAGAGAGAGTTGTTCATCGCCCAGATCCCATTCGAGGCGGGGGAGAACAAGGCCACATTCGAGAAGTTCCTACGCTCGCTCCTAGAGGGGCACGGCGTGGTCGTGGACACGGTGCGGTTCATCCACACCCCACCGCCAAAGAGAGAGTTCAAGGGCTACGGGTTCGCAGCCATCACGCTGAGGGCAGGGGCGAACCTCGAAGCGATCATCGAGGCGGTCAACGGCACGTCGTTTTGGGAACGCGAACTGGTCATTAAGGGGGCCAACCCTCGGCCGCCGAAGCCGGTGCACGACCTCGGCCAACGGCAACGGGTGTCGCTGTGAGGGCACTCATCGGCTGCGTTCTCGCGCTGTCTATGTCGTGCGCGACGATCGCTCGCAAGCACTGCAACGAGATCTACTGCGCCCACGTCGAGGATGTCAGCGACTGCGAGCACCGAGACGACCTGATCCCCATATGCACGGAGGACCGTCTCGAGGACTACCGGGCGTTCTGGGGATGGTGGGCGGCAACTGCGGACTGGTTCATGCATGCGGGGAAGGCGGTGGCGTTGTGACGTGGGTTCTCTACATGGCGGCGGGCATCTCGGGCGCTGTCCTGATCTCTTGTCGATGGCTTGATGCGCCGGCCCCGTCACAGACCCCTGTGGTCACTGCAGTCCTATTCGTAGGCGCCTGTGTCTGCGACCGCATGGACAGGATGCTGGGGAGGTAGGGATGGACGTCCACGACAAGACAGGACGCCTGATCGCCATCCTCGACGGGCTTATGAACCAAGACTCGGTGGCGCGTTCCGGATTCCACCTGACGTGGGTCAGTGGTGATCCCAGCGGGTGGGTCGTCCGCGTCCCCGGAGTCTTCTCCGGGCCCGACGGCCCGGTGGTGAAACCGGACGCGGCAAGCGCCCTACGAGAGGCCATCCGCGCAGTCGTCGCAGCGTACCGGGGTTCCGCTGCGCGCGCGACTCGCGAGGTGGAGGCTTACGAGGTGGCGATTCGCGTAGCGACAGAAGGACTATCGGAGGTCCCAGAGTGAGCGCCCCAAAGATGACAGCCCAACACCGCACAACCACTGCCTCGCGCCTCAAGATCCGCATCCTCGGCGCCCTCCATCACTGCATCCGCACCGCCTCGGAGATCGCGGCAAAGCAGGCGGAAGAGAAGATCGACGCTCCACCCGAAGACGGAGGAGGGCAGCAGCCCCCGCCCGACCCGAACGCCCTCTTCTCCCAGGCCCTGACCGAGATCCTCGAAGAAGAGTTGAAGGCACAGCCGGGCACGGTCGACCGCGCGCTCCAGATGGAGACGTTGATGCACATGCTCCCCCAGGTCATGGCGAGACTCGACCGCCAGCATCAGGAGAGCCTGCTTCACCGGGAAACGCTCGCCATGATCCTGCAACAGCAGATCAAGGGGAGCATCGAGCAGACGGACATCCGCAAGGCCGCGGCGAAGACACTCGGCGTGGAGTTGTCTCAGATCTTGGTGCCGTGATGAGCATCGACCGGCTCATGGAAGTTCTGGAGGCCCTCGACCCCGAGCACTACGCGGACGACTTCGAGACGCCAGGCACGGACGTGACGATCCGCCTCTACCGCCAGCGCGACGGCATGTTTCAGTCGGTGCATTGGGAGGCCTTGGTGGTTGTCGCCGGCCTTGGGGCCCGGAAGGGCGGCGCCTCAACAGCCGCAGGCGCTGTCGGGATTCTCCTGCGCGACGCCGAGTCCGAGCTCGCGGAGAAGACTGCCGCGCGCCAAGGCCTGGCGAATCGCGGCAGGGAGGTTCTGGCCAATGCCTAGCGAGTCATTCCTGCTCGCCCCCATCGAGATCAAGCCAGGCCACAAGTACGCACTGGTCTACGTCGGCGATTGTGAACTCTCCCGCGACCAGGCTGAGGAGATCCAAGCGCTCTGGCGGGACTTCATGGAGGACCCCGACCCGGCGCGGATCATAGTCTTCAACGGTCGAGAAATTCGGCTCATGGGGCTCCCTCCCCGAGCCCAGTCACTCGACGGGGTCCTGGTCCCTGCCCAAACGGAGGTGTCTTGAGATGGGACCATCCACGCAGAACAAGGGCGAGGCACTAGCCAAGGCGGTGGCCGATGGGATCGTCGACGCCCAAGAACGCGCCGCCCTCGAGCGAATGGTGCAGCAAGTCCTTGGCTGTCCAGACCTGATGGAGATCGCTCACCAGTTCGCAGAGAGAAGCCTCGAAGCCACCCGGAAACTCCCCGCGAGTCACCCGGACCGAATTGCCTACGACGCCGACTTCCTCACCTGCCGAGCCGGCTACCTCCTGAGGGACGTGCTCGCGATCTCCAGAGCTCTACGCATGCGGATTCGGGATGCTGGCCCCCTGCCGAGTTCCGTCTTGGACAGCTGGCAACCACCGGAGGGGGCGACGCAGTAGGATGCCCGTGAACTGGTGCAGATGTGAGAAGTGGGGAGGCGAGCGAAGGACGCCGCACTATCGAAGTCACCCGGAGTGCTTCCCGCCGCGGCCAAAGGCCCCACCGCCGCTACCTCAGAAGAGGCGAGAGCCGACGCTCCTGATCGAGGTGCGTCTTCTCCAGCCTCCTCACTGAACACATGAGCAACTAAACATCATGGCCAAGAAAGCGACCACACGAGGGAAGAAGAAGCGGGCGCCACGCCGCACGCCAAACCACGCCCCCGGAAGGCAGGAGGCTGCGGCGGTGCGGCGAGTTCTGGCGCTCGACCTGCGCACGCGGGGGTATACCTTCCGCGCGATCGCCGCCGATCTAGATGTGTCCGTCGGCCAGGCCTACGCCGACGTGGAGGCATCACTCTCTGAACTCGCGGACCTCGAGCATACCAAGGCGATAGACGTCCGCCGTCTCTACCTCGAGCGCATCGAGGCCCTCATCAAGGGACACTACGTCAGCGCGACGGATAGGGTCGAAGCGCTAGACAAGGATGGGACCAAGGTGACGCTCAGTCCGGACGACAAGTCCGCCCGCGTGATCCTCTCCGCCCTCGAGCGCGGTGCGAAACTCCTCGGTATCGACGCCCCGGAGAAGCACGAGGTGAGCGCCGGCAGCGACGTCGAGCTGTACCTTCGCGCCAAGTACGGCATCGGGTTGGAGGCAGAGGCAGAGAAGTGACTGCGGCCATCGCGGCCCCGCGCGTGCCCGGCAAGTTCACAATCATCGACGCCCTCGAGGACCCGCACCTCCTCGGCGGACTCGCGCCGTTCCACGACCTGAGCACGTGGTCGAAATGGATCGTCTTCCTGAAGGCTTCGTATGGCCTGCCTCTCGACGACGACGAGCTGCCCATCTTCCGCCACCACACCGGGCGAAGCGTCTATGACCCGCCACCTGGGGGCTACCCTGAGAACGTCTGCGTTGTAGGGCGCCAATCGGGCAAATCACGGGTTGCCGCAGCCGTCGCTGCCTTCGAGGCGCTACGGACGCCATCGGAGAAGGATGGCACCGCAGTCTACGCCATCCTGGTCGCACAGGACAGTCGGTCGGCGATCAATGCCCTATTCTCCTACGCCTGGGCACCGTTCGACCAAGTGCCGATACTCCAAGCCTCAGTGTCGGAGAAGAGAGCGACGGATTTCAGCCTCAAGTCGGGGGTTGTTGTCGCTGCATACCCATGCCGCCCCGGAGCCGTTCGCGGCATCCGGATTCGTTCTGCGGTCGTCGACGAGTTGGGGTTCTTCATCTCGACGAGCAACCGACCAACGGACGAGCAGATGCTTGTCGCGATACGCCCCGCCCTCTCGATGACGGGCGGGAAGCTGTTCATGATCTCTAGCCCCGCGGGAAAGACCGGGGCCCTGTACCGCATCTTCCAGAAGAACTTCGGCCGCGACGACTCGACCACCCTCGTCTGGAAGGGGACGGCAGCGGAGATGAACCCCCGACACTCCGCTGCCGACCTCGCGCGGATGAAGCGAGACGACCCGGTCGGGTTCCGCACGGAGATGGAGGCGGAGTTTAAGGCGGGGACATCGAACTTCCTCGACTCCGACGCTCTGGGCGCCTGTGTCGTGTCCGGCCGCACGGAGATGCGACCTATCAAGGGCGTCCACTACTCGGCCTTTGTCGATCCATCCGGCGGCTCGAAGGACGCGTTCAGCCTCGCCATTGGCCACGAGGAGAAGGGGCGAGTCATCATCGACCTCGTCCGGGGCTGGGAGGCGCCGTTCAAGCCGACGGGCGTCGTTGCGGAGATCAAGGACGTGGTCAAGAGTTACGGCATCCACACGGTGACGGGCGATCGGTACGCCGGTGAGTGGCCCCGCGAGCAGTTCCGCGCCCACGGCATCGAGTACAAGGTCTCTGCCCTCGACCGCTCGAAGCTCTACCTGGAGATGCTGCCCCTCGTGAACTCGGGTGCCATGGAGCTCCCCGACAACCCGACACTAATCGCCGAGCTCGAGAGGCTCGAGCGTCGCTCGGCCGCGGCGGGGAGGGACCGCGTCGACCACCCGCCAGGTGAGCACGACGACCTGGCCAATAGTGCGGCGGGCGTCGCCTGGCTACTTGCCCCAGGCACGGACGACCCGCTGCGGCACATCTTCTAGGACTCCCACCCACACGCCCCAGACGGGTCCGCCTCCGCCCCTTCGACATACGGGTTGTGGTTGCCCTGGAGCTCGGCAACCCTAGCGTCCCTCTCGATCTCCCACTCGGAGATCGGATCGGCCGCGTCCCAGGCGACGAACATGTTCCACTCCTCGTCCGGAATCACGACACCGTGCTCGTCGTGCATGTAGAACCAGACCCGGGCGACGTCCCCCTTCGTGCAGTCGGCCGGCTCGAAGCTATGCTGCCCTGAGACCCGGAGGTGCTTCACGTCGCACCCTGGCCACTTCTCGACCTGGGGCCCGTGGTCTGGGACCTCCCCGTATCTGTCGTCGCGTCGGTACTGGTTCACCTGCCCGATCGACGGAGCGATATTGTGGCGGTCGAAGATCATCCGGCGAGCTGCTCGGCTGACCTTCTCGCAGCATTTCCGACCGCCGATAGTGCCGCTACCGCTCAAGCAGCCGTCGAACTGCTCGGGGTTCTGCCAGCAGGAGAAGTGCTCGGCCGGCATGAGCGACACTGGGACGACATGCTCCCACTCTATGACGCTGGCATTCTTCTTGTACCGGCCGAGCGGTTCCATCGCGCAGTCTGTCATGTCGACGTCACCCGACCCGTCGCTGTCGTTGTCGCTCGTGTACGGGCACCCGCAGTACAGGGTGTGAAGGTTGTCGTGGTAGACGTTGTCCGCGGCCGAGTTCTTCGTCGCCGACCACGAGGACTCGACGGTCTGGGCAAGGGCAGTTTGTGCGACGAGGAGTGCCACGAGCGTCAAGGCCTCCGCGAGCAATCTCTTGGGTCGGCGCGCGTCCACGCCCCAACAATACCACGGCGGGGCTCTAGATCGGCGTCGCGGGTCGCCGGACGGAGGCCACCATGTTCCGTAGGCCAAACCAGAAACGGCCGCCCGTAGGCGGCCGCTCCCAGAGTTTCATGGGGAGGTGGGCGAGTGGTTTAAACCAGCCGACTGATAATCAGCCACCGTGTTCACAGCACGGTCGGGGGTTCAAATCCCCCTCTCCCCGCTACCGGGTGTTCGATGTAGCCCCGGGTGTCATGGCGATATCCGAAGGCTATCCGGCAGGCGGCCACCCGTCAATATCGATTGGGCTGCACATCGCGCACTACAACCTATGTCGCGTGCACGAGACGTTGCGCGTGACGCCCGCGATGCAGGTTGGGGTTACGGATCACATCTGGACG
The DNA here is from genome assembly GCA_029262355.1 of Deltaproteobacteria bacterium. GTDB lineage: Bacteria > Desulfobacterota > Binatia > UBA12015 > UBA12015 > VGTG01. The sequence continues at coordinate 8,075 of JAJCZO010000375.1, forward strand.
TTGGGCGAGTTAGTCGAGGCTGCGACCTCGACGGAGAAGCGCCCGCCTGCGCCGGAAACACCGAAGCCTACACCCTACGTGGTGCGGGGGACGGGCTTGCGGGTTATCAAGGGAGGGCGGGGTTAGCCTATATCGGCGGGCTGGGCACCCCTGAGCTCCCGGGCTATACTCTGGCTGCGATGGCAGACGACGAAAGCGTGACACCAGTGGGCGACAGCCCACCGCAACCAGAGCCGGTGATGACGGTTCGGGTCGTGGCGCCCGGCGAGCACCAGATCACGATTAGACAGGGGCTTCTGCCGACCCCCGGGCAGAGGATGCCCTTCGGAATGAGTGACTCTACCGGGGGCGCAATCGCCGGATTGATCGAGCAGATGGATCATCCTACCGTGCAAAACCAATGGCAGCGGATTCTCGCATTGTGGCGAAGCGCGTCCCTTCAGCACAATCCCTCGACCTTGCCAGCGCCCCACGTCTCCAAGGGGGACGCGAGCGATGTCTCTGTGGAGTGGGTGCAGCGCGATCGGCGGTTTGGCTTCGTTATAGATCCCGATGAGGGGGAGTCTGGGTGGTATTTCGTCTCTTCGCCCGACTCTGGCGGGCTATCGGCCTCGGGCGACTTGTCCGTTCTCGACATGAGCCAGCTTCTAGCCTGGGCAACGGCTCCGCGCCCCAATTCCCTGAGTACCTCTTAAGGGGCCTTCGGAAGAAGGGCTGGGTCTACCCAGATGGGCTCATCGCTGCGGACGCCTTCATGCCGAACGAGAAGACCTCGAGAAGTCACACTCTCAATACGGTAGTGACTCATTTTGAACAGGCCGGCCTATGCGGCCCATTCGTCCTTTCGCTGCTCCTTCCGCTCCAGCAGCTCCGCGATGTCCCGCATCGTCCAGAGGTGATCGGACACTCCAGCTTCCAT